>JAITOS010000049.1 GCA_031289815.1 Peptococcaceae bacterium | reverse complement strand
ACTGTTTTTCATTTTTACTGTTTCTCATTCAGAATCATTTTGAATCCTTCCCGCTGCAAATAATCCGCGCGCGGCGGCAATTATCCGCCATCTGAGGCGACCAATCCCTGAATATCCCGGTAAAAATCCGGATAGGAGACCGCCGCCGCTTCCAGCCCCTGAAGGCTGACCCCCGTTTGCGACACCAGCCCGGCTACCGTCCAGGCCATCGCCAAACGATGATCCCCCCACGCCGCCGCCTGACCGCCGGTTAAGCGCGGCCCGCCCCAAATATGAACCCCGTCCGGCCGCTCTTCAATCCTCGCCCCCAGGGCCTGAAGCCCCGCTGTCATCGTTTTAATCCGGTCCGTTTCCTTCACCCGCAGCTCGGCGGCGTCACGGATCACGGTTTCGCCCTCCGCCAGACAGCCCGCCACCGCCAGAATGGGCAGCTCATCAATCAAGCGGGGAATAATCTCCCCGGCAATTTCAATCCCCCGCAGTTTAGCCGGACGCACGGTTAAGGTCGCCCGCGGCTCATTGCCGATCTCTTCCCGGTTGCTTTCCGTAATATCCGCCCCCATCTGACGGAGCGCGTCTATCACGCCGGTTCTCGTCGGATTGATTCCCACCTCCGGTAAAACGATTTCTCCGGCTCCGGCCAAGCTGCCCAGCACTAAAAAAAAGGCCGCCGATGAAATATCTCCCGGAACCCGGACGTTTTGCCCGTGCAAAACCGCCCCGCCCTGAATGGCGACGCGCTGATCCGTGCGCTCTAGCGGCACGCCGAATTCTTGCAGCATCCGCTCCGTATGATCGCGGGATTGGGCCGGCTCCGTCACCGAGGTCGTTCCCTTCGCTCTTAACCCCGCCAGAATCAAGGCGGATTTCACTTGCGCCGAAGCCACTTCAATCGTAAACTCTCTCCCCTGAAGCTGGCCGCCGCTAATCGTCAGCGGCGCTAAGGTCCCCTGCCGCCGCCCGAGAATCTTCGCCCCCATCTCCCGCAGCGGCGCCGTAACCCGGCGCATAGGACGGCTCCGGATCGAAGCATCGCCCGTGAGGGTGGCGCTGAAAGGACTCCCCGCCAAAACGCCTAATAAGAGACGCATCGTCGTCCCGGAATTTCCCACCTGTAAGATGTCCTCAGGCTCCTGCCAGTCCTGCACGCCCTCGCTCTGGATCCAGATCTCAGAGCCGTTCTGTTCAAAGCGGACGCCCAGCGTTTTCAGGCACTGTAAGGTACTCAAACAATCCTGCCCGGTCAGAAAATTACTGATCCGCGTCTCGCCTTTCGCCATCCCGCCCAGCAAGGCGGCCCGGTGCGATATGGATTTATCCGCCGCGACGCGCACCGTTCCCCGGACTTTAGCCGCCGGTTGAATATATACTCCTGCCAACATTTGACCCCCTCTCAAAAAAGATCTTCGCGGACACGGCGCGCTTGTTGAAACGCTTGAGCCACGCCGTCGCCGTCTCCTTGTTCGATATAGCCGCGAAATTCATCCAGCCGCTCCTGGCAAATTTTCAGACCCGCCAGAATCGCCTCGGCGTTATTCAGCATAATCTCCCGCCACATCTCCGGCGAACTATCCGCAATACGCGTCATTTCACGGAAACTGCGTCCGGCCAATTCCAACGCTTCCAATCCTGCCGCTCGCATATCCCCCGCCGCCAGTGTCAGCGCTACCGACAGCACGTGAGGAATATGGCTGATCATCGCCGCCTCCTGATCGTGCAAAGCAGGCTCCCGCAAGACCAGCCGCGCCCCCAGTTGTCCGATCAACTGACGGAGCGCTTCCAACACCGCCGCCGGACAATCCGGAAGCGGGGTCAGGACATAAGGATAACCGTAAAACAAATCCGGCTTGGCCGCTTCAAACCCTGACTTCTCCGATCCCGTCATCGGATGGCCGCCGACAAAATGAATACCCTTGGCGGTCAGAACCGGCGCCGCCGCGCAGACTGCTGTTTTCAGGCTGCTCACATCCATGACGATCGTACCCGCCGCGAAACACGCCGCCGCGTCCGGCAAAATAGTCAAGACCGCCGGTAACGGCAAAGCGATGATCACCAGATCCACATCCAGCCGCGCCGGAAGGACGCTCCAGCCTTCACGAATCCACCCGCGCTCCCTTGCCTGTTCCAGGCTTGCCGCTTGCCGTTCTACCGCCCATACCTGCCATCCTCTCGCCTGTAAAGCCCCCGCCCAGGAGCCGCCCATCAATCCCAAGCCGATCACACAGGCGCGGGGAACGCGCTCCCCTCTCCAGCCGGGTGCCAGCAAGCATTGCTCTTCCGCCTTCACTCGCCGGCAACTCCCTTCAGGCTGCGCCCCAAAACGCGGGCGATTTTCTCTAAGCGCTTCATCATCTCCCGGAAGTTCTCAAGGTTCAGGGATTGTTTTCCATCCGATACCGCTTTTTCCGGACAAGGATGAACCTCCACGATCAAGCCGTCCGCGCCCGCCGCCAACGCCGCCTGGGCCATAGGCGGAACCAGCTGCCATTTTCCGGTCCCATGACTGGGATCAACGATCACCGGCAGATGCGAGAGCAGCTGCAACGCCGGAACCATCGTCAGATCCAGGGTATTGCGCGTATAGGTTTCAAAGGTACGAATCCCGCGTTCACAGAAAATCACCTGATAATTACCACCGGCCATAATATACTCAGCGGCCATCATCCATTCCTCCAGCGTCGCCGACAGTCCTCTTTTTAACAGAACCGGCTTGTCCAACATCGATAATTCCTTCAACAGCAAAAAGTTCTGCATATTTCTGGCCCCGACCTGGAGAATATCCGCGTAGGAAGCCACTAATTCAATATCGCGCGCGTCAACCACTTCCGTGACCACGAGCAAACCGGTCTTTTCCCTGGCTTCCGCCAGATAGCGCAAGCCTTCTTCTCCCAACCCCTGAAAAGAGTACGGCGAAGTCCTTGGTTTAAAAGCGCCGCCGCGCAAAAAGTTGGCTCCGGCTTCCTTCACCGCCGCCGCCGTCTCCAGAATCTGCTCCCGGCTTTCCACCGCGCACGGTCCGGCCATCACCTGAATTTCCGGGCCGCCAATCCTCTGTCCCCCCACCGTGATCACGCTGTCCTCCGGGTGAAATTCCCGGCTCACCAGCTTATACGGCGCTAGGATCGGCACCACTTTTTCCACACAAGACAGCGCCTCCAGCGACAATTCTTCGATACGGGAACGATCTCCGATCGCTCCAATCAGCGATTTTTCCACCCCCTGGGATATATGCACGGAAAAACCCGCTTCGCTCAACCGTCCTACCACCTCTTGGATCTCCGTCTCGCCCGATCCTTTTCTCAACACCACAATCATTTTTCTTTCCCCTTTCTACCGTCCTGCCTAGTATTTTCCAGTCTGCTCCTTTTCATGCGGCGCCGCGCCCACCCGCTCCCAGGAGCTACCCTCAGTTGTTCAGATCTTCACGCAAGACGACCGCCTTGCGCAAATAGACGTGCCGGATATCGCTCTGAGGGACCGCGGTATTCACCTGAAGCAACACCCTGATACACCGCCGCAAAGAACCGGGCACCGGTATTTCGTTGGTACACATCATGGGAACTTGGTCCCAGCCGATCTCCCGCGCCGCCGTCGCCGGAAACATCGCGTCCAAATCCGCCGTCACCGTAAACAGCGCGCTGGCAATCACTTCCGTATCCAGCTGATTCCGCTCCAGTATGTGCCGCAGCATTTCCTGCGTGGCTTCCGCCATCGCCGCCGCCGTATTCTCCTCTACGGTGATCGCTCCCCTGATTCCTCTAATCATGACGGGTCCCCTCCATTTCCTTTGGTACCGCCCGATGCCCCATGCCGACCGACACTTCATCCAGGTGCAGCAAGCCGATGCCAAAAAACACGGCGACGGTCAGGTGTTCATCATAGCGGGCGATCCCTATCTTCCCTCCGATATTCAATCCCAGCGCCTTCGGCATGATCTGCGTCAAGGCTTCGTGGGTCGCGCCGGCTACCGCCCCCTCTTCGCCGTGGGTTTCCCTGATCACGCCTTCCCGTTTAGCGGCAATCACCGCCCGTTCAATAATCTTTTTTACGGCGCTGATGTATTCCCCGCCATAATCCACCGCCGCGGCCTTGATCCCCTGACGCGCATAGAATTCCTTCAGATGCCCTTCTTCTTCCCGGCTATCCGTCATCGCCATGCGCAGAGCCGCGGTGGTAATCTTTTTACTCTGAGTCGTCATTGCATCCTCCTTACTCGTCAAGCATTAAAGCAGACAAAGCCGCCGCCCAGCGTGGTGGTAGCATACCAAGAGGCCAGATTGATCCTCCATATTTTACCTTCATCCAGGAATTCAATCTCAGCGCCGCGCTTGTCCTCCGTATATTCCAGGGCAATGATCGTCACCCAGTGCCATTGATCCAGATCTTTCTCCTGACCGTTGCACAAATTCAGGAAAGCGACCGGCACATCTTTCGCCAGCGCCCCGCCGATAAAGCCTAACACCTCATCCAGGGCCGGGCGTTTAGCTTTTTGCACCGGAACATTGCAGAAATCATAGGCGGCTTGAAGCGCTTTGGCCTGTAAGTAAGCCTCCAGGGCGGTATAAAAGCGCTTCGTCGTCGAAACTCCCCCGATCTTCGGGGTGACAAACTCCCACACCTCTTCCATTAATCTCAGGCAACGCTCTCTGCTGGTAAAATCGTCGCCTAAGTCAATGCTAGAACGCGTTTGATTCAGATACAGCAACAGATTAGAAGCCACCGAGGGGCCGCACCCCGCTCGGCGCTTCCATTCCGTCGTATACCATTGCTGCATACAGCCACAGGCAAACGTCCGGCTCTCTTCATCCCATATGTTGAATACGCTTCGGTCAGCGATGGACTTCATCATCATGTGCCACAACTCCTGGTCATTCTTTTCTTGATTATTCCCTTACGGCGTTACGGGAATCTCTTGTACGTTTCCCTGAAGGAGATAGACCTGATTGACTTGCGGCTGGGAGAGCGGGGCGGCTGTGCGAACGACCTGAACCCGAATCAACTCCCGAATCTCGCGGCCATCTAACTGAATTTTTCCCGCTTGAACCTTCAGCGTCAGTTCCCCCTGGCTCAACGTCCCTAAAAGCTCTCCATTCTGACTCACTTTCACTGCCGCCGCCGGCTGCGCCTTCAAGACGACCGCCCAGCTCTCCGGCAAGGGCCGCGCCGTCTGCTCCGCCGACATCGCCGGAACCGGCTGGCTCCGGACGTCCATCGCGGTTTCCTCAATCTTCTGCGCGAAAGCCAAGTAGAATTGCAAGGGATCCCGCGCCCGCCAACATTGCGTCACCGTCAGGGCTAAACAAGCAAACACCATCATCCGGATGATTTTTTTCTCACTATGATGGATCAACCTCAGGAGATATTCCCCTAAACCGCGACGCACAAACATCACCTCATCGGTATGTTTATGCGCTCCCGCCGCCGCTAAGACCTCTGGTTTTCGCCGGTAACATAGTACGCGGCCGCTCGTCCGGCCCGATAGCCCATAGCAAAGGCCGCTTGCAGATTATAGCCGCCGGTAACGCCGTCCACATCCACCACTTCCCCCGCCCAATAAAGCCCCTGAACCTTGCGGGAAGCCAGGGTTTTCGGGTCAATCTCCTTCACGTCCACCCCGCCCGCGGTAACAATCGCCGCCGCCAGCGGCAAGGCGCCGGTCAGGGTCAGGGTCAGCGCTTTGAGCAATTTCCCCAGACGCTGCCGTTCTTCCCGCGTCATTTGATGAACCACGCGTTCAGGATCAATGCCGGATAAGCGGATCACCACGGGAATTAAGCTCTTCGGCAGCAGGTCGTCCAGGGCCTGTTTACACTGTTTATTGCTGAACCGCTGAAAATCCCGCTGCAAACGGAGATCTAACTGCTCCTGGGTTAAAGCCGGCTTCAGATCGATCTGCAAACGAACCTCCTCGCCCGCCCGCAGCGCCTCGTCCGCTTCCCGGCTTAACGTCAGGATCACCGGCCCGGACAGCCCGAAATGGGTAAACAGCATCTCGCCAAACTTAGCGGCCTTCTTTTTACCGCGAACCCATAAGGAAACCTCGACGTTGCGCAGCGACAAGCCCTGCACTTCTTGCACCCAGTCTTCCCGCGTCCGCAAAGGAACCAGAGACGGGCGCGGCGTCACCACGGTATGTCCCAGCGCCTGAGCGATCCGGTAGCCATCCCCGGTGGAACCCGTCCCCGGATAGGAAGCGCCGCCGGTGCAGATAATCACCGCTTTTCCCGGAATCACCCCGGCGGCTGTACGAACCCCGCTCACTCGTCCGTCCTTCAGCTGAATTTCTTTAACTGTCTGACGGCACTCGACGGCGACGCCACCGGCCTGCAAGTATTGGCTCAGAGCCTGAACCACATCTTTCGCTGCCTCGGACACGGGAAAAACGCGCCCTCCCCGCTCTGTTTTCGTTTCCAGTCCGTATTCGGCAAAGAATTCACGCAACCGTCCGCTGTCAAACTCATGCAATATCCCCTGCAAAAAACGCCCGTTCCCCGGATAAGCCTCGATCAATTCTTCGGCCCGCGCGTCATGAGTCAGGTTGCAGCGCCCTTTCCCGGAGATCAACACCTTGCTGCCCAAGCGCTCTTTCTTTTCCAGTAACCGCACCGCGGCGCCTGCCATAGCAGCTTGCCCCGCGGCCATCATCCCGGCGGCGCCGCCGCCGACGACTACGACCCCGCCGTCCGCCGTCCTTTGTTGAGCCATCATCCTTCACTCCCGCTTTGCCCGCTCCGCATTCTCCTGAGACTTTCTTTCCCCACGCTTTTGTTTTTTTCCTTCCAGTGAGATAATATAATAAAAAATATGTTTTTGACAGGAGGTTTTTCCCATGTCCCTTCAACCCTTCCTATCCCTCACCGCTCAAATCGCCGCCGCAACCGCCGCCAACGCCCTTCCCGCTCTGCGTGAAGCCGTCAGCGAAGCCCTCGCGCAGGGAATGAGCAAAGAAGATATTCAAGCCGTCGTCACCTTGGCCCAGGAAATCCGGCGGCATAACGGCGGCTATACCGAGCATCTGGCGCAGCAATTGCTGCGTGAACCCGCCGCCAAAGCGCAACCTGCCCACTCCTCGCATTGCGGTTGCGGCTGTCACTCCTGACCGTACTGCCGCTAACGGGACTTCATCACGGCATTGATATACGCCTTCGCGCTCGCCTCGATCACATCGGTGGAGAAACCCTTACCGACGACCAAAGCGCCTTTATCATTCCGCAGCTTCACCGTCGCCTCGCCAATCGCCTCGTTGCCTCTGGTAACGGATTTCACCGCGTAGTCCTCCACCCCGGCGGTATTCCCGGTGATCCGGCCGATCGTATTGAACAGAGCGCTGACCAGACCGTTGCCCGTCGCCGCGTCGGTGGTCTCTACGCCGTTCAGTTCCAGCGTGACCGTCGCCGTCGCTATTTTACTCAAGTTGGTGGCAAACGACATATTTTTCACCTGGATGGATTCCGTAAAGGATTCCTTGTCCCCCATCAGGGCAAAGAGGTCTTGATCGAAGATCTCCTTTTTAGCGTCCGCCAATTTCAGGAAACGTTCATAAACGTCGTCCAGATCCGCTCCCTCCACGGGATACCCCAATTCTTCCAGGCGGTGCTGAAGCGCGTGCCGCCCGGAACGCGCGCTCAAGCTGATCGTGTTTTGCGGTACGCCGATATCTTCCGGTTTAATGATCTCATAGGTATCCCGGTCTTTGATCACCCCGTCCTGATGAATGCCCGAAGCGTGCATAAAGGCGTTGGCCCCTACGATCGCCTTGTGATCCGGCACCGATACGCCGGTAATCCGGGCGACGATCCGGCTGGTAGGTGCGATTTCCCTGGTGTTAATTCTGCTCTCCACGCCATAGGCCGTCGGTTTCGTAAAGACCGCCATGATCACTTCTTCCAGCGACGTGTTGCCCGCGCGCTCCCCGATCCCGTTGATCGTTCCTTCCACCTGACCGGCGCCGTTGCGGATACCGGCCAGAGCGTTGGCCGTCGCCATGCCCAGGTCATTATGACAGTGAACGCTGACGACCGCCTGATCGATATTCTTCACCTGATTCATCACAAAGGCGATCAGCTCTCCGTATTCCCAGGGACTGGCGTAGCCCACTGTATCCGGAATATTGATCACGGTCGCTCCGGCGCTGATCGCCTTCTCCAGCACCTTTACCAAAAACGTCCGGTCGCTGCGAAAGGAATCCTCCGCGTAAAACTCCACGTCATGGACATATTTCTTCGCGTATTTCACCGCGGCCACCGTTCTCTCGATGACCTGTTCCGGGGTCATCTTTAATTTCTTCTCCATGTGAACCGGCGAGACGCCGATACCGGTATGGATGCGCGGCGCTTCCGCCTGTTTCAAGGCCTGCGCGCAAATATCGATATCCTGTTCCACCGCTCTGGTCAGACCGCAGATCGTCACCCCCTTGACCTCTTTGGCGATCTTGCTGACCGATTCGAGATCTCCCGGCGAAGAAGCGGGAAAACCGGCTTCAATCACATCGACTCCCAAGCTGACCAGCTGTCTGGCAATCTCAATCTTCTCCCTGGCGTTCAGCGTAATCCCCAGGGATTGTTCCCCGTCTCTCAGCGTCGTATCGAACACATACAATTTCCGCATCGCTATCTTCCTCCTTCAATAACCATCCATCTTTCATCGGGGAACGTCCCTGTCGATCGGAGAACATCCTTCTCCAGACGACCGCCATCATCGCCTCCCACAGTAAAAATAAACCCTTCATCTCATTTTTGAGACGAAGGGACGCTTCGTGGTACCACCCAAATTACGGTTTTTGCCAACCGAACTCAGCGGACAGGAAATATTTTCAGAACATTCTGGCAATTCCACTATCCTCTTCCTTTTAACGGCGGAAGCTCCGTCCGACCTACGCAACTCCTGAAAGTTTTCAGCCGACAACTCCGGGGAGAGTTCCGAAGCCGGTCTATCCTTGCCTCGCACCTGCCGACAACTCTCTGTCATAGCCCATTCCTCGTACTATTCCCCATCCTCGTCATTTTCGCTTTTTAAACATTGTATCCACTGAACTTCTGAATGTCAATAGCTTTCGGCGTCCGACTTCGCTTTTCCGTGGAATACCCGGTAGAGATACGTCGTATAGATCAGAACCAGCGGCAAACCGCAGCAGACGATGATCAGCATGATTTTCAGCGTCAAGGGGGAAGAAGACGCGTTATAGATCGTCAGACTGCGCACCGGATCCGTCGCCGGCAGAAGATTCGGGAACAGCCCCACCGCCAGGGTCAGAACCATCAGCGCCAGGGAAGCGGAAGAAGCCAGAAAGGAAACGAAGGCCGCTTTTTTAAAGAGCAGGATACCAGTCACCGCCGTCATCACCCAACTAAGCACGGGAATCAGGAGCAGCACCGGATATTGCCCATAGTTCGCGAACAACTGCGGCGTATACAGATAGCTGACCGCCGTCCCCGCCAGATAGAGCACCAGAAAGGCCAGCCAGAAATTCCGGGAGAAGCTCAGGGAACGCTGCTGCAAATCCCCCTCCGTTTTAAAGCCCAAATAGGCGCTGCCCTGAAGCAAAAACGCGGCTAAGCCCAGTAGTCCGAATAAAAGCGCGTAGGGATTCAGTAATTGCCAGAAGGTGCCGGTGTAATTCTGCGCCGCGTTGAGAGCAATCCCCCGCGCCACATTACCCATCGCCACGCCGTACAGCAGCGCCGGGAGAAAGCTGCCCACAGAAAAGGCGATTTCCAGTCCTTTCTTCAACGTCGGATGCTCCGCTTTGGTCTGGTATTCGATCGCTACCGCCCGGGCAATCAAGGCGAACAGCACCAGAAAGAGCGCCAGATAGAAAGCGCTGAAGGCCGAGGCATACACCAAAGGGAAAGCGGCAAACAACGCCCCGCCGCCGGTCAGGAGCCAAACCTCATTGCTGTGCCAAAACGGATCGATACTGTGCCGCAGCACCTGCTTTTCTTCCGTTGTTTTCGGCAAGATCAGATATAAACTTCCCACCCCAAGGTCAAACCCGTCAAGGACGGCGTAACCAACGATCAAAATGCCTACCAGCAAAAACCAGATCAGATTTAAATCCATTTGTTTTCCCCTCCTTGACCCTTATTGTCTACGCTCTTGCGGTACATAGTTCCGGATCGTCTTCATCATAAAATACAGGAACAGAATGAACAAAACGAGATAATAGACGCCAAACAGTATGAAGACCGTCAGTACCTGGGCCAGCGATACGGCTGAAACACTGTCCGCCGTTTTCAGGAAGCCCTGCACAATCCACGGCTGTCGGCCAACCTCCGCCGCCATCCAGCCCAATTCGTTGGCCAGATACGCCAGCGGCACCACGGCCATAGACAGTTTCAGCCACACCCGGCTCTGATAGATCGTCCCCCGCAGCTGCTTGATCAACCCCACCGCCAACACCACAATGGTAATGACCCAAAAAAGCACCATCAGATGGAAGGGAAGAGAGGAAGCCAGCAACGGCGGCCGTTCGTCCGCCGGAATATCCTTGAGTCCCGTGACCGTCGCGGCAGTGCTGCCAAAAGCGAAATAGCTCAACATACCCGGAACGCTGATCTCAAAGGAATTTTTTTCTTCCGCCGCGTTCGGAATCGCAAAAATCAGCAAAGGCGCGTCGGCGCGCGTCTCCCAGTTCAACTCGAAGGCCGCCATCTTCGCCGGTTGGTATTCCGCCACTTCTTTCGCGTGCCAGTGTCCGATGAACAGCTGCAACACGCTGAAGAGGACGCCGAAAACCAGACCCCAACGGAGCGACGGCTTGGCGATTTCCAGATTTTTATTTCTGAGAATGTAATAGGCGCTGACCGCCGTCACGACCACCGCGGCCAGGATATACGCCCCGGCAATAGCGTGGAAAAAGCGCGGCAGCGTGGAATGATTGAATAGAGCGGCGCTGAAGTCCGTCATGATCGCCCGGCCATTTTCCAGTTGATATCCCGCCGGCGTCTGCTGCCAGGAGTTGGCGGCGAGAATCCAAAAGGCCGACAGATTCGTGCCGAGCGCCACCATCAGCGCGGCAAACATCCGCATGAAGGAAGAAATCTTATCCTTGGCGAAGAACAGCAAGCCGATAAAGGTAGATTCCAGAAAAAACGCGAAAATCCCTTCCGCCGCTAACGGCGCGCCGAAAATATCCCCCACAAAGCGGGAATAATCCGACCAGTTCGTACCGAATTGAAATTCCATCGTAATACCGGTGGCCACCCCAATCACAAAGTTGATCGCTAACAGCTTGATCCAAAATCTGGCCATTTGATCATATACCGGCTTTTTGGTTTGATGGCGGCGAAATTCCATAAAAAAGATTAGAACAGCCAACCCAATCGATAACGGCACGTAAATGTAGTGAAACCCAGCCGTCAGAGCAAATTGGATACGAGATAACATCAGGACGCCCATGTCCCCCTCCTCCTTTTCTTTCGTTTCATTTTGTTCATCGTTTGTTCATCATTTTACTGCGGACTTTGTTTTCTTATACCTCTTTCTATGTTTTTAGAGCCTTTTTATTTTTATTCTATCTATTTCTTTGAATTCCTTCTAAAAAAGCAACCAATTTTTCATTTTTTACTGAAATGTGAAAGCGCTTCCCTCCCCGATCGTGTCCAAGCCTGGGATTTGCCCGCCAAGGCTCGAATTTCACCGTCAGCGAAATAAATTTCGCCCTATAAGCTCACCCCAAACGGTTAATTCAAGGTGGAGTCGTCGGTGGCGTCGGTGGGAATATCCTCGATATCCGCGTTTAAAATCCGGGCGTTGGCTTCCGCCTGACGGGCCTCCGCTTCCTTGCGCTTTGTCCCGTTGCGTTTCACAATGCTGATCACAATAACAAGCGCTATCACAGCGACGACAAAGGCCGTCAGCTTGGATCTGGAGTCCGCTGGGTTGGTCATGATGCGCGCCGCCGCCGAGTTCAGGGTGTCCGCCAATAAGGCCCCCTCCGTCTTATCGCTGTACCAATTGCTTTCAAAGATGTTCAGCATCTGATCCAGCCCGTAGGCGTCGAGAACCGAAGTTGCGCCCTTGCCCGGCATGACATACGCCGTCCAGTCGCCCGCGCCGTTATCGGAGATGTGGAGCAAAACACCGCTTTCCGTCGGGACATACGCTGTGTAGAGCGCGTCCGTGATTTCTTTCATCTGGGCGTCGCTGTATTTCGCGTAGTCGGCGGTGATGATCACATACGGAGTGACGCCGGTTTGGTTCCAGAAATTTTTCTGCGCGTCGTCGAATAAATACATCTCGCTGCCCCAGGATTCGTCGCCGCCGTCGGTATAGATCACATAGGGCGCGCCGCCGAGAGACGCGTTCAGCTTATCCGGCGGGGTATGCGCCGACTGCGTGACGGCGGACAAAGAAGCGCCGCTGATCTGGAGAAAGGCATACAACAGGCAAATGACGACGACGATGATAACCAGAGCGTAAGCAAAACCCCCTTGCGAACCGCGCGGCTGGCGCGGCCCGGGGGGACGAAAACCACCGCTGGAGTAAGGCGGGCGCGGACCGCCGGGAAAGGACATCCGAGGACCGCCGCTGGAGTTAGACGAGCGGGAGCTACCGCCCGACCGGGAACTGCCGCTCGACTGGGAACTAAAACCGCCTCCTCCGCGAGACGAGCCTGAAGAGAAACCGCCGCCCCCTCTGAAGCCTCCCCCGCCGCCACCGCCTCCTGAACGCGCCATAAAAATACCCCCTTACAACTTTTTACCTTCATGTGTATCTGCGCTTTCTTCGGTGATAAACTGCGCCTGTGCGGCGACCTTTTATCCCCTCACACGCTCCGTGCAGTAAAGGCTTGTTCTTCACCAAAACAGCGGCGGAGAACTACCGCCGCTGTCCGCTCTATGTGCCTGGGTAAGACTTACTTACCCAGTTTCGCTTTCAGTTCCGCCAATTTATCCTGGGCGGCCGCCGAATTCGTCGTGTACTTCGCAACGAGGTCGTCCGTTTCATCGCGCGGTTCCTCATTGAGTTCGGCCACGCTCTCCGCGTTCAGAAGGGCGTCAGCCGCGCTCTGATTGAGCTGCGCCATCTTGCTGGTGACGTCAGCCGATAGACTGCCGCTGGCCATTTTATTGGTTGTTTCCTGCGCCTTCGCCACCGCGTCGTTGACGACGATCTGATTTTTCTGGCTTTCCAGGACGCGAATGTCAGCGGCGAGCTTGTTGTGCATTTTACGGGCTTTGTCCGCCGTCACCCTGGCCGCGTCCCAGGCGGTTTTCGCCGCGTCAACCTCCGCCTGCTCCCGTTCGAGGCGTTCGAGAATTTTCAATGCGCCAGCGTCGTCGCCCGCCTGTACCGCGTGTTCCGCCGCTTCCTGAAGGCCGATGGTATCCTTCAATTCTTTTTCGTAAGCGGCTTGGGCCTTCTTTTCCGCAGTGAGTACCGTGGCTAGCGCCTGTTTGACCTCGGCAAAATCGCTTTTTGCTTTAATGACGTATTGCTCCGCGAGCTTCACGCGGTTCTTGCCCTCCGCCTTGCTGAGTAACGCGTTGATGTTGGCGGACATGATATCTCCGAAGCGTTCTAAAATTCCTGCCATGATCCAGCTCCCTCTCCGCTTCTCGCGGTTGTATTTCTTTGGTGGATTTTTCCTCCGTGCTTATTATATCAGATTTTTCGTTTGTAATGAATATTATCTTAGCCGGGACGGCGCCGAAGTCTACTCCCATGAAGTCGTTGCTGGGGTCGGCGAAGGGCGGACAGGTGCGCCTGCTCTTGCTGAGGGCCGCGAAGGGCGGACGGTTCCAGGACTATGTGCGAAAAAGGTGCGAAAATCGTTAAGCGTCTATCTGAACTCAATATGGAGCGTTTTTCCCACGCCGTCCGCAATCTGCTGTAGTGTGGCGATTGTCGGACTGCAATTCCCGTTTTCAATCCGGCTGATGTTGGATTGCCGGATACCCGTTTTACGGGCGGGAGTGTCCCGCGAAGTGTGTAAATGCATCTCTGGATTAAGATAATACTTGAGCCTTCACGACATGGCCGCTTACAGAAAAAAGGCTGCCGAAGGTTTCCCATCAAGAATCACCGCGTTTTCTATACGGTTGACGAAAGCCGCAGAATGGTTCATATCGCTCGTATCTTCTATGTCCGGCAGGATTACGAAAAATATCTATGAATTTTATACCGTGAACGCTATGAGCCAAAACTGTACGCTATTCCGCGTTTTGAACGTGTGCTAAACACAAAACGCCGCGTAGAGTGGAATAGTTTTAATTCCGCTTTCAAATCCGAATTTGCCTGCTGAAACTTTGATTGCGTATTCGGGTTTAAAGCGGTTCATATACGCCGCAGCTGTTCCCGGTTGTTATCCTCCCTTACCCTCCCAGATAGGAAAAATGCATATAGTCATGGGAGGAATACCAGGCATCCCCACCCCAGACAAAACCGGCTTGCCTGAAGGCCCGGACGACGTCGCCGTCCGCCGGGATGGAAT
>JAITOS010000124.1 GCA_031289815.1 Peptococcaceae bacterium | reverse complement strand
TGGTTTTGCGCATATCATAAAGGCATGGAGGTGTTTGGCAATGGAGCATATCATCAATATCCAATGGGACGATGAAGCAAACGTCTGGTACGCTATTAGCGACAGTATTCCCTTGGTCTTAGAGAGCAACTCCTTTGACGCCTTGATTGAGCGGGTAAAGATTGCGGCTCGTGAATTGCTGGATCTTAACGGTCATAGCGGCACACCGACGCAGTTATGTTTTACATGAAACAAAGCGGCGTCAAGCATAAGTTTTAGCGCCAGTTGCCCTGTTTCGCTAATCGTGTTCCGGCAGGGCAAGCTACCGCTTGCCAAGTGCGTCTCTCAGATGATAAAATGAACTCAGTAAAACTTGGGCTTTGGCTAAGGGTTTGAAAACTACATAGCGCTAAAATATCGGAAACGGGCGGCGGCTTGGCGTTGTTCCAGAGGGGCAGATAGACATGGACGGCACGAAGACCCGCGCGAAAGCGGGCAAAGAGAACATTTTCAGCGCTGGGCTGAATAATATCATGAATCGCATGGGTTTTGGCATGAGGACAAAGCTCATTATGATTTTCCTCGCGGTCAAGGTGATCCCGCTGATCCTATTGATGACGATCGCCTGGTACCAGTTCGTCGTGCTGGGGGATATTCTCGGCGAGATTGCGGTGGAGGACTCTACGAGCGCCTTGAACAGTATGGCGGTGGAGAATATTGAACGCCTGACGACGGATACCGCGCAGCGCGTCGCCGCTTTTCTTTATAGTCGTGACGCCGACATTGCCTATCTCGCGAGTATCGAGCCGTCTGAGGAGAATTATCATAACTTTGCCGAACGCAAGACCGGCAAGCTGGTCGATGAAGGGCTGTGGACGCTGGCGGCGGACGGCGCGTCCTGGGTGGAGGTGAATCCCCCGGTGTCCTTGGCGCCGGACGTGGTGTCCAGCAATCCGGAAAATGACGATAACGACGCCTTTCATACTGTGAAGCCGGTAAATTTTAACGACAAGGACGCGCCGCTCTACGATGAGATCACCTTTGTCGATCTCGCGGGCAATGAGCTGGTGAAGTACGTCTCTCAGGATTCTCCGAAGGTCAATTATCCGCTTGCCACGGAAAAGAGGAATATCTCCGACCGGCTGAACACCTATGTCAAAGCGGAGACCTATTGGGAAGAGCTGAAAAAGCTGCAACCGGGGGAGATCTACGTATCGGATGTGATCGGCGCGTATGTAGGCTCGAATTATATTGGTATGTACACCCCTGCAAACGTCGCGGAAGCGGCGGCGGACAGGAGTTATGATATTTCCTGGGATCCCGAAGCGCAGTCCTACGCCGGCGAAGAGAACCCGAATGGTCAGCGGTTCGAGGGGATCATCCGCTGGGCGGTTCCGCGCACGAATGAAGCCGGAGCCATCGTCGGCTATGTGACGATGGCGCTGAACCACGACCATGTGATGGAATTCGTCGATCATATCACCCCCATGAACGAACGCTACGTCGATCTGCCGAGCGCCTTTGAGGGGAATTACGCCTTTATTTGGGATTATAGCTGCCGCAGTATCTGTCATCCGCGGCACAATTCCATCGTCGGCTTCGACCCGGAGACGGGCAATCCGCAGATCCCGTGGCTGGAAACCTCGCTCTACGAGGCGTTGCTGGCCAAGACCGGCAGTGACGATCTGGCGGGACTGCAACAGCACTGGGCAAGCCTGATCAACGAACCGCAAAGCCCCGATCCAAACAGGAGAGGGGTCATTGACCTCCTGCGGGACGTTCCCGTGTTCGACGCTCAGTCGCGTGAGAAAAGACCGGCGGACGAGCTGACAAAGGCCGGTCTTGTCGCCCTGGACGGGCGCTATCTGAACAACGCGCCCCAGTGCGTGGGCTGGATGGATCTGACGGAGCAAGGCGGTTCCGGTTCTTTCTACATCCGCTGGAGCGGTATCCAGAAGCTGACGACCGCCGCCACCATTCCCTATTATACGGGGCATTACGGCGATTCGCCGCGCGGGTTCGGTTTTGTGACGATCGGCGCGGGGCTGACGGACTTCACGCGTCCGGCGATCGAGACGGGAGAAAGGCTCCACTCGGCGATCGGCGGTAATTTGTGGCGTACCATGCTTACCCTGTTGCTCGTGACGTTGGGTCTGATCAGCATTGTCGTCTTCATCGCCATTTGGCTCGCCTCCTTCCTGACGAAGAATATTACGAGTCTGATTCACGGCGTCAACCGCTTCCGTTCCGGGGAACGTCAATTCCGCTTCCACGCGCCGGTCAAGGATGAATTCGGGATGCTGGCCGATTCCTTTGACGATATGGCGGAAAGCATCGTCGCCAGCGTAAACAGCCCGCTGGTGATTACCGACAGCAACTTGAAGATCATTTACGTGAATGAATACGGCCTGAAGCTGAAAGCCCTGGTTCTGGAGAACGTCGTGGGGAAGTCCTATAGCGACGAGAGCGCTTATCCCTTCGCTTCCGTTTACTGCCCGATCACGGCCTTGCTGGAGGGACGCGAGGCGTCGAGTTATTATGTCGAGAGCAAAGGCCTGTACATCAAAGGGGAAGCGACGCATTTTCTCGGCAGCAGCGGCGAAAAGATCGGCTATATCATCCGGACAAGGAATGTGACGGAGATGGTTCAGCGGCAGCAGGAATTGGAGCGGGCCGTCGAGGACGCTACGCGGGCCAACGAGCACAAGAGCAAGTTCCTGGCGCGTATGAGCCACGAGATTCGCACGCCGATGAACGCGATCATCGGCAGCACCCATATCGTACACCGGCAATTGGATGAGGCGGGCTTAAACGCTCCGTCGGATATCGGCGCGCTTCGGGGGAACATCGACCAGATCGAAACCTCGTCGCGGCATTTGCTGGGGCTGTTAAACGATATTCTCGACATTTCCAAGATCGAAGCGGGCAAGATCGAGTTGCGTGAAGAAAAGGTCGAAATCCGCAGGCTGGCGGCGGCGGTCGCTGACATGATCCAGCCGCGCTGCGACGAAAAAGGGATTGTATTTGACACCCATATTGAGGAGTTTGAGCCGCAGACCTTTCTGTGCGACCCGCTGCGCCTGCGTCAGGTTCTGATCAATCTGCTGGGGAACGCCGTCAAGTTTACGCCGGAGCTGGGGCATATTGAATTCCGGGTGGAACGGCAAGAGCGGCGAGACGGCTCGGCACTTCTGGAGTTTACCGTTCGCGATACGGGAATTGGCATTGCCGAAGAAAAGCGCGAGGATATTTTCAAACCGTTTGAGCAGGGCGGCGCTGACGTCACCCGCAGCTATGGCGGCACGGGACTCGGTCTGGCGATCAGTCAGAATATCGTGCGGCTGTTCGGCGGCGAGATTACGCTGGAAAGCGCCGTTGGCGAAGGAAGCGCCTTCCGTTTCGCTATCTGGCTGGCGGAGACGGAAGCGAATTTGCCGGATGAAATCGCCATAACCGACGTCGCCGGTAAATTCGCCGGGAAAGCCGCGTTGCTGGTGGACGATGTGGAGATCAACCGTATCATCGTGATGTCGCTGCTGGAAACGACGGGCATCAAAATTGATGAGGCGGAGGATGGGGACGTCGCTGTGGAGATGTTTAAAAACTCGCCGGAAGGGACCTATGACGTCGTGCTGATGGACGTGCAGATGCCGCGGATGGACGGCTATGAAGCGACGCTCGCCATCCGCGCCCTGGAACGTCGGGACGCCAAAGAGGTTCCGATCATCGCGCTTACGGCTAACGCCTTTAAAGAGGATATTGACCGGGGTGTGGCGGCGGGAATGAGCTCATATCTCGCCAAGCCGATTGAATTTGAAAAACTGGTCGAGGTGATGTATAAGTATTTTATGAAGAAAAACGGAAAAAACGCTGACTGAATCGGGCCAGCGAACCGGGTCAGCGGGATCATGCCGACCCGGGGATCAAGAGGAAGCAATCAAGCGTGAAAACACTTTTCATACACTATTTGTGGCGGCGTTTGCGTCGCCATGAAGTCAAAAGGGGAGGAAGTACTTTGGCAAGCCAGACGGAAAAAAGAACGGATCACAGCGGGGAATGGCAGCAGTTGCACCAGCTGGTGAAGGAAAAAGCCTTCGAGTTCGGCAATTTTATCCTGACGTCGGGAAAGGAAAGCACGTATTACTTCGACGGCAAACAGGTGACGCTTTCACCGGTGGGGGCCTACCTGTTCGGCAAGCTCATCGTGGATAAGCTCAGCGGCGCCAATATCAACGCCGTCGGCGGTTTGACGATCGGCGCCGACCCGATCGCCGGAGCGGTCGCCGCGGTGGCCGGTATGCAGGGGCTGAAGGATTTAAAGCTCTTCATTGTCCGCAAGGAGCCGAAGAAGCACGGAAAATGCCGCTATATTGAAGGTCCCGCCTTGAACGCGGGTGATCGCGTGGCGATTATCGACGATGTGATCACGACCGGCGGCTCCATCAAAAAAGCCGTGGAGCAGGTCGAGGAGCTTGGCTGTAAGGTGGTCAAGGTAATCGCCTTAGTGGATCGGAAGGAAGGCGGAACGGAGATGCTGCAAGCGCTGGGCATCGACGTGGATCCGGTGTTTAACATTGAAGATTTCGTGAAGTGAGCTGGGAACAGGCTGGAGGGCTGGAGATGTTGACGCACATGTCCAGGCAATCACATTAACTGTATTTTACAACCCACTTGCCGTTTCGTTTTGCGCCTTCGCGCACAAGCAAGCCTTTTCCTTTTAGCGAAGCAATATCATTCTTAACGCTCCTTAACGAGCGCCCGATGGCTTCGGAGATGACTGCTTGGGTTGCGGTTGGATTTGCACTGATATACTCTAACACGGCAACTTCGGTTAAAGTGCAATTTATGGTGCGAATATTGCCCTTTGGTTGCCCTTTAATTTGCGCTTTAATCTCGTCCACGTCGAACGAATATTCGTCGTCAAGCGGAACCACGGTGCGGAATACATCGCCGTCAAGCAGTTCGGGGTCTTTGCCGGAGTACCGCTTGACATAGCGGTACAGATTGCGAACTCCGGAACCGAGGTCGTCGGCATAACCGATATTGCGGAAAAACGCCGCGATGATAGGGTTCTTCGGGTTCGGTTGAAGATTGACCGGCGTAATTGAGTCGTCAGACGCAGCGCGGTTTGCGTTTTCGGTGTACATTCTGTCGCGCTCTATCACGAATTTCGCTATGAAATTACTCGTGAATTCGCGGTGCATGAGCGTATTGACGAGCATTTCACGAGCGATTTGACTACGGAGCGAGATTCGCTTATCGCCTTCAAGATAGAATTTATCCCACAAGTGCTTTTCGGCAAAGCCCATTAGCAAATCGTAGCTTTCAATCAGGTTCGTTTCAACAATAAGCCTATCGTCATAGCGGTCGAGATTTACCTTTCGGAGCAGCGCGTCCGTGCGGTATGTCGGGGTAATGTCCTTGATAACATCATCGCGCCCAAGCAGCATTACCGCCGCAAGGTTGTAACCGATAACGCCGGAATCAGCGTCACGGGTAATCAGCTTCGCGCTACGTAAAAGTTCAATGTCGGACATCGTTTTCCATAGGTGGTCTTTTTGCAGATTCATCGCAATCTGACGAATCTTCGGTAAAAGGTCAAGTCGTAAATCCGTGTCGGTGACGTATTTGTAGACTTTCCGTTCGGTAAAAATGTTCTGCTTGCGGATATACATTTGCGCAATTTGGCCGGTCGCGGTGACTTTCACGTCAGCATCATCCACGCGGTCGTAAATCACTTTTTTGCAACTGTGAACCTCAGAGGATGGCGGGACGTGAACGTGAATCAGTGTTTTGCCACCGTATTCAAATATTTCCGGCGCAAGGTAAACGGTCGGATGCAAGTATTCGGGATTACTAATGATATTGATGAAATTTTTTATCATGCTCGGCGCGGCATTTTTGGCAAGACCGATAACTTTGCCGTCGTCCTCAACGCCAAGATAGATGTCGCCGCCGAAACGATTCAGAAATGAGCAGACGGTTTCGTAAGTGTCCGCGCTCACAGCATTGCCGCCGCCGCGCTTGAACTCAACCGCGACGGTTTCTCCGACAGCTAAAACTGTTTGAAATTTGTCAGATGGCACTATTCCTTACCTCCTTGCGGTTTGTTTTGCGCGAAAATTCTGGGCGCGGTTGATGAGGGCGAGTCTCTTTTAACGTTGGTCGCGCTGTCACTCGTGATTAAACTTCGGTGATAGCTGCAAAAAGCGCTCCGTCAGCCGGATGAATTCCGCGGTATTCTGACCGCCCAGCTGCCGGAATACCTTTTCAAGGCGCGCCGATATTTCGCTTCTATCCAGTTCCGCTTTTTCGCGGCCGGCGTCGGTGATCCGCACCAGAATCTTGCGGCGGTCGCTCTTGTCCATTTCCCGCGTGACGAAGCC
>JAITOS010000117.1 GCA_031289815.1 Peptococcaceae bacterium | reverse complement strand
CTTGGATCCGGTCATAGCCGCAACAACATCGTGTACTGCCTGTGATTTTCATGTTCAGCGCCCTCCTCATTCTTTCTGTTAGCACTTTATAACATACTAAATACATATGCATTATATGTTTATGCCTAAAGAAATTATACCTGACTTTATGCCAGTTGTCAAAGGTATATTTATCCATATGGTAATCTTTTGGTGATCTTAGTGTAAGTATCTGTGTCACCTTTGGGGCGGCTACCTCATAATACTCTCAGGCTTCCGCGTGATGCCGCCCACATCGGATCTCAGGCGGCGCTCCGAATTCCGCAGCGCCTCTCTATCTGCCTTCCCACTTTATATCCGCGTCCGAAGCGGGCGCGTCCGCCGGTACAAAGTCGAGGGTATAAATATCCTCCGCCTTGACGTCGCCGTGTTCCCAATTGCCGATGGATTCAGCAATCTCCACCCATCTGGCGATATCTGCCGGCACGTTATTCTTTGCCTGTTCGAAGATCGCAGGGCTGACATTTCCCGACGGTACGCCCAGAACGTCGGCATTGAGCTGGATAGCGTCTTCCAGATGGTTGTTGATCCACAGCCGGGAGCGGTACATAGCGTTGACAAATCCCTGCACCACCTCAGGATGCGCCGCGATAAAAGACTCGCTAAAGCCTCTGGCCGCCAGCGAGAAATTTTCCTGCTGAAGAATATCCGAGCTGCTGGCGATCTCATGTACGCCGCCCGCCGCCAGCGCCACTCCCGCCGCCGGATTATGTGAAGTGGAAACGTCGATTAATCCCTGCAAAAGCGCTTGCTCTACCACGTTGGCGGTGTTTCCCAGATGGGCGTATTCGACTTGATCCGGTGAATAGCCGGGAAATTTATTGCCCAGATAAAAATCCACAAAGCCATTGGTGCAGGCTGACAGGCCGGTTACGCCGATTTTCTTGCCGATCAGATCATCCAGCGTTTCGATATCGCTGTCATCCTGCACCAGGTAATGGATATGCGGGTACTCGCGGGTATCAATGCTGCCGGGCGCTACCGAAACCGCCTTGACGCCGGCCACGCGGGCCTGTCCCACTTGCGGCGGATGTACGGAGACAAAGGCGTCGATCTCGCCCTGCTCCAGCAGTTGGAACTCCGTGACGCCCTGCGGCACCGCGCCGATATACTCGATCGAGATCCCCTCGTCTTCAAAAAAACCCAGCTCGTCCGCGACGATGACTTCGTTGAAGATGGACTGCGTGATAACGCGGAGGGTGAAGACTTCGTCGCCATCCGTGCCGGAATTTCCGGTCTTTTCGCCGCCGGATCCGCAGGCGGTACAGAGCAGAAGCAAAACCCCTGCCAGCAGTGTCACAGTGATTCTGGACATGCTATATTTTCTTTTCATCGTGATATTCATTCTCCTTCGTCCTAATGCCTTATTTGAAAAAATTGTGATTCACAGATTTAGCCGCCGCAGCCGGAACAGCCGCCCTTATCGCCGCAACCGCCGCCGCTGCCGCTGCATGATTCCAAATAAGCGGCCTCCGTCTTCGCCAGATTTTTGATGATGCCGCGCCGTTTCACATAGCGCGCCAGCACTTTCTCCGTCTCGCCACTGTAGGCGTAGGCTTTCGTTCCGCGCTTTTCCAGCTCGGCGACCGCCGCGGGACCGATTCTGACGCTCAGAACATAGTCCACATCCGCCAGCAGCTCCGCCTTGGCGCTGAGCCGTTCACCCTCCGAAATCCCGATGGACGCCTCGACCGTGCGCGCGCCCTCCTCTGTAATACTGCCGTCGTCTCCGATCAGATAGATAAAAAACTGTTTTGCCTGCCCGAAATGCGCATCTATCCGACGCCCGTCCGTGCTGGCCACCGCTATTCTTTCCATCGCCATTCTCCTTTACAAAAATCTCCGCAGAACCACTGAATAGATGTCCTCAATGAAGCGCAGCGCCCCATCGTATCCCACATAGGAGCCGTTGATGATGAGCCGTTCGGTCACGGGCCAGGAAGCGACGAGGTAGTGCGCGCCCAGCTCCTCCTCCAGTTCTTTTTCCCAGGTACTCCCAATGATGAGCGGGTACCCCAGATAATCGGCTTTTTTGATCTCCTCATGTATAAGATAGCCGTCTGTTTCAAAAGAAACCTCCGCCTCAAGGCCGTAGTTAAGATCTTTAAAGTAGCCCCGAACCGCGTCCCGGTGATGCTCGGGAACGTTTTCCGTCGCATATTGGGTCAACGGGTTGACCCCCAGATCGTTTACGAGAAAACGCGTATAAGCCAGCGCGTTCTGCGAATCGGAAACGACCGAAAAGCGCTTGGACATGATCCGCGTCTCCAGAAAAGTATTGGCAAATCGCTCAATATAGTAATAGTACTTCTTTTCCTTCGCATCAATGAGGTTCTGGGTTTTGCCTTTATCCAGTCCCGCGAACGCCGTGAGCGCCTGTAGAAACCTGCCGGTTTCATCCGGCCCGATGGGCAGGCTCGGCCAGTGAAACCACGGCGCGCCGTATTTTTCCTCCAGCAGCCGGACACTGTCGAGCCCCAGCCAGGGGTTGACCACCAGATTGAATTCCGCTTTCGGTATCCGGTCAACGTTCTTCAGTCCGCGGCCATAGCCGAAGATGATGTTCGCCTTCAGCCCGATTTCCGCCAGCAGTCCTTCTAGCGCGTCGTAGTTGCCGGCCCAAAAGGGATCGTGCAGCGGCAGACTCGCGAAAACATTCACCAAACCCTTTTCTATCGTGTGCGGCTTGGCGGCGGGCAAATACTGGTCGAAAATCGACGCCAGCAGCCATTCGTGCCCCAGGTAATTGTTCCCCTTGAAGCCCGCCGTTGAGACGTGAATCACGGGTTTGCCGGCTTTACGGAACTCGTTGGCGATTTCCTCGGAATCGTCGCCGATGATCTCCGACGCACAACTCGTAAACACCGCGTACAGATCCGCGTCGATGATCTTGAGCGCGTTTTCAATGGTGTCGCGCAGCCTTTGCTCCCCTCCGAATACGATCTCAGCCTCCAGCAGGTTGGAGCAGGGAAAGATGCTGGAAGAAAAATGCCCTGACGTGCCAAAATCGAAACCGGCCAGCTTGCCGGAACAACCAGGGCCTGCGTGCAGGATCGGCAGCACGCCCTCAATGGACTGGGCGGACTGTATCGCGGCCAGCCCGCATTTATAGGTTGCCTGATCCGTTAGTTTTGCCATTTACTCCGCTACCTCCGCATACATGGATGAATACTCCTGATTGTACCACCAGTCAGAATAAGGCAGGGTGATTTTGGAAGCGATCTTGTCGGCAAAGCTCCGGTTGGAAAGCAAATCCAGCAGCGCGTGTATGAACCGGTAGTACCGCTTATAGCCGAACGTCGCGTATTCTTCGACCATGAACAGGGAAGGGATCCCCTGCTTGATGGCCCAGATGACGTTGCCGGGATGCCGCCCCAGATAGAGATCCGGTTTGTATTTATTGAGAACGGTATACAATTCGTAGTTTTGCTGATCCGCCACACTGACCTCAAAATCTTTAAGGGTCGAGGCCGCCAGATGCTTCAGGTGTTGGGAGCGTTCGCCGTTGTCATATTCGGGATCCAGGTGCCACGCCATCGTAAAAGCCACTTCCATGCCCAGCTCCTGTACGAGGCGCGAGGTTTGGAAAGCGAAGCTGGCCCCCATACCCACGACCACGCGCAAGCCCTTGAGTTTCTTTTTCGCCTCTTCGATCTTTGGCAGCCACTCCGCGCGTTCGCGGGCAAGATAGGCTTCGACTTTTTCTTCCTCGCCGATCACCCTGCCGATCTCGCGCAGCCACGCCTCGAAGCCGATGATGCCTACCGGATTCAGCGTTTGAATATAAGGCACGCCATAGAGGTCTTGCAGTCCGTTGCCGATGTAGGTTCCGAGCGTACTACAGATACAGACCGTAGCGCGCGCTTCGGACAAATGGGCAATATCCTCGGTCGTGATGGTGGAGTAGAGGAATTGCACGTCGTCCACCCCAATCTGCCGGAACAGATCGACAATATCCGTCCGGGCGCTCTCACGGAAATTTTTAAAGTTTACCACATTCCGCTTCTCACGGGGCGGCTTCACCAGATAAGTCAATATCGCGTGATCCGCCGCGTCAAAACCCGAAGCCCAGACCCCGGATTTAAAACCCTCGCAATGCACGGGGATCACCGGGATGGACAATTCCGCCGTCGTCTCCGCCGCCACCGCTTCCAAATCCTCGCCGATAATGCCGGAAACGCAGGACGCCGCGATAAAGACGGCATTGGGCTGATACCGCCGGTACGCTTCCAGAATAGCCGTTTTCAGTTCGGCCTCCGCGCCGAAGATGGTGTCCGTCTCCACGAGATCCGTGCCGAGCAGCCGCGCGTGGGTCTTCGTTCCCCGCCGCTCGTTCACCTTTTTCACGAGCCAGAGCGACTGCGCCGCGCCGGACATACAGCCCACCGGCGAATGATAAATGACGACGGCGTCGCGGACTTCCGTGACGGAACCCACCGCGCACATGTTGCTGCAAGTGGTCGCCTGAGAGAAACAGCGGCCTCTGTTTTTCAGCGTACCGCCCTGTACCTGTTCGTTCAGGTCTTTGATCGTGCCGACGTACCCCGTAATGGAACCAAGGCGTTCTTCACGTGACGGGGCTTCTACGTTTGAATGGAGCTTCATAGTCATTTTCTTTTCCTTTCCGGATATGATCCTGTACCTAAAATTGGAAAAACAGCGCTTTCGCTGCCGTTCAGCCCGGACCGATCGATGAATTTTTAGTCGCGGCCCTTTCCTTCAGCTTTTTGTTAACCCACTAAATAGGTATGTATTGTATAGCTAACCATAGGCATTATACCTGCCTTTATTCTGTTTGTCAAAGGCAAATTTATCCATCGTGTCCACAGACTGAAGGCGCCCCTATACCCAGCCTATTTTTCAGCCAAGGAAGGTTTTATCACCAGGTGCTAAAAGGCGATGGTCGCGATCACGGCAGTGGTTCCGTGGATGACGGTCAAAATTATCACCAGGTGATAATTTCGCTATCGATCCACTTGACAGATGCCGCTGCGTTAGGCTAAACTGAAAATGCTTTATTGCTCGAACATAGTAACCAATGAGGTCGTCGTGTGTAACCTCGATTACATACAGGAGGAGCTT
>JAITOS010000104.1 GCA_031289815.1 Peptococcaceae bacterium | reverse complement strand
ACAGTTTTTTGCGTCATCAACGCGGATATATGTATGTGAATAACAGCGCGTAGGTATTGGACAAACGTCCATCTTCCTGCGCGCTTTTTATGTGGCCTCCCGAACATTGGGCAGGCGGGCGGCTGGTCTGCGCCCGCCTGTTTTTGTGAGGAGGCTTGCAATAAAAAATTTAGAAAGACCATTCTCAAACTCGCTCACAGTCTTCATTCGTGTGACTTTTTCGGGTGCGAAAGTTGAGCGGTTGATTGAAAAAAGAGGGTTAAACTATTAACAGGGCGAGCTGTAACAGTAATTCCGGCAATGTATATTCACTTTCAATAGGTGAAGGGAGGAAATCATAGTGAGTGTATTGAATAAATTTCATTCCAAGATGATCGCAGCCAGTATCGCCGTTGTACTATTCATCGGCGCAACAGGAGCACTTCCAGCAACAAACCAAGTGTTGTCACCGTGGATTTCAGTTACTGCCTATGCGGCAGCGGCAGCCGTACAACCGCCAACAGACGGCTCTGTTACAATCGGCAGTAATTGCAAAAGCGGCGGATATGTCACATGGCTCCAGCAATCACTTAAAGCGCTCAGTTTCGATCCGGGAACTATTGATGGATTATGGGGAACGAAAACGAAAACCGCGGTGATAAATTATCAACTATCCAGAGGGTTGGCACACGACGGTCTGGCGGGGAAAAACACACTCACCAAACTTGTGTCTGAGGTGAGTCCGAAGTCTAATTTCAAGTACAATTCCCCAAATGTTGTCATATACAGCAAAAACACTCAGGGAAATGTGTATGTTAGCAAAAATTTTCAGGTCAAGGAATTTGCTTGCAAAGATGGTTCGGACACAGTGAAAGTTGACTTAGCTTTAGTGGAAAGACTTCAGGCCATTCGTGACCATTTTGGCAAAGCAGTCACAATTGTTAGCGGATATCGTACGGACGCATATAATAAGACTGTACCAGGGGCAGCAACAGGGAGCTATCACGTGAAGGGCCAAGCCGCCGACATATCAATCAGCGGTGTATCGCGGGCGCAAATACGTGCGTATGCCATAACAATTGGTCTGTCTTATGAAATCTACACTAGTGATAGCCCAAACGCAACGGGTCTCACGCAACACTTGGATACGCGTAACATTGCTAACCCGATTTCTTTTCGTCAACCATAATTATTAGCTCGACTTTCGCACCCGAAAAAGTCACACGAATGAAATTGCTTGCTTATCTGATCCAGTAAGTAACAACCTAATTAGATTTAGTAAGATGCCATCGACTCCGCAGTACTAGCGGAAATCCAACGCTTAGGCGCAACTAAAATCATTGCAGTCGGCGCGCTCAACGACAGCCTCATCGACCAACTCCGCACCACCTTACCCAACGTAGAAATCGGAACCCTGCGCGGCGCTGACCGCTTCGCCATCGCCGACGCCGTATCCATCGCTTCCTGGGCCGCCGCCAACGCTTACGCCATCCAGATCGCCAACCCCGACGGCAGCGCTAACCCGCCGTCATACGGCAGCGGCAATGTTAGCGGAACCAACTATATCCTCGGCGGCCCCACCCTCGTACAAGACATCCCCGGCTACACCCGTATCTACGGTGCCGACCGCTACGCCACCAACCTGACCCTGCGCCAAGCCCTAGACTTCAACAATGAAACCATCTACACCGCGGACGGCAACACCCTCGTAGACGCCCTCACCGGCTCCGTCCTCGCCGCTAAAACCCGCAGCGCCATCGTCCTCACCCCCAACAACGACCCCACCGGCACAGACTTCGGCGACATCACCCCCGACACCAAAGCCTATGCCCTCGGCGGCGCGAAATAAGCGAAAAGAGGAAGTAGCGAGAAGAAGTAAGCGCGAAGAAATAAGCGAACAAGCCTCAGCTTTGCTGGTCGAACGACAACGCTGACAACAATGCTAACAATCAAGAACACGATAACCAACCCGAACTGATCCGGCAAGTCGTAAACTAATGCAATTAGTTATAAACTAACATGATTAGTTATAAACTAATGTGATTAGTTACAGCCTCATCAGATCAGAAAACAGCGAAACCCGAACCCAAACTCACAACGCCCGCCCCCAGTTTCGCACATGAATCGCGAAGCCGAAGGCGGACGTCTTTTCTCAAAAGCCCAGCAAAAACAGACTCCCAAACACAGATATTCAAACGCCCCCCGCCACCCCCGTTCCCGCCCCGCCCCAGACCCCCAAAGCCAAGCGAAGGGCGGACGGTTCCGCGAAAAGCGAGGCATGGACGCCGAGCGCGTCCCTTTGCGCCAGGAAGGCGTAGCGGGACGAAAAGCGGAACCGTCCGCCCTTCGCGGTCTCCTCAGCAAGTGTGATGGATCCAAATCTCGACCTGTCGTTGTTATAGGCGACTACGCCGTGTTTGGTTGAGATTTTGCCGGTGCGGCTTATTCACCAGACCGGCGCTTTGCACCCAAAAGACGCTTCCGCGATTCAGGCGATCTAAAACGAGCAAAACGATCTTGCATAAATAATCTCCGTCTGTTATATTATATGTAAGAGGAACTGCCGCTTTTGTTACGGCGGCTGGTCCGAAATTGACGGCACAGCACCGTCACATAATGACGGTGCTGTATTATCTACCCTTGCTTTACAAGGGTTATAATAGCTACGATAAGGAGTCCAAATCTAATAAGGTCGGCCCACGTTACCATATGCATCACCCCCTTTTCAGGAAGTGACCAACCCGCCAAACGACAGCTCCAAAGACAGTATACCAAAATATTCAAGAGAAAGACAGCGTTCGGGCTGTCTTTTTTGCCGTTTGTCAAGCGCGCGTGTGAAAACAAGGAAGCAAACCAGGGCATACGGCGTCGTCGGTGCGAAGTAAGCAAACTGATAAGCCGCTGACCCCAGCAAAAGAGAAAACGCCCTCACCCCCGGCAAAAGCAAACAACCCCGCACGATCTATCGCTACCTAAAACCCCCGCAAATAAAAAGGTCAAATAAAAATCGCCATCCCGCGGAAAAAATACTGGATGTATCTCTCCATTTCTGATAAAGTAAAATAAGCTGTTAGGAGGGATAAACATGGGGCAAAATCTAACCAAAAAAATCATAGTCAGTCATCTGATCGATGGCACTCTCACATCCGGACAGGAAATCGGCATCCGGATTGATCAAAGTTTAACCCAGGACGCGACCGGAACCATGGCGTATCTTCAATTTGAAGCCCTCGGTCTACCGCGCGTCAAAACGGAATGTTCCGTAAGCTACATCGACCACAACACCCTGCAAACCGGTTTTGAAAACGCTGACGATCACGCCTTTTTGCAAAGCGCGGCCGCACGGTTTGGCCTATACTTTTCACGTCCGGGCAACGGTATCTGCCATCAGGTGCATTTAGAACGCTTCGGCAAACCCGGCAAAACCTTGATCGGCTCTGACAGCCACACCCCTACCGGCGGCGGGATCGGTATGCTGGCCATCGGCGCCGGCGGCCTGGACGTGGCCGTAGCGATGGGCGGCGGCGCCTTTTACTTGCCGCAGCCGCGCGTTTTACAAGTCCGTCTGACCGGAGCGCTTCCTGATTGGGTCGCCGCTAAAGATATCATCCTGGAGGTTCTGCGCCGTCTCACGGTGAAAGGCGGCGTCGGCAAAATCATCGAATATACCGGCCCCGGCGTCCGTACCCTGACGGTTCCGGAGCGAGCCACCATCACCAATATGGGCGCAGAATTAGGCGCGACTTCTTCAATCTTTCCCAGCGATGAACAGACCCTCGCCTTTCTCCAAGCCCAAGGCCGGGCGAAAGATTGGGTGGCCCTCGCCGCCGACGAGGACGCCGATTATGACGAAACGCTGGATATTGATTTGTCGGCGCTGGTTCCTTTAGTCGCTCAGCCGCACAGTCCGGATCTCGTGGCTTCGATCCAGGAGCTTCCTGAAATCGAGGTTCAGCAAGTCGCTATTGGCAGCTGCACCAATTCTTCCTATATGGATTTGATGCGCGTAGCGGAAATCCTCAAAGGACGCAAAGTCCATCCTGCCGTCAGCCTGGTGATTTCACCCGGTTCACGTCAGGTTCTTACCATGCTGGCCGTCAACGGCGCGCTGACTACCCTGCTCGACGCCGGCGCCCGACTGCTGGAAACGACGTGCGGTCCCTGTATCGGCATGGGACAATCCCCCTCCTCCGGAGCCATTACCGTCAGAACCTTTAACCGCAACTTTAAAGGACGCAGCGGTACGGCTGACGCCAAATCCTATCTAGCCAGCCCGGAAGTTGCCGCCGCCTGCGCGCTCACCGGCTATTTAACGGATCCTCGCTCCTTGGGCGCCTATCCGCAGGTCAATATGCCGAAATCTTTCCGGACGGATGACTCGATGATTCTGCCGCCGGGAAATGCGGATACGCCTATCCTTCGCGGCCCCAATATTCAGCCTTTGCCCATTGCGCCCGCTTTGCCGGAAGAGATCGCTTTGCCCGTCTTATTGAAATTAGGCGATAACGTCACGACCGACGATATCATGCCGGCGGGAGCGAAAATTCTGCCGCTGCGCTCCAACATCCCGGCCATTTCCGAATATGTATTCCATAAAACCGAGCCGAATTTCGCCGCTAAAGCCCGCGCAGCCGGTCAGAGCCTGATCGTGGCCGGTCAGAACTACGGCCAGGGCTCCAGCCGGGAACACGCGGCACTGGCCCCCATGTATTTAGGGGTACGGGTCGTTCTCACCCAGAGCTTCGCCAGAATTCACCGCGCCAATCTGATCAATTTCGGCATTCTGCCGCTCACCTTCCTCCATCCGGAAGATTTGGAGCGTCTCAACGAAGGAGAGCAGCTTCATTTTCAAGACCTTCACAGCGCGATTCAGGCGGATCAACCTTTCGCTGTTACGCTGGGAGATTCCTCGCAAACTATTCTGGTTCAGCATGATTTGACCGCGAGACAAGCATCCATTATTCTGGCCGGCGGCTTGCTCAACGAAACAAAAATGAAATCCAAATGACAGGAGGGGACAGAGCTTGTTAGAGCATGATCGTCAATTACTGCGTTTGATCGAACAGGACTGCCGCCTTTCGCCGCAGGACTTAGCGATCCAAACCGGTTTAAGCGCCGACTATATCCAAGAAAAAATCCGCCAATGGGAAGCCGATAAAGTGATCGTTCAGTTTCGTCCTTTAATCAATTGGGAAAAGACCGGCGAAGAAACGGTGTCGGCCTTGATTGAAGTGCGGGTTTTACCGCAGCGCGGGGTTGGCTTCGATAAAATCGCCAAACGGATTCAGAAATTTCCGGAAGTAAAAAACGTTCTTTTGATATCCGGCGGCTATGATTTAGCGCTCCTGATCGAAGGCAGAAGTATGCAGGAGGTCGCTTTGTTTGTCGCTGAAAAACTGGCGCCCCTGGAGCACGTACAGAGTACCGCCACCCATTTTGTCCTCAGACGCTATAAACAAGATGGCGTCGAGTTCATCGGCGAAGACGAGATTCCGCAACGGCTGGTGGTCTCACCATGAAGCGTTACTTAACTCCCACGGTCGCCGCCTTGCAGCCGTCAGGGATCCGCAAGTTTTTCGATCTCGTATCCACCAAGAAGAATATTATTTCTTTGGGCGTCGGCGAGCCTGACTTTGTCACTCCCTGGACCATTCGGGAAAGCGCTATTTTCTCCCTGGAGCAAGGACAGACCATGTACACCAGCAACGCCGGGCTGCTCGAACTGAGGCAAGAGCTCTCCAACTATCTGTCCGCCCATATGGGCGTTCGCTATCGTCCCGAAGGCGAGCTGCTGATCACGGTCGGCGCCAGTGAAGCGGTGGATCTCGCCATGAGAGCGCTCACCGGGCCTGGGGACGCCGTATTGATCCCCGAGCCTTCCTATGTTTCTTACGTTCCCTGCGCTTTGTTAGCCGGAGCGGAAGCCCGTTATGTCTCTACCTCAGCGGCCAATGAATTCCGCTTAACCGTGGAAGACCTCGAAAAAGTGTATACCCCCAACGCCAAGCTCCTCGTTTTGAGTTATCCCAACAATCCGACGGGCGCCATCATGCGGCGGGAAGATCTCTTACGGATTGCGGAATTTGTTGAAGCGCATGATCTACTGGTCTTGGCCGATGAAGTTTACGCGGATCTGACCTACGCCGCCGAGCCGCACACCGCTTTCGCTTCTTTGCCGGGAATGCGGTCCCGGACGCTCCATGTGAGCAGTTTTTCCAAATCCTACGCGATGACGGGCTGGCGGGTTGGCTATGTCGCCGGACACGCGGATATTCTGCAAGGGATGTTAAAAATCCATCAATATATCATCATGTGCGCTTCTAAAATGTCGCAAATGGCGGCTCTGGAAGCCCTCCGTTCCGCGGAGAACGCCAAACGGGAGATGATCGCCGCCTATGACCGCCGCCGCCGCTTCATGGTGGACGGCTTTCGCCAAATGGGACTGGATTGTTTTGAGCCTTTAGGCGCTTTTTATGTTTTCCCCGGCATTCAAAGAACCGGTCTTTCCTCTGAAGAATTTGTCAATACCCTGTTGGAGGAAGAAAACGTAGCCGCCGTGGCCGGGACGGCCTTCGGGCCTTCCGGGGAGGGGCATATCCGCTGTTCCTACGCTTGTTCCCTCGAACAGTTGGAGGAAGCTCTGACCCGAATCGGGCGTTTTGTCCGCCGCCGCTTAGCCTAGACGGCGTTTGCGCCGTCCAGGAAACAAAGGAGCCGGATGGAAAGACTTACTCAGTCTTCATCCGGCTCCTTCTTCTGTAAATTCAGGAGGCCGATGGCGGCGTTGCGTTGCAGAATTCCCTTACCGCGCCAACCGGCGGCGGTCCCGGCAAACCTCTCCCGAAACTCGCTTTTGCTCAAATGGATCAAGCTGTCTAAGGCGATCCCCCGCCGGTACGCCGCCGCTTGCGGTTCAGCCAAAAGACGCCATTGATTATGCGGACAAGCCTCCTGACAGGTATCACAGCCAAAAATTCTCCCGCCCATGCGTTCCCGTTCTTCGTCCGTTAAGACTTCCTTGCTTTGGGTCAGATAGGAAAGGCATTTTCTGGAGTTGAAGAATTCTTCCCCTAACAAGCGGGCCGGACAGGCCCCGACGCAGGCGGCGCAATCTCCGCAATGATCTTCTAATGGCGCATCCGACGGAAAATCCTGATCGAATAACAGCAGCGCTAAATTGCAGAAGGAGCCATATCCCGGCACGATGAGCTGTTGATTCTTTCCAATCCAGCCCACCCCCGCTTTAACGGCGAGAGCGCGCTCATTTAAGGGGCCCGTATCGATTTGCCAGAAGGGCTGCCGGGAGGGCCAACCTTCCTCCGACAGCCGCTCGTTCAGCGCCCGGAACTTTTCTTCGATCAGCACATGATAGTCCTTCCCGACGGCGGAACGCGCCAAAACCCCCTCCCCGGCGCGCGGCGGCGCGCTTAGCGGCAGCGGATAGGCCAGCACGAACACGCTGCGGCTGTGCGACCACGTCTTTTTCGGATCGGTTCTTACCTCCAAGCGCGTTTCTTCAAAGGGCGTGATATAGCCGCGCTCTTGTCGCCGCGCCAAAAAGTCTTCTACCGCCGGATCCCGCTGAGCCGAAGTGAATCCGCAGCGAATAAAACCCAACGCCGCCGCCCACTGCCGGATCTTGGCCTGCCATTCCCGCCCCTCCTCCGGCGTTAACTCATTCATAGGCGTTTTTTGCCGCTTTTGACTGCCATAGCCGGTATTCGCTTTCGAGGTAGTTCAGGGTGATGTTCTCCGCATCGCTATGTAGCATCAGCCGTTCCCTCACCTGGTATTTAAATTGTCCGTACTGCTTGCCGTTCAGCTGTTTCTTTGCAGAGAATTCTTTAAGCAGCGACCAATCCATCTGATCGTAGCGGTGTCCAAGCTGCGCGCAGCTCTCCCGAATCTGGCTCTGAATCATCTGTAAATTTTCCCCATATTGCTCCGTGTGCTGTTTACCCCCCAGAAAATCGGCCTGCCACAGTTGTAAGAAGTCCTCCACCCGTCGCGGCTCAAAACTTCTGCCCGTCCAGGCGTACTTCCAGACAAAGCGCCGGATTTTTGCCGCCAGCTGGTTCAGCCGCTCCCCTTTGATTTGATCCATGAAGACGAAGGTTCCGTTCATATGATTTTTAACCAGAGAGATGAGTTCCCGTTCTCCCCGCTGTCCGGGGAAGTCCAAAAACATCCCAAAACGAAACCGTTTGAAGATGTTCCGCGTGAGGACGGCGCTTTCGATCTCGTGACGCAGAAAATGACGTTTTCCCTCCGCTTCCCAGGTAAAGCCCTCCTCCTTCTCCAAGGAACGTTTACAGCGTTTGCTGTGAATGATTTCCGGAAATTGGTCCAGGCAAACGCCGTAAATTTCCACCCACTGCCCTTGACAACACGCTACATTTTTCCCCTTGACTTGAAAAGCGCCTATTTTAAAACCGTTTTTCTGCGCTTGCAGCTCCCCGCGCAGATAGCAGGTTCTCCCCGCCGTACCCCATTTTCCCACATCGTGAAATAAGGCCGCGAGGCGCAAGTGGGGGCGCGGCGGGATATTGCTTACCACCTTTAAGGTATGTTCCCAGGCGTCCAGGCTATGGTATTGATTCTGCTCCAACCCTTGCAAACGGGCTAACTCAGGCAGATACAGCCGCCAATAGCCGAGCTCACCCAGATCGCGCAAGCCTTGTTCGGCTTTGGCTAAACACAGAAGTTTGACCAATTCGGCGCTCACCCGTTCCGCGGCCACAGGCTTCAGCAGGGGTAAGCTCGCGGCGGCTTCTTTCCAGGTTTCCTCTTCGATCGTTAAATCGTATTGCGCCGCTATTCTGATCAGCCGAAGAATCCTGAGCGGGTCCTGGCGGAAGCAACTGGCGGGGTGCGCCGCTTTAAGCCGCCGCTCCAGCAGATCTTTTCTGCCCGCCAGCGGATCGAACCACGTCCCTGTAGCGCACTCATAGAAGATCGCGTTGATGGTGAAGTCACGCCGCCGCGCGTCCAGGATCAAATCCGTCTCGCCCATAGGAGCGATATCCAGCCGCTCGCCTTCATGAAACAGGCTGACGGTTTGGTAGCGCTTGCCGAGGAGATGCGGCGCGTAGCCCCATTCTTTGAGGATGTGATGGATTTGTTCCGCCGTCAGAGCGCCGATTACGACGTCCAAATCTTTCGCGGGCAGACCCAGCAAGGCGTCCCGCACCGCGCCGCCTACTACATATACGGGTTGTATCGCGCTCAGGCGATGCAGCAGTTCTTTTTGCCAAGGAGTTCCAAACATCCGTTCCTCCGTCTGTCGTCTATTTTTACTCTGAATTTTCAGGGTGATCCTACCCCTATTATAACAAGCTCTCGGCGTAAAATGGAAATTGCTTAAAGTTTTTTTGTTGGGGAGGCGGGAAGGATGAAGGTTGTGGATTTGGGTTTCACTGTTTGCTGGGGGACCGCAAAGGGCAGACGGGTGAGCCATCTTCTTTGCTGAGACCGCGAAGGGCGGGGGCGTTTTGGATGTCTGTGTTTGGGAGGCTGTTTTTGCTGGGCTTTGGAGCAGAGAGACGCCTGGCTTCGGCTTTGCGGTGATATACTCCTTCTCTGTGACGGTGTTTTCTTGTTTCCGCTGTCTACCTTAAAGGGATGCATATCACTGGGCGCCGTGGGGGTGGGCGTTGTTGGGGTTTGGTTGGGGTTTCGTTTGACTTTGAAACCACTTTATGTAGATTGACAATAGTTAATGACATTTTACAAAACTACTTGACATTTACAATAGTTAGTGGTATATTAACAATAGTAAATGCCAGCAGAAAAGCGGAGGTCATTAACGAATGTCAAAGCATCACCGCATTTGGAATCAAAGCATACACGAGAAGTACCTACGCGAGGGGCGTGGCTGCGGAAGCGGCATCGCCTACTCGCCGTGGGTACAGGTGCAGGACTTCGCTTCGCGCGGAGTTGTGTCGCGGGTCAAAGGCAGAACGACAGGGCGGATTCACCATCTGATGTCAAACAACGAACTCGCCTACTTTTACATACTCGACTGGTCGGATAGCGTGACGGACATACGCGAGCAGTATCCGCTATCCGACTTGGAGTGTGCTGTTAAATGCGCTGCAACTGCCGGAATCCGCTATCCTAAAGATAATGTGAGCGGTTATCCGTATGTTTTGACCTGCGACTTTATGATTACGTCCGCAAGCGGGCTGAAAGCACGGACAGTTAAGCAAAGCGCCGAGTTAAACAATCCGCGTGTATTGGAAAAGCTCGAAATTGAGCGGCGATACTGGTTTTCGCGAGGTATAGACTGGAAAATCGTCACCGAAAACGAGATTTCACGTCAGAAAGCCAAAAACATTGAATGGCTGTACACGGCTATAGACTTCAGCGTTTCGGGCTGTTCCGAAATAGAGATTGAACAAGCCAAAATCTATATGCTTGATTCCTTGCGCTGCGGGGAAAACAGTGCCATTGAGGTTGTTCAGATGGTCGAGGACGAATTTATGCTGGCATCGGGCGCAGGGCTGCAATTGTTCAAGCAGCTTGTCCTCGATGGGCGATATGCCTTGGATATAAGCCAACCACTTGATTTAACTGAAAAGGCGGTGGCGGCGTGAATAATGAAGTGGTTGAGAATATGCTGCTTCGCGCAAACGACACCGATGACGTGCTTAGGGTTCTATGGGTTTCGAGAGACAAAGAGTACGCCTATGTTTTCAACATAACGAAGATGTCTATGCCTGAGTTAGTGTCTTTCAAGGAATTGCAGACAAAGATAGCGGAAGGTCTGCTGGTTGTCCAAACCGATGACCCGTTTCTGTCGGTAGTTTTGGAAGATGTTCTAAGCGATACTGAAAAAGAGCATCGCGACGCTATATGGCGTCTTGTGGAATCAGTGGTGCTTGACGAACCGCGCATATATATTAGGAGCAGCCGCACGGAAATAATGTCATTGGCTGTGGCAAGCGCGGGTAAAGACTTGAAAACCTTTCATCGTTACCTGAAAACGTACTGGCAATGCGGCAAAACCAAAAATGCGTTCATACCTAAGTTTTCCAAACGAGGCGGCAAGGGTAAAGAACGCGCCGCAAGCGAAATCAAGCGCGGTCGCCCTTCTCAATACGGCGGCACCAGCATCAATGTTGATACGGAAACCAGAGCTATTTTTGAAAAAGCAATCAAGAAGCACTACCTGAACAGCAATGAACACACTCTGCAATATGCTTACGATATGATGATTGTCGAGCATTACGCACGGTATGTAACCGGTCCTGACGGCAAGAAAAAAGCGGAACTGCCGCCGCAGGAGAAACTGCCGACAATCCGGCAATTCCGCTATTGGTATCACAAGACGCACGACGAAAAAGAGGCTATTTCCAAACGCAAGGGTGAAACCAAGTTCGCGCTTGAAAGCCGCGCAATTACGGGCAAATCGGATTTCGGCATTATGGGTCCTGGGGCGAAATATCAGATTGACGCGACTGTCGGCGACGTTTACCTCGTGTCACGGTTTAACCGCGCCGACATAATCGGCAGACCCGTGATTTATTTCATAGTAGATGTGTTCAGCCGGATGGTCGCAGGTATGTACGTCGGGTTAGAGGGACCGTCGTGGGCGGGCGCGATGATGGCGCTCGCGAACGCGATGGGCGACAAGGTTAAATACTGCGCGGAGTACGGCGTTGCAATTTCGCCGGAAGAATGGCCGTGCTGCGGCGTTCCGGGAGCGATACTCGGCGACAGAGGCGAGATGGAGAGCAAATCCGTTGAAACGATGATAAACACGCTGAATGTCCGTGTAGAAAACGCGCCGCCCTATCGCGGCGATATGAAAGGCATTATTGAGCAGTATTTCAACACGACCAACGAAACCGCACTCACCCGTCTGCCCGGTCACGTCAAGCCTGACGCAAGGGAGCGAGGCGGCAAGGACTACCGCCTTGACGCAAAACTTGACATTAACCAGTTGACGAAAATTCTCATTCAGTGCGTACTGCACCATAACAATCATCATCTGCTTGAAACTTACGAGCGCACAGAGGATATGATTGCCGATGGCGTTGTCCCTATTCCGCTTGAAATATGGAACTGGGGGATTACTCACTTGTCAGGTGCGCTGCGCTCGTTCCCGGAGGACAAGATAAAGCTCGCGCTTATGCCGACCGACACCGCAAGCGTGACCGCAAAAGGCATCAGGTACAGGAACATATACTATCTGTGCGACCGCGCAGTCTCTGAATATTGGTTTGAAACGGCGCGGTCAAAAGGCGCTTGGAAAGTGGATATTTCTTTTGACCCGCGCAATATGACCACGATTTATATTCGTAACGCTGACGGCACGACGGAAAAATGCTGGCTTTCAGAGTGGCAGAAAAAATACAACAGAAAAACCCTTGACGAAATACTGCATCTGCTTGAAATGGAAAAAGCGTTGGGGCGTAAAAACTCGTCAAAAGAGATGGCAGCAAAAGTTGAGCTGTCCGTCGCCATCGACAGCGTAATTTCCGAAGCGGAGGAAATGGCGAGGCAGACCGCCGTACCGAAAGCAAAATCTGAGCGAACCCAAAATATCCGCAATAACAGGCGAAGCGAGAAAACCGCGAACCGCCTCGATGAAGCGTTTGCGGTAGGCAACGGCGGCGAAACAGCTGAGGAAACCGTTACAGCTTCTGTTCCTGAATCGGGATGCAAGAGCGAAGAAATGCACCCGTTACTCGCCGAGATTAAGCAGCAGTTGGAGGAACGCCTCAATGAAAAATGAATCTCTTAACGCAATATACTTGAAGCAGGCTGTTGTGGATTACTGCGGGAACCCATTGATTGAAGCCTTGCCGCCGATTTACTCCGGCAGCGAGGCTGCAAGGCTGCTTACGTTTGCCCCGCCGTACCACGAAGCGGAACGGGAACTGCCCGCGCACGACCGAATACAGTCTGTGTGGCGGCTTTTTCGCTATTTCCAGCCGCTTATGACGCACATTGACATAGAGCAGCGTGTATCTATCGCCATAAGGCAAGGATATATATCTCGTAATCCGATAAAACCCGCCTATGCCGAGAGACTTTCGCAAGGTGCGGAGGCGGTGCGTAACAAATCTCAGTATCTTGGCGATTTCTATACGGGAAACACGACTTCCGTTGGCTTTACAATCATTGGGCTGTCGGGCGTAGGCAAGACGACAGGTGTTCAGCGCGTATTGTCGCTGTACCCGCAAACAATACAGCATACGCAGTATAACGGTGAATCGTTGTATCTGAACCAGCTTGTATGGGCAAAGATTGACTGCCCGTTTGACGGGTCGATTAAAGGCTTGTGCTTTGACTTTTTCGGGTATGTTGACCGCGTACTGGGTACGGATTACTCCAAAAAGTTCTCCGTCAGCAGAATGACCGTCGATATGGCGTTACCGCGAATGGCACAGGTTGCGAACGCGCATTGCCTCGGCTTGCTTGTGATTGACGAGATTCAGCACTTGAACCAAGCGAAAAGCGGCGGGCAGGCTAAAATGCTGAACTTTTTCGTTACGCTCGTGAACACGGTCGGCGTTCCCGTAGTGCTAATCGGCACGGCTGGCGCAATGTCAGTATTGCAGAGCGAGTTCCGTCAGGCGCGGCGAAGCAGCGGGCAGGGCGCTTTGGTCTGGGACAGGATGCAGAACGACGAGTCTTGGGATATTATGCTCCGCGCAATGTGGAAATACCAATGGCTGCAAAAGGTTACTCCACTGACGGAAGAACTTAAAAACGTGCTGTACGAGGAAAGTCAGGGTATACTCGACATTGCCGTGAAGCTATACGCAATGGCGCAGAGCAAGGCGATTGCTGACAGGGTTGAGACGATTATGCCGCAGACTATCCGCGAAGTTGTTGGCGAGAAACTGCACCTTGTCAAGCCGATGCTGAAAGCCCTGCGTGACGGCGACGCCAAGAAACTTGCGCAGTACGAGGATATTCGTCTGCTCGACGTTGACGCGTACATAACGGCGCAGCTTGCGCGGCTGCCAATAACGGCAGAAGTCGGCGGCGGCAAGGAACTACGTTCCCTTGAAGAAGAAGCAATAGTAAAATTGCTTGAAATGGACATCCCGTCTAAAATAGCGCGTTCCGCAGTCAAAAAGGTTATCCGGCAGACAAATGCCGGTCAGCCGCTTTCGTCTGTCGTAAAGAAAGCGTTCAGAATCGCGCTGAATATGGATGTCGGCGGCGCAGAAGATACCGAAGTTAAGCAAGACGGAGATTTGCGCGAAGGCACGGCGGACAATGCGTATGACAATTTGAAAACGTCCGGAGTGACGGCTGACGCCGATGAGTTTTGATGCGTTATGCTGCCTTTATTCCCGAAACCATACCCGGATGAAATCCTTTACAGCGTACTGTGCCGCTACCATATGAGGTGCGGTTCTCCGTCGGCGCGGCGTACTAACCTTGAAATGTGGGGCAATGTCTACGGAAAAAAACTGTTTTTGCCCGATAATATCGGGCGCATTGCCGCACAAATCCCCGCGTCCGCGAATCTTACGGCAGAGCGGTTCATTTCCGACACGACGATATTTCCCCTGTTGAAACCTTTCTTGCCGAAAGCAAAAGCGACTGCACTGTGGAACGATATGGCAAACGGAAATGAAAGCATATATAACGGGATTGGGTTCTCCCGCGTTTTCACGAATGTTCAGCGGTATCTGAGATATTGCGTACATTGTGTTTGTGATGACGCAACCAAGTACGGTGAATCTTACTGGCACAGGCTTCATCAGTTCCCCGGAATCTATGTCTGCCACAAGCACGGCATCGTGCTGACTGAATCGGAAATAGACATAGCAGACGTTCGCGACGATTATTATCCCCTTTTGCCTACGGCAAGCGGTACTCAACTGCATTTCAAGCCGGACTGCGGCGAAAGGCTGCTTGCGGTTGCTTCTGATTTGGATTGGATTATACAGAACAGTGACAGAACCAGATATTATGGGGATACGCTTGAATGCTATGACAGATGGCTACGTGTTTACGGATACCGCGACCACAAAGGGAAAACAACTCATAAAAAACTTGCGGAAGCTCTTGTCGATTATTACGGTCAGGAGTTTCTTTCTATGTTTGATGCGCACAATTCCGGAGCGTGTTCGTGGACGCGGAAAATTACTACTCCAATCGAAAGTATGTTGCACCCGGCTGTTCATTCTCTGTTTATGCGCTTCCTCGCGGGTTCGGCGAATGAATTCTTCTCGAAAGGCGCGGAACTGAAAATACCCGAATATCTTCCATTCGGCGAACCGCCGTACCCGTGCCGCAACTATCTGTGCGAATACCATTTGCAAGACGTAATCACAGAAATTGAAGTTGTAAAGATTCACGCTACTCCCCACGCTTCGTTTGCCTGCCCTTACTGCGGATTTACATATCGACGCAAGGGGAATATTCCGAAAGATAAGCATTATTCAGGACAAATCCATATTGAATCGTATGGCTTTATGTGGGAAGAAAAAGTATCTGAGCTGCTGTCAGAAAGCGTTTCGCCATACAAGATTGCGCGTGATTTTTATTGCGATGTGCGTACAATTCTTGATTTTGCGGTCGAACGCAAGCTGCTGCCGCCGGAGCGTCTCATTAAACGACCGAAGTATATTCCTGCCGACAACCCGCAGGAACGTTCAAATTTTGCTGCTCAGCGAGAATTATACCGTACCCGTTGGTTAAAGGCAATCGCTGAAAACCCCAATATTACAAGGAACGAGCTTCGTTTGCTGGATAGCAAAGCAGAGCAATGGTTACATTTGAATGATGCCGACTGGTATGAAGAACACTCGCCGCCATCGCAAAAACATCATCCCAAATGGGATGACAATGATGATAGTTACGCAGAAAGGATTGAAAATGCCATGAATCGGATTAGGGATGACCCCGGCAAACCAAAATGGATTAGCATCGCCGCAATAGGCAAGCTAATCGGAGACGGTAAAATTCACCGCAAGCTCGCCTCCGATAGGTTCCCGAAAAGCAGGGCGCTGATTGGCTCAAGAACTGAAACGCTCGAAGATTGGCAAAGACGAAAAATTATTTGGGCGGTTCAGGATATGCGCAATCGTGGCGAGATTATTACAGTCTTTAAGGTACGCCATCACGCCACAATTGAGGACAAGGAAAGGAAGTGGGACGAGTTCATTGCGCAATGCATCATAAACAGCGAATGAGAACGGCAATCGTAAATCGGTTGCCGTTCTCATTCGCGAAAGAAAGCCAATGGCAATAACTATTGTCAATGGCTTTCAACACTAATTATTAAACAGGAGAAATTAACAAATGAGAACTAACTGCGTTTTCGGAAATGGCAGTAACTATTGTCACAACGTCCATTGCTTCGGGGGCTTATACTGGCAATATTTATTGTCAGTATACACTTTAACCGCGTATGAAAGAGAATGTTGATTTTGGCGCTGTTTATGCTATACTATTATTTGTAAAATTATGTCCATAGAAAAGATGGTGTCGGCGGTGAATGAACGCGTTGGGTATTGGCTTGATTTAGCCGATTATGATATTGAAACGGCTATGGTAATGTTAAACGGCGGACGGTATCTGTATGTTGGCTTTATGTGTCATCAGACGATTGAAAAAGCAATCAAAGCGATTATTGCGCGTGATTGCGGGAAAGATGAAATTCCGCCGAAAATCCATGACCTTTCCAGACTGGCGGTCCGCGCCAAACTGATAGATGCCATGTCCGAGGAGCAGCAGGATTTTATGGAGGAATTGAACCCGCTGAACATTGAAGCGCGGTATCCCGAATATAAAGAGTACATCGCAAAAACGCTTACGCCGGAACGGTGCAAGCCAATCATTGCGGAAACGGAGAAACTGCTATGTTGGATAAAGGCACAGTTATGAGTACCGTTGAACGCTACGCCGACTTAGTAGCAAAGGAATTGGCTCCCGCCGCCGTGGTTCTGTACGGTTCTTACGCCAAGGGAAACGCCCATGAGGACAGTGACATTGATGTGGCGGTTATTTTCGACGGCTTCCAAGGCGATTGGCTGAAAACCTCCTCTTCGCTGTGGCGGCTTCGGCGCGGGATCAGCTTTGACATTGAGCCGATTCTGCTTGACAGCACACAAGATAAAAGCGGCTTTGTGGCAAGCATTTTTAAAACGGGGCAAGTGATCTATCAAGCGCCATTGTAGAACAGACGTCAGGCTGCTCCAGTTGCCCGGAGCGCGGGCTAATGGTTAAGACGCCCGTCTCCGGGCTTCGCGGTGCGAAGTGGGGGCGGGCGTTGGGGTTTGGGCTTTGCTGTTTACTTAGCCACTGAGCCTGAAACTAATCACATTAGTTTATAACTCCAGCTTAAGCTGGAGTTATTGTAACCGTCAAACCCGCAGTCACCCTAACCCCGCCAAGCCGCCTTACAGCGATCGGGCAAAGCGCTACTCCAAGGCAAAAGCTCATCCAAAGCATCAGACGTTAAGTTCGGTAAC
>JAITOS010000009.1 GCA_031289815.1 Peptococcaceae bacterium | reverse complement strand
CCCAATGGCTGACGCGGACAATGAATCAGGGATAAAACGAATCAAAGATAAGGGGTAAGAATTCTGTGCTGGCATATCTGAAGAAAGTAGTCCATGCCTGGAATAGCAAGGATCGGCATTCCGGAGCGAGCGGCTATGAGGAAGATCCGCCGCTGGCGCTATCCGGCGAGCTTACCGATAATGTGAATACCTGTAAAGCCATACTGGGGTCAGCAAACATGGATGTGATCATTCGTGAATTTTCCTTTGGCCGGGAACAGAGATTTCGCTGCGCGCTGATCTATATCAACGGTATGGTGAATATTACCGTCGTCAATCAGCATATCGTCCAGCCCTTGCTCTATGGCGATCCGTCGGCGCTTGCCGCTGCAGGCGCGTCTCCGGTCGAGTGGATGAAAGCCGCGATGCTGTCCGTAGGCTACCTGAAAGAGGTGGCCCATATGGATGAGGTCGTCGATGAATGTTTGGCCGGGAATACGGTTTTGCTGCTTCAAGATGAAAAGCGGGCGTTGGTGGTGGGTACGCAGGGATGGGAAGAGCGCTCCATTCAGGAACCCCTGACGGAAGCCGTTGTTCGTGGCCCTCATGAAGGCTTTACGGAGAGCTTGGGCACCAATATCACGATGCTGAGACGAAAAATCCGGCACCCAAATTTGACTTTGGAATCCATGAAGATCGGCAGATACACCAAAACAGCCGTATGCGTCGTGTACTTAAAAGGGGTGGTGAATCCCAAACTGATCGAAGAGGTTCGGCTCCGCTTAAAGCGGATTAAGATCGACGGCATTTTTGAATCCGGTTATATCGAACAACTGATCGAAGACGCGCCCTATTCTCCCTTTGCGACGATTGATAACAGTGAGCGTCCGGATGTGGTCGCCGCCAAAATTCTTGAGGGCCGGGCGGCGATCTTCATTGACGGGACGCCTTTCGCCTTGACCCTGCCGATGCTATTTATTGAGGGCTTTCAAAGCCCGGAGGACTATTATACGCGGCCTTACTATGCGAGCCTCATCCGGCTGGTTCGCTTTCTGAGCTTTATCATTGCGATTAGCGGTCCGGCCATCTACGTCGCTTTGACCAACTTTCATCAGGAATTAATCCCAACGCCGCTGTTGATATCGATTGCCAGAGCCAAGGAAGGGACGCCTTTCCCTTCCCTGGTTGAAGCCTTGGGTATGGGCGTTGTTTTCGAGATTATCCGCGAAGCCGGGGTTCGTTTACCGCGACCGATCGGGCAAACGATCAGCATCGTGGGAGCGCTGGTGATCGGGCAGGCGGCTGTTTCGGCGGGATTGATCGGCGCTCCCGTGGTGATTATGGTGGCGGTCACCAGTATCTGTTCCTTTGTCGCGGTTTCCCTGAATGAGGCGGGAGCGGTGATCCGCTTAACGGCCCTTTTATTGGCGGCTTTTTTAGGAGGCTTTGGGCTTGTCAGCGGCTTCTTGTTGCTTCTGATTCATCTGGCCGCGATACGGTCTTTTGGCGTACCGTATCTCTCTCCGGCCGCGCCCTTGAATATCCGGGATTTAAAGGACAGTCTGATCCGGGCGCCTTTGTGGCTGATGCATACCCGACCGCGAATGACCGGCGGTTATAATCTCCGAAGGATGAGCCCGGAGACCGGCCCGCCTTCGCCGCCGGCAGAAGAGCGGCAAAAATAGCGTCACGGCTTCCGGGAATTTGCCGGGGAGGGGGAAACGATGAAGAAAAGAAAAAGCGGCCTTGGCAGGGGCTGTATCGGTCTGGCGATCCTGGCGGCGGGGAGTATATTTTTTCTGGCCGGATGCTGGGACAGCAGAGAATTGAATTCGTTGGCTATTGTGAGCGGAATCGCCATTGACAGCGGTGAAAACGAAGCGGTGCGGGTAGCGATTCAAGTCATTAAACCCACCGATGAAAAAACCGCTGATTCCGGGTCAAAAGAAGGAAACGGCGCTTTTATCATTACGGCGGAAGGGCCGAGCCTGGCCGGAACGATTCAAAAAGCGGACGCAAAGATCAGCCGGACGATGTTTTTTTCTCATAATAATCTGCTGGTCTTCGGTCAGGCGGTCGCGGAAGCGGGAATGCGGAAATATTTTGACTATTTTCTCCGTGACAATGAAAACCGTCGTTTGGTTTGGCTACTCATTGCCAGAGACCGAGCGGAAAATATCCTGAACGCCAACATGAATTTTGGCAGTGTATCAGGAGCGGACATCTATGATCTGCTGGAAAACCAGAAGAATTATTCGCAGTCAGTGACCGTGAACGTACAGGATTTTCTTTCCCGGCTGCTCAGTGAAACCTCAGCTCCGCTGGCGCCGATTGTAGAGATCGATCAAACGAATAATAAAATCGTGGATATTGTGGGAACCGCGATTTTTGACGGCGATCGCATGGTCGGGGAGCTGGATATTGAGCAGACACGGGGTTGTCTGTGGGTGAACGGTACATTTGGACAGGGTAACATGGACGTACTCAGTCCTGACCGGCAGGGAATCGTGAGCTTGCATGTCAAGCGCGCGAAGAGTGAGATCATTCCCGAGATCGTGGAGGACACGGTCAGGATGACGATCAGGATTGAGGCGGAAGCGTATATCTCATCTGACGAGGTATCCGCGGAGTTACTATCAACTATAGCCAGAGAAACGCTGGAAAAAAACCAGAGAGAAGTGATAGAAAAAGAGATCAGGAGCGCCTTGAAGACGGCGCAGGAACTGAAAACGGACATTTTTGGCTTTGGCGATCAGCTGTATAAGTATCAGCCGCAAGAATGGAAGAAGATCAAACAAAATTGGCGTGAAATTTTCCCTCGGATTCAAGTGGCGTTAAAAATTGAGAATAAATTAAGAAGGACGGGGACGACGGTACAACCGCCGGTCAAATTAAAATAATATGCAATTGGAAAAAGGTAAACTCTCATACGCGCAACTGACGGCGTTAATAACCGGCTATATTAGCAGCCAGGTGTTAGCGTTAGGCTTAATTTCGGTCTATGCCGGGCCCAACGCCTGGTTAGCCGTTTTAACGGGGATGATGGTTAGTTTTTTCTTCGCCTGGGTCTACGTGACCCTGGCGCGGCAATTCCCCGGCAAAACCTTAGTGGAATTTAATGATATCCTCTATGGACCCTATCTGGGGAAAGGGATTTCCGCCCTCTATCTTCTTTTCTTTTTTCAATTAACCAGCTATAACATGCGGGATTATGGCGAATTTTTCGGGCATATATTAATGACGCAAACGCCTGTCGCCGTATTTGTGATTGTCAGCGTCCTTCTGGCGGCGATCGCTGTGCGCTATGGAATAGAGACGATCGGCAGAGTCGGCATTATTTTGGTAGGGAGCATCATCCTGTATTATGTGACCGTCTTTCTTCTATTGCTCAAGGAGATGGATTGGAGCAACCTTCTGCCATTTTTCAGCATACCGGTGAAGGATTTCTATACAGCAAGCACGATTGCGGCGACGGTTCCCTTCGGCGAAGCGGTTGCTTTTCTCATGATTATTCCCTTTTATAATCAGCGCCGCCCCCTGAAGGGCCTGGTGATGAAGGCTTTTGGTCTGGCGGGATGTTTGCTTGTTGTCAGCGCCCTGCGGAATAGCCTGGTATTGGGAAACACAGGGAGTATCGCCGCTTTTTCTTTTGTTGAATCCGTGCGGCTGATTCATATCGCTGATTTTCTAACGAGACTGGACATCCTGGTAGCGATGTTTTTCTCCTTTGCCGCCTTCATTAAGGGCGCGGTTCTCTTTTATGTGGTGGTCCTGGGAATCAGTCAATTACTGCGGCTCCGCAGCTATAAGCCCTTGACCTTCCCCTTGGCGATCCTGTTTGTATGCGTCAGCATGTCAATATACGATTATTTTCCGGAGAATTTTTCGATGATAGAGTACAGAGCGCCTTATTATAATTTTGTGATTGCGTTTTTGCTGCCGTTGGCGTCATTGATCCTGGCAAAAGCAAAACAGCGTCGGCAAGCGGGGAGGGAAAATCATTGACGTTCCTTTTGCTGGTCGCTGTCGCGCTCATCGCGCTGATAGAAGCTCCCGGACTGATCCGGGGGAAGGCTTGGTATGAATTGACGGTCTTTTTTATATTTTTGGGCGGGGGAGCCGCACTGGGGATGTTGCAGATATTCGACGTCCAATGGCTCGGTATAGCGAAGCTCCTGCCGGACATGATCCAAGGTTGGTTTGGGCGATAGGAAAGACAAAAGAAAAAAGCAAGACGTTCGCTTGCTAATGGCTTGCTTTTTCGATTAAATGCGTCATATAGTACGACTTCAGTTTGGCGTAGCTCTCCTCGCTGATATCATGTTCTATCTTGCAAGCGTCTTCCTTGGCGCTTTCCTCACTGACGCCGAGGGCCATCAAAAACTGGATCAAAACATGATGCTTTTCCGAAACCCGAACGGCGATTTCCAGACCCTTTTCCGTCAGAGAAATATACCCTAACGAATTCACGATGATGTAATCGTTCTCCCGCAACGTCTTCATAGCGATGCTGACGCTGGGCTTGGAAAATTTGAGGTGATTGACGACGTCGATCGAGCGTACCTCGCCCAACTGCTTTTTCAAGATGAAAATGGTTTCTAAATAGTCTTCGGCTGATTTTAATATTCTCAATGAAAACACCTTCCATCTTCAGTATAATCCAGCGCAAGAACGATTGTCAAATGGCGCTGGCGGGCGGTTGGAGCGGCTAATGAGCGATCAATGACGCTTCCTGACGAATAGTATAAGATCAGAAATTAAACGGAGAGTAAATGGAGGGTAAACGGAAGGTAAACGCCGGAAAAACGCCGGAAAAATAATCACAAAACAGAAGACGAGGACTTGACTACCGGCGGCGATTGTATTAAAATAAATTTGAAAAAGTTTTATAGCTTAAAGGGGAGTAGCTGTTACAGCAAAGTCGTCAGTACGGGTTCGCGAGAACTCCGGCTTTGTTGGCAATGAATGACGTTGTTAGCAAGACCTTTACCAAGGATTCTGGTAAAGGTCTTTTATGCGTAGACAGGAAGAGGGAGGAAGAATGTGGAAATATTAACCTTGGATTTTTGCTATGGGATCCTGTCCATTATCTTAATCGATTTGGTATTGGGCGGCGATAACGCGATTGTCATCGGTATGGCGGCCCGTAATCTGCCGGGCGCGTTGCAGAAAAAAGCTATCGTCTGGGGGACGGTGGGCGCCGTGATCGTGAGAGTCAGCGCCACCTTCCTGGTGGTCGGGCTGCTGAAAATACCGGGCATCCAGTTCGTCGGCGGCGCGGTGCTCATCTGGATCGCCTATAAGCTTTTGATTGAGGAGAAAAAGGAAGAACAGCAGGCGAAAGGGCATACGGGCTTTGGGGCGGCTGTCGGCACGATTGTCGTAGCGGATATCTCGATGGGGATGGATAATATCATTGCGGTGGCCGGCGCGGCGCATAATAATTTTAGCATCGTGATTATCGGTCTCCTCATCAGTATTCCTATCGTCGTTTGGGGCAGTACTCTGATCATTAAACTCATGGACAGATTTCCGGTGATCGTCTTCCTGGGAGCGGCCGTGATCGCTTATACCGGTGGTTCGATGATGATGAAGGATAGCCTGACCAGCCATTATGTTACGAATAACCATGTTCTCCAGATGGGCGTCGCTGTGGCGATCATGGCTGGTGTATTGGTAACGGGGAAAATATGGAAAACCCATAGAAGGGGGTGAGCCCGCCTTGCGCGAAAATCGTGGATCGAGAGGATAGTGAAGGGGAAAAATACAGGAAGGGATAGGCAAAGCGTGGAATCTGTTATAGAATAAAACAAAGGAGTGATGATCTCATGTCCGGATTAGGAAATCAAGTAAAAACAGCCTTCTTCATGGCCCTGCTGACCATCATTGTCATCATAGCGGGAAACGCGCTGGGCGGCTCTAACGGGATGATGCTGGCGTTTGTCTTCGCGATGGTCATGAACTTTGGCAGCTATTGGTTCAGCGATAAGATTGCACTGAAAATGACCCACTCGGTTCCTTTAAGCGAGGAACAATCGCCGCAGCTCTTTGCGATGGTTGAGCGGTTAGCGCAGAATGCCGGTCTGCCGACGCCCCGGCTGTATCTGACGCAATCGCCGCAGCCGAATGCTTTTGCCACCGGCAGGAATCCCTCCCACGCGGTGATCGCGGTGACGGAAGGGCTGTTGAGCATGATGAGCAAAGAGGAATTGGAGGGCGTGCTGGCCCACGAAATGGCGCACATTAAGAACCGGGATATTCTGATCGGGACGCTGGCCGCAGTGATGGCGGGCGTGATTACCACCCTGGCGCATTGGGCGCAATGGGCGCTGATCTTTGGCGGGGGAAGCCGCGACAGCGACGATGGCGGCGGCTTGGCCGCTTTGCCGTTGATCATTTTGGGCCCGCTGGCCGCCGCTTTGATTCAGATGGCGCTGTCCCGTTCCCGCGAGTTCCAGGCCGACGCCAGCGGGGCGGAAATTGCCGGGAATTCTCAGGGATTGGCCCAGGCGCTGTTAAAATTAGAGCGGGCGAGTAGCGCGATACCGATGAACGTCAGTCCTTCCGCCAGCCATTTGTTTATCGTCAATCCCTTGAAGAAAAAGAGCCTGACGACGTTGTTCAGTACCCATCCGCCGGTTCAAGAACGGGTGGAACGCTTGAATCATATGGAGCGGCGATAAGGATTGACGAGGGAGCTTTTAGATGTGGATTCTAAAGGCTCTTTTTTTGTCGGGTGTGTGTTGGCTGTTTCCTCCGGGGCGCAAAAAGAGAATGTTCCGGCGACAGCTTTTCGTCGCTGGCGGAACATTCTCTTTCATCGAATATTTGGCTAAGTTTTTATTCGGGTTTGAAGGTTGTGCACACGGTGTCCGCGGAAGAATGGGCTTTGTCGGCTTGGGTGTTGACTTCGACTTCCGAAGCGTGGCAATGGTCGCCGTTCCGCCAAAAATGACAGGAATCTACCGTACATTTCAAATCGGGCGTGGTCATATTAACTTCACCTCCGAAGTGTATTATTCCCGGACGGCGGTGTTTTATGAATGATTTTGTAAAGCACGGAAGAAGCGGATGAAAATTAAAAAATCAGGCAATATAGACGACGGTTCGGGCGTATATATAGAGAATAGGCGGTCAGCCGGATTTCCTAAAAGGGCGGCGCCGTTGACGGAGGAGGAACAGGATGAACCAGGAAGAAGAAACGAAGATGATTGAGGCAATATTGATCTCGGTAGGGCTGGAAGCGATTGATCATGGCTACGCGCCAATAAAAACCTAATCAGGATCAAGATGGATGGTGACATTGGTGTTTTTGAGCCGCTGTTCGATGGTTTGGACGATTTCCTCGGTCAGGCGATGCGCCTGAGCGAGTTGGGTGTTGCCGTCGATGCTCAAATGAACGTCGATGTGGCGGATATTGCCGACCTTTCGGGTTCGCAGGGTATGGAAAGAGCGGATTTGATCCGCGTAAAGCCCGAAGACTTCGGTAATGATTTGTTCGTCGCGTTCATCCAGACTGGCGTCGAGGAGCGGGCTGAAGGCTTTGCGGCATAGCTGCCAGGCTTCTTTGACGATCAGTAAGGCGACCAGAATGGCGATCAGCGGGTCCAAGAGGGCGATGCCGGTAAAATGGATGACGGCTAAACCGGCGGCGACGCTCAGGGAGGTGTAGACGTCGGTTTGCAGATGTAAGGCGTCGGCCTCCAGGGCGACGGAGTCCTCTTCTTTGGCGACCTTGGCAAGAATTTTGGAAACCGTGAAGTTGGAAACAGCGGACAGGAGCATGACGGCGATGGCCAGGGTGGTTTGTGAAATCATGATGGGGTGGAGGAGCTTGCCCACCGATTGGCTGACGATCAAAACGGCGGCGATGAAGATCAAAAGCGCTTCGACGACGCCGGAGACGTTCTCGATCTTGCCGTGGCCGTAGGGGTGTTCCTTATCGGCCGGTTTGGCGGAGGCGCGCACGGAAATAAAGGCGATCGTGGAGGCGATCAGATCGATGCCTGAATGAATGGCTTCCGAGAGAATACTGACCGAGCCGCTGAGGATTCCGGCGATTACCTTCAGAGTGATCAGGAAGGTGTTCGACAGAATGGAAAGCAGAGCGGCTTTGGTTTTTTTATCGTTATTCAATTTTTCCTCGCGTTGACGTATTCACAAACGCAACTACCCAGCGCTATCAGAGCAAAGAATCCGGTGACAGCTAGCAATATGTAATGGGCTGAGGCGGTCTGTATTAAATAACCATCGTGATTATAACTCACATGGCTTACGGAAAGCAAAACACTCAAATATTTCTCCGTCATCTCCGATATACTTCTTATAATGACATCAAGAAAGAGCGAAACCGCGGCCAATACCAGGTACAGTCTTTTATTCATGAATGGCGCCAGCCTTTCTGCAGGCGGGAGCAAGCACCGTATCTGTCGCGCCGCTCTCGCTGAGCGTGGTGAAAATCACCTGATTTCATTTGTCTAAATGTTACCATATCGCTAAAAACAAAGCAATCATCAGGCTGCAAATCTTCTCCTGATCTTCGCTTGATTGGGACAAATTGAACATAAAATTATTGTCAGAATTACAAAGCAACTATACAATGCTGCTAAGGGAATGCCTAAAAATAAACTTGACATATTACACTCTTTTTCGACAAACTGTATAGTTCCATTCTGGGTGAAACGCATCTTTCAAAATATTGATTTTGTCAAATTCCTCATCTGATACTGAGATTCCTGTTTCGTATGTTTTGTCATCAAGTACGCATCGAATCGAAAGCCCTTTGTCTGTTTTGGTTGCTCCTATGAGGTTGACGATTACGGAAGCGCTCTCAAGTGGTATGCCGGACCAATTTTTGCTGATGAAGGCAAACATGCGATGTTCAATTTTATTCCACTTGCTTGTTCCAGGTGGAAAATGCAGTATTTGTATATCTTTATCTATCTCGTTGGCTAACTTTTGCAGCCCATGTTTCCATAACCTGCTACGATTGCCATTACTGCCGCCGCAATCAGCTGTCAATACCACTTTCTCCGAGTTAGCATAGTCTTTTATTCCTTCCGCATACCACCATTTCCTTACAGACTCAACCGCAAAAACAGCGGTATCCGAGCTTACCCCAACATTGACAAACCCCTGATTTTTATAAATATTGTACACGCCAAACGGCGTCGCTTTCCCAAGTTCAGCTATGGGAAAATCATGGTCAAGGACTTCTGTCGGTGTTCGTTTTTGCCGGTATGTGCGTCCGTTGTTTTTGAAGCTGCCTATCTTCTCTTTTTTCTTTGCATCAATTGATAGTACAGGATTTCCAGCTGCTACGGCTGTTTTAGCTTCCTCGTTTATATGTTCAAATTGCGTATCACGGTCAGGGTGCGATGGCGTCGCGGTCAATGTCTTTTTGTTGGCTTGCAATCCATATCCAAGCATCTTTAGCATTTGGCCAACGGTATCTTTGTTCGCCGTATAACCTTGTGCTGCCAATGCTTGTGACAGCATCCTTAAACTCTTGTTTGTCCACAATAACAGTCTTATCGGATCGCCTTTTGTATGCGCTTCTACAAGTGCGGTAAGGGCATCAAATGTCTCCGGGCGTTCCGCCCAAACGCCCTTTCGTCCGCCGCCACTTTTGCGACTTTTGCCTTGTTCTGGCTTTTCGGTTTCCGGATTATCTAACTCTTTCACGCCCTCCGTAAGCGTTTGGCGAGACACTCCTGAAATCCTGCTCACAAGGCTTATTCCGCCGTAACCAATTGATTTTGCTTCTGCCGACAAATATACTCTGCGTTGATATTCTGTCATTGTCGGCAGTACGGTCTTAATACGCATTTCCAGCGCTTTTATATCAATGTTTGCCATAATGTAACTGTATCAAAAATTTATCTGTTTGTAAAGTTTATTTTAAGACAATTCCTGAGCCTGCTATGATCGACGCGGCGGAGTGCTGCGTGGTGTCACAGTTGCCAAGCTTGGATGACGTGGGAGAGATCGCAGAAAGAGTTGATCGTGGAGAGTACGACTGCACTAAAGGCTACGCGGAGTTCATCTATTGTCCGGAAGCCGAAATGTGCATCACGGAAAACGGGTTTCATCATGCCGCCGCAATCAGCTTTTTCAAAAAAGGGATTATCGCCCCAAAGAAGGTTTGTAGCCTAAAAGACATGTTCTCACACGTACACATTTCCGATGACGGCGGGTCTTGGATAGACACCCGCACGACCACAAATCTGGGGGCTGTTCGTGATTATCGGGTTGCGCTCATCTACGAGCTTTTACAACACAAGGATAAGCTCATCGGAGCCGACGGGCTTGCCTCCGACGATACAGGTGGGGTGGCAATCACAACGCGGGAAAAGATGCGGCTTGCGGTAGGTGAGGTTTTTGAATCCGACCGGACGGGTGTTCACCACAAATTCACGCTGGAAGCCTTGTCGGAGGGGAGAGAGCTTTTGAGCCACCGCGTGAGAACAGCGAGTGGGGAGGAGCTGGCACTGGAGGATGCGATAGGTTTGTCGGAACCGTTTTCGTGGATCGAGTAGAGTCAACGTCTTGCATACAAAACCACGCGGCCAAGATAGATACGCGGACTTTAGCCGCGTATGTGTATTGGTCTTGCCCAAGGCTGTGTAGGTCACTCATCGACGAATCGTGTCGCAAAACACCTACTTTACATCTCGGCCTTCGGGTTGAGGGGCGCAAACTACGGGAGCGATCCCAGCTTATAGCAAATGTCATTCTCACATTATAGGTCCATTATGCCAATTGCTTGTCCGAGAGTATTGAAGTTTCTTGCGATTCGTGCTACTACCCGAGTTTGCCACTTCAACGACAGAAAACGAAGGCGCAGTTGTCTTCGTTTTCTGTCGTTGAACAATATTTTGTGAGGAATAGACCCGTTTTAGGGTTTTGAGAAAATATGACTACAGCATATGCCTATATGAAAATCTTTGTGTTCGTCTTTATAGACTTCAACTCGCCCCTTTGGTAGATTTTATAGGGTATTTTAATGTTGAACGCATCAAGTATGAGCTTAAGGTCGGGGTTATCGATGTTCAAAAACCGGTAGTAGTCGCCTGGCAACTCATCAACCTGCCACTTGCCCAACGCAGTCTGCACACGCTCTGCCGATAAACCTGCCGTCCACTGCACGTTTTTCTCCATTGCCGATGGCACGAGTCCCGACAGGGCGATCCTGTTTTGGATCAGCCGCATCACGATCAGGGCGATCACACATATCAGCAAATGCGCCTTGATATGTTCCCTGTTTCGCACGAACACGGGGCGTGCGGCCAAGTCTCCTTTCATCACGCGGAACTGATCTTCTATCCGCGACAGCCCATGGTATTTATCGATGACGTCCTTCGGCTCCATCGTCAGCTCAGATGTAACGACCTGATAATAGCCCATGCTCCGTTTGTAGGCATGGACCTTGTCGATATCAATCAACGCTTTTAATTGCGAGGAATTGAGGACTTCCCCCGTCTTTTGGTTCACAACGTCCTTGCTGAAAAAACGGCGAAGGCCTTTTGCCTGCGTGAGGGTCAAGCGGAAATTCGAAGGAGATTCTAAAAACTTTTGCAGGAAATCCAGAAACGACCTATTTTCCGCCAACTGCCGGTTTTCAAATTTTTTGCTCCAGTAAACGACGACCTTCTCGGAAATCGTGCGCTCAATCCCGTTTTCATCCTTGACCTTTCGGTCTATAACGCGGCTTTTATATTTAAAGCCCACCCCTTCATAGAGGTAATCCTCTTCCGCATAAGCCCAGTCCCGTTCGCTCTCCTTGCTTTTGAGCAGACTCTTAGCGACGATGTAGCCGTTCCCTGCGTCAAGCAGATGCACAAGGTTCGGGTAGACGCAAATGCCACGGTCCCCGATCAGAATAAAACGCGAAAATTCCAGGCCGTCAATACTATTCTTCAAAGCGTCCTTCAAAGTCAGATGATCCAGCGTATTACCGGGGAAAGACTCAATGGCAATCGGGATACCGTTATCGTCCATAAAAAGCCCCATCTGAACAATAGGAAGTTTCCGTTCTTCTTTGCATACGCCGAATTTCCGCAAGCCTTTTTCGCGCACCATCCCCTGCTCGTCCAGTTCATCCTCGTCCGCTTCTGCGATTTCAAAATAGAAATTCGTCACGTCATAATAAATGATCTCCGGGGAACGGCGCGCCTTCTTGACCAGACGGGTGTTCATCCTCCGAATGATTTTGTCTCTGTTGGCGGCAATAAAATCCAAAGTGTCATACACATTGTCCGGGTTGAAAGCAGTCAGAATGGAACCGTAGTAATCGTCGTTTTGGCGGACGGTTGCCATCTTTGACGCCGGGTTCAACAGCCTGCCGAAAATCAGCAGCTTGGCAAAACCGTACACGTCATATTCAATTTTGGTAAGCCCTTTGTAGGAAGAAAAGAAATTTTGCAAGCCGAGATCCTCCAGAAATCGTTCCAGAAACAAATGAGAAAACAGCTTGGGCGCCCCGGCGCAGTTAGGGTGTCCTTCTTCGAAAGTAAACGTATAGGCTTCGCGCGGGATCTCATTAGCGCAATATGGCGCCAGCGAAGGGATGAGGGGGATCCCCGCGCGGAAGGATTGGCGGAGGCGTTGCAAATAATCCGGCTGGCCGTCGTCAAACTTCTCCAGCGGGCCAATATTTAAGAGCACTCTCTTGCGGGCAACCTTTTGGCCTTTATCGTTTTGCTCTCTTTTTGAGTTCGCCAGACGGAGGTAATCCTTCCCGTTGTTTTTAAAGACGTCAATAAACATATTACCTGACCTCCAATATGTCGATATGGCTACTTAGTTATCATATAATAATTCGGCAAAAAAAGCAAGGCTATCCTTGCGAATTCAATGCTTCTTTTTAAATCTTTTAAGCCATAAGTGGCAAACTCGGG
>JAITOS010000147.1 GCA_031289815.1 Peptococcaceae bacterium | reverse complement strand
AAGGTTCGGAACACTTATCCATCGCTCGCAGCGGCAACCGGGATCCTAAATCGTGTAACAATAAGATAGGACGTGAGATAACTATAAAGCAGTATTAGAGTTAAGGTTAAAGAAATATCGGAGACATACTTTTATAGAATTGCCTTACAGAGTCGCTTTGCGATCTATTGAAGCGAGGGCTTAGAGGGAAGCGGCGGCGGTTGCTGAGTACAGGTTCTTGACGGGCGTTGACATTCTTGACCAGGATCATCAGGCCGATGGCTATAAGGCCCGCGATGAAAAAAGGAAACGCCCGTATCACCATAAAAAAGAAAAAGAGCAAGAACAAAAGTAACCGGTTTTACGGTTACGAACAAAAAGTAGAGAGAGGGGAAAACACACTATGAAAGAAAAGACCTTACAAAGAATCAGTCAGACCAAATGGATGAAAAAAGTGATCATGCTCCTCACAATAGCGATCATGATCAGCGCCTCCGCTGTCGTCACTCTGGCGGCGCCGCCCGGAGGTATACCCGCCGTGGCAAACGCTGCGCTAGGAGACGTTATCACCATCGATGGCGAAGAATGGATCAAGATCCGGGAACTCGACTACAGCTACGGCGGAGCGCCGCCCAATCTGATCACTGAGCCTAAGGCTTTGGCCCAGATCATACGCAAGAACCCTCTGCCGGGTGGTACGATATACTACGGCCCCGGTGCGGGAAGCGGCATCGCGCCGTTGTACAAAAACTCCTATGTGCGCACCGCCATCAACAGCTGGTACTCCAGCGCCAATATCCCGACCATCAAAGCCAACGCGTTGCAGCACAGGCTCTCCTATTTTGCCGACGTGCTCAGCACTGCCGGTAACGCGGCGGACGTCCAGACCAACCCCATCACCGTCCCCGCCATTGTAGCGGCTGGCAAGACCCAACTGGATATCGCTTTCGCGCCGGCCTATGGAGAGGCGAAGCTGTACGAGTCTTACATCGACCTGTCGGGGAAGGGGGTCATCCTCACCAATAGCTTCACGCGGACGATCTATGGAGGCAGCGGCTATGGACAGTGGGGCTCGTGGAGCTTTGGCAACCAGGGTGTGCATCAAATCAACAGCGTCATAACGGCTGGCGTCCGCCCGTCCGTCTGGGTATATCAAGGACAGCCGGTACCTGAACCGAAAATCCTGAGCCTATCCACCGCGCCGATCACGACCCTGATCGCCAACCACCCGGCGAGACTGCCGGTAACGCTGACGGGAACCGGACTGACCGGTAAAACCGCGACCTTCAGCCTGGTGAACAGCGCCGGGGTACCGGTGTACAGTTACGGCCCGGTCGCCGTCTCCAATAATTTCTACGAAATGAAGAATATCGCCGCGTCGGCGCTCACCATCCCCTACGGGCAGTACACCTTCAAAGTCACCATTGATGGCAGCGCCGCCACAGCCAGCGTACCGCTGACCATAGCGGAAGATCTGGACAGCTATTGGACCTTCAAAATCAAGGCTTCTCCGTATAACGGTCAACTGACTCTGGTAGCGGTCTTTGATCTGGGCGGCTATGACACGGTGCAAGTCGTGGGCAACGTCTATGTGAACAACGTGCTGGTTCCGCCCACGGACTACATCGTAAGCGGGAACAGCGTGTGGTTCCCGAACGGCCCAACCTCCGGCAAGGTAAAAATCAGGTTCGAGGAGCTGCGCTATCCCACTTTGGTGCCGGATTATAGCATCTCTATGGAAAAAACGGAAACCCTGTAATAAACCTGACATTGGAAGCGTCATGGGAGAAACGGCGGATGTATAACCGCTGACTCAACCGGATGACTCAGATGGAATAGCCAATAGCCAAAAAGCGAGCGGGAGGCCGCCCCCGGAAAGGGCGCCTCCCGCTCGCTTTGTTTTTTTGCCGGAAGTATTTTCGCTCACCTCGCTAAGACGCACACCCGCAATACCAGCATATGCAAGCATGAGCGCTAGCGCCCTGTGTTTTCCTTGCCTGCAAACAGATTGATAAATACAGGCGTGTAGCATATAATTAAATAGATAGTTTGAAGGTATGGATAGATGATAAAAAGTTGCGAAAAGGAGCGGATGATATCGTGCGCGACATGATATTAAATACAAATATTTTACCGGAGCCGCTTTTTACGTTGATACACACCGAAAAAATACGGGTGCGCGAAACAAACGGCGAACTTCGGATTACGCCTGTTCCGCAGGAGAAACCCTGTAATGTTTCTGAAGCGGAATACAAGGTACAACGACTCAATGACCTGCGCGGCTCCGGCGCGGATTTGGACATGACGGTAGATAGCTTTTTGAAAATGACCCACGACGAAACGGAGATAGACCATGAATGACATCTGCGTTTTGGACGCTTGCGCTTTGGTGGCTTTGATTAAGGGCGAACAGGGCGCGGATGTTGTTTGGGATATTATCAACAAGGCTGCGACTGGCGGCGCGGTAGTCCTCATGCACGAGTTAAATCTGTTAGAGGTTTACTATCTTCTTCGACACCATCCTTTCCAGGGACATAAGTTCACGAATAACCGTATAGCACAAACGGCATAAAAATTAACCTCCTCTTCACACGTGGTTAAACCTGCGGGCGTAGACTGCGGCAACAGCACCATGAAACCAAGGTATACGGCTTCGGTCGCGTGAACGAAGCGCGAAACAGGTACCCGTTAAACAATTAAACTAATGTGATTAGGTTATAACTCCAGCTTAAGCCCCTGGCTATGCCGGGGAGAACGGAATAAGCAGAAGCGATAAGGCGAAAAAAAAGCACTCCCTCTGATATAATGACAAAGGTTTCGCAAGCCAAAGTCAAACAGAGGGAGGAGTCCGTAAAATGGACAATAATAGTTTAGCACATACGAAATGGAACTGCATATATCATGTGGTATTCATACCGAAGTATCGTAGAAAAACGATGTATGGAGTGCTGAGAAATGATATCAGAGAAATCATCAGGAAGTTGTGCGAGTATAAGAGAGTAGAGATCTTGGAAGGGAATGTAAGCCCGGATCATGTGCATCTGTGCATAAAAATAGCCCCGAAGATGAGCGTATGTATCGGAATTTATGGGGTATCTGAAGGGAAAGAGCGCACTGATGATATTTGACCGGCACTCGGCGTACAAGAAAAAAGGGGACCGACATTTTTGGGCACGCGGATACTATGTAGACACCGTGGGACGAAATGAAGAGCAAATAAGGAACTACATCAAAAATCAAGAAGAAGAGGATAGGAAAGAAGAAGTAATTCCATAGGAGTAAATGTCCCCCCCTTTAGGGGGAAGAGAAAATGTTATGCTTGCGAAACCGCGCCTTTAGGCGCAGCCAGTACCAGGCCCCTTATAGGGGCTCCCCCAAGCCACCACTTGAAGTGGTGGTCTTGACTTTCCCCGCCCAAATACTCCAGAAACTTAGCGAAAACTGCCCATCTGAGGAATCGCAGGGGGCGTGGGAGGAGTGTTTTTCGGCGATGAAAAAAGTGATGGCGGTTGTTTTGGCGTTTGAAATGTAAATGCGGTGACTGTGTCCCAAAAAGTCTCCCCGACACCGTCTTGCCGCTAATCGTCCTCCGCGCTGACTGATTCCAGGAACCTGCCCATCGCTAAAACCATCATGAGCATAAACAGCGAAGAACCCTCCTCATCGCTTGGGTATTCCGCCATCCCAGCCAAGGTTTCCTTCACCAGGCGGCTGTCGATATACTCGGCCAGGCTGGGATTTTCCAGCCGCCGCGCCAGTTCGTCCCGCAGATGCGGCCACTCCGGCCTCAAGCGCTGAACCCAATCAGCAGCCTGCCGCCCGCGCACGCTCTCATTCAGCCGCACCTTATCCGGCAGGATCCCGGCCAGCGCCCTGCGGATCAGGCTTCTTCCCACCCCGTCTTTGACCAGCTGCTCCGGCGGCAGACGCAGACAAAACTCAATCACGCGCTTGTCGCCCGTCGGATCACGGCGGACGATCCCGTAGGCCAACCCCAACTTGGTGTCCGCGTCCCCAGTTTGTGAAAACCCCAACCCATTGAGGGACATTTTTCTTGCCTGCCACACCGTGCGCTTGTGGACATGGGACTGCGTGAGTCCCAACGCCTTCAGTCTCTTACCGATACGCCAGCGCGCCGCCTGCTTGGGATGGACGGGGCCCGCCAATTCATCCGTCGCTCGCTCACCCCGGAACAACCGCTTATACCCCTGTTTGAGGGTCGGCGGCAGGTTCATGATCAGCACCCGCCGCCAAATATTGCGGTAGTTCTGTCGCCACCGCACAGAGTAAGCGCGTATCTCGCGCCGCGCCGTCAGCCATTTGCCGCTTCTCAGCATAGAATTGAGAAAATTACTTACATCGCCATACGATACCGTAGAATTGCCGTTCTGACCATCCAGCAGGATTCGGCAGCCATCGCGGCTGCATTGCGCCGCGATGGCGTCCAGCCAACAGAAATTCTGGATAAATTTATAGGGATGCTCCATCAGCGCGGTCAGACGATCCAGGGTATTATAGGCGGTGAGACCCTCGGCGGCGCAAAAGGCGGGGTCGATGTTCCCGTATTGATCGAGGATCACTTGCACATACTCCCGTTCATCCGCCAAGGCGTTGGGCCCCAACCAATCCTGATAGGCCGCGAAGGGTACGGCGGTGTAGCTCTTCAGGCGCTTCCCTGCCGCGGCTAATTTTTCGGCGGCGATACAGGCCACCGAGCCGGAATCCAGCCCGCCGCTCAGCATCACCCCGACCTCGCCGCTCGTCCGCAAACGACAGGCCACCGCTTCAAAGTACACCTGGCGAAAGGCTTCTTCGTATTCTTCATCCGTACCCAGCTTTAAGGGCGACAACTTCAACGGCTCCCAATACTTTTTTATCTCGTTGCCGCGGGCGCTGACTTTCAGGGTATGGGCCGGAGGCAGCTGCCGGATATCCTGATAGATCGTGGCGCTGATGTCTATTTCATGCAAGGGAGCCAGCAAGGCAAAATAGTTGGCGATCCATTCCTCGTTCAGCTCTTGCCGCTTGCCTTTGATAGCCAGCAACGGTCTGATGATCGTACAGAAGGCAAACCGCTCTTCGCTCAGGTAATAATAAAAGGTTCGCTTGCCCACGTGGTCGCGGGCACAAAAAAGCTCCTCCTTGCGAGCGTCCCAGAGCGCGAAGGCGTAATCGCCGATTAAATGGCGCGGGCAGTCCTCTCCCCACGTCAACCAGGCTTGCAGGATGAGTTCGCTGTCCGCCGTCTTGTCGGCCAACTCTGCCGGTATCTGGAAAGCCGCCAGCAATTCAGCGCGGTTATCGATGATGGCGTCCGCCGTCAGGATCACCGCGCCTTGCTCCGCCTGCCGGGGCAGGGTTTCGTACGGACTTTCCGGGGTAATATACAGCGCCGTGTTTCCCAAGAAAACCGCACCATCCCGCCAGCTATCGGCGGCGTCATGGGGAAATGCCTGAAGCAGCTCCATCATGCGAGCGCCGCTCTCCAGTGCGATAGGCTCGCCTTTTCTATGGTAGATTCCACAAATCGTCCCCATGTTGTTCCCCCCATCTTA
>JAITOS010000089.1 GCA_031289815.1 Peptococcaceae bacterium | reverse complement strand
AGCGCACTGTTTTGGACGGCATCCACGACTTGGAAAAAGTGACGGGGCTGGAGGAACTGCTGCGCTGTCTGGAACTGGTTTCCGCCGTGGACGAGGGCAGGCTGTTATCCTATCTCACGGTCTACGGAAACAGGTATTGTACTAAAAAACCGCGTATATCCTGCGGCATTTCCAGCGCGGCTGGAATCTGAGTGAGGGGTTTTTCAGCGAGTGCGCCGCCCGTATCGGGAAAAGCACCCGTTACCTGACCAGGCAAGCTGGCGGCGTATATAACCGAGAGTGGCGGCTAGTGGTTCCGGCTCTCCGTGGATAATCTCTGCCTGCTGGGTTAGACAGCTAGGGCAAAATGAAAAAACCGCCTAATTGTAAACCTATGATCATAATAAAGGTTTACAATTTGCTTTGCCAAGAAGCGGACCCGGAAGTTGTCCCCGCCGGATAGATGTGATATAGTGCGGAAGAATAGCAAGGAACAACAAAACAAAGCCAAACAGAGCAAAGGAGGCGCTTTCGGCAATATGGAATCAGATACCCATAGAGATGAAGAACAGAGGACGAAAAAAATCGACGCCGCGAGCCGCCTGGGGGTAGAACCGGTAGGCAGACTGCTGTGGCGTTTCTCGTTGCCCGCGATTGCCGGGATGATGGTCAATGCCTTATATAATGTCGTAGACCGTATTTTTGTGGGGCGCGGCGTTGCGGATATCGCTTTAGGCGGACTCTCGCTGGTCATGCCCATTATGATCATTTCCATGGCCTTTGCCATGCTGTTTGGGGTGGGCGCGGCCAATATGATTTCCATCCGCCTGGGACAGCAGCGGCGTGCGGATGCGGAAAACGCCCTGACGCACTGCTTTTTGCTGCTGGCCGGGGCCGGCGCGGTTATGATGGTGCTGGGAATGATCTTTCTGGATCCGCTGCTCTCGCTGATGGGGGCGCAGGAGGGGAGTCAGGCGTTGGGGTATGCGCGGGATTATCTTCGCATTATTCTGTTTGGCCAGGTTTTTGGCTTGCTGGGGTTTGGCATGAGCCATTGCGCCCGCGCTCAGGGATTTCCGATGGTCACGATGATCGCTATGTTCATGGGCGCCGGCATTAATGTTCTGCTGGATGGGATCTTCATCTTTGGCTTCCACTGGGGGGTGGAAGGCGCGGCTTGGGCAACCGTCGCCGCTCAGACGGCGTCCTCGCTTTGGGTCTTGTATTTCAATTTCAGCAAAAAGGCGGTCGTCAGAATCCGTTTACGGATCCTCCGCTTCTCCTGGCGCATAGTCGCTCAGATCATGTCTTTTGGTTCGGCGCAATTTTTCCTCCAGATCGCGGTATCGGTCGTGGCGCTCGTGCTGAACATCTGTACGGGTCTGTACGGAGCGGCGGCCTTGGGGGTAGCGAACGGCGGCGATATTGCCCTGGCGGGCGTGACGATTGTCAATTCCGTGACCCTGTTGCTGTTCATGCCGATTTTCGGGATCAACCAGGGGGCGCAGCCGCTGTTAGGCTATAATTATGGGGCGCGGAAGTTCGCCCGCGTCTTGAAAGCCTATGGCTGGGCTGTGGCAGGGGCGACCGCCATTTCCTGCGTGGGCTTCATCCTGATCATGCTGTTTCCGCATTGGATTGTCCATTTGTTTGCGCCGGACGGCGGTGAGGCTTTGCTCGATTTCACCGCCTGGGCGATGCGGGTGACTGTGATCATGCTGCCGGTCACAGGCTTTCAGATTGTCTCCTCCAATATGTTTGTAGTCACCGGGCGGCCGAAAACCTCCATCGTCCTTACCTTGCTGCGGCAGATCATTTTGCTGCTGCCGAGTATGCTGATCTTTGGTTGGCTTTGGGGCTTGCACGGGGTGGTAGCGGCGGCGCCGTTTGCGGATGTGATTTCCGTGCTGATTACGGCGGCGCTGGTGTATGCCGAGCTAAAGAAGCTGCGCGCCGGAGCGAAATTGGAAGCGGCGGCGGGGAGCGGTTAACGGTGTTTTGCGATTTTCAGGCGTTGGCGAAATAAAAAAAGGACGGCGACGTTGCAGGACAAGTAAATATCAAGTAAATGAGCTAAAGGAAAAAATATAAGAGCATTAAATCAGGATGGAAAGGACAGATACTATGCGGCTTCACTATTTGCAGCACGTGCCGATCGAGGATCCGGGGGTGATCCTCGATTGGGCGAAGGAACGCGGACACGCGGTCAGCCATACCCGTTTTTATGCGGACGGGGCGCTTCCTTGCCAGGATGATTTCGATTGGCTGGTGGTCATGGGCGGGCCGATGAACGTTTACGAGGAAGAGCTTTATCCGTGGCTGGCTCCGGAAAAGGAATTCCTGCGGGCGGCGGTGGCCGCCGGTAAAGTCGTTCTGGGCTTTTGTCTGGGAGGACAGCTGATTGCCGACGCCATCGGCGGGGCGGTGACGCGCAACGGTCAGCCGGAAATCGGCTGGTTCCCGATTCGTTGGCGTCAAGAGGCGCTGGAACAGCCGCTGTTTTCTTTTTTTCCGCCGGAGCCGGTGGTTCTCCAATGGCACTATGATACCTTTAGCAGGCTTCCTGACGGAGCGGTAGTCCTCGCCGGCAGTCCGGCCTGTACGAATCAGGCTTTTGTTTATCGGGAGAGAGTCTTTGGCTTTCAATTCCATATGGAGATTACGGACGAGATGGTGCGTGCATGGACGGAGGGGGCGCGGGAGGAAATGATCCCCGCCGCCACCGTGCAGTCCCCGGCGGAGGTGACGGCCCATCCGGAACAGGTGGCGGCCAATAACCGCTGGCTGAAGCGGTTTCTTACTTTGCTGGAGGAAAGGGAGGGGAAGGCCGCGGATGGACGCCAATCGTCATAAAGCGCAGGGGCGCGGCGTTCAGGATTTATTTGTGAGAGAGATTTTTCTGCGGACGCCGCCGCCCCATGCGGATTATCCTTTCAATTTACCGGTGGTGAAGAATCTGGAACGGCTGGAGTTCCATAGTCCGGTGGTTTTCTTTGTGGGAGAAAACGGGACAGGGAAATCTACCTTACTGGAGGCCATCGCCGTCAACTGCGGCTTTAACGCGGAGGGCGGCTCCAAAAATTTTTGTTTTGCCACCGCTGAAACGCACTCGGTCTTAGGCGAGTATCTGACCGTGGCGAAGGGGGTCCGGCATCCTCAGGACGGCTATTTCTTGCGGGCGGAGAGTTTTTATAATGTGGCTACGGAAATAGACCGCTTGGACGAGTCCGGCGGAGGGGGACGAAAATTGAAGGATTCCTATGGAGGAAAATCTCTGCATGTGCAATCCCACGGCGAAAGTTTTTTGGCGTTGTTCCTGCATCGCTTCGGCGGGCGGGGCTTGTATCTGCTGGACGAACCGGAAGCGGCTCTTTCGCCGATGCGCCAGCTGGCCCTGCTGCGCCTGATGGCGGATTCCGTGAAGGACGGCTCTCAGTGGCTCGTATCGACCCATTCCCCGATCCTCATGGCCTTTCCCGGCGCTCAGATTTTTGTCATCGACGAGGGCGAGATCCGGGAAACCCCTTATCAGGAAACGGAGCATTATCTGCTGACCAAGAGCTTTCTCAACGCGCCGGAGCCTATGCTCAGGGAGCTCTTCCGGGAATGAAGCGGACGGTGATCACCGGTAATTTTCGTCAATTTCCAGATCTCCAGGCGGGGATCTCGACAAAAGATGGCAAATATGATATCATAAACCCAATAATAAACGAGTTGCCGATGGGCTATCATGAGGCTTTTATACTACGATTGCCGCTGTCAAATAGCTTTTGGCGTCGGCAATTTTTATTTTTGAGGGGTAAAGGAGCAGACGGATGAAGATTGCGGATGGATTTGTACTCAGACAGATCATCGATACCTGGATTGTTGTACCCGTGGGCAAGGAGGTTTCTCAGTCGGGGAATATGCTTTCTTTAAGCGAGACCTCCGCTTTGCTGTGGGAAAGGCTGGAGCAAGGCGCGGATGAGGAAATGCTGACGGAGCTGCTCTGTGAACGCTATGAGACAGACCGGGAGACCGCCGCCGCCGATGTGAAAGAATTTTTGCGGGAGATGGAGGAACTCAACGTTCTGACGCGTGAATGACCGGGCGTGGAAGCTGGGATAAGGAGACGGATAAATGACGATCTCGCACAGTCAATTTAATCAGGAAATTTTCGATAAAGCGCGCGCGACGAGGACGCCGCTGGTGGGCGCTTTTGAATTAACCCGCAGCTGTAACTTGGCGTGTCGGATGTGCTATGTCCGGAAATATCCGGCGGCAGGGAAACCCCTCAGCGAGCAACTTTCGGCCGGACAATGGCTGGAAATCGGACGGCAGGCCGCGAAGGCCGGTATGCTGTATTTACTGCTGACCGGCGGTGAAATTTTTTTGCGGCCGGATTTTTTTGAGATTTACGAGGGCTTGTATAAGCTGGGCTTGCAAATATCCCTGAACACGAACGCGACTTTGATCACGCCGGCGATAGCGGAGCGATTAGCCCAACACCCGCCGCGAACCGTCGCCGTTACGATATACGGAGCGTCGCCGGCGACCTATGCCGACGTCAGCGGCGATGCAACAGGTTTCGAGCGCGTACTGCGCGGGATCCGCTTGTTAGATGAGAATAAGCTCAATGTGCGCTTGCGGACGACTGTGATCCGGCAAAATCTGGCGGATTTTGAAAAGATCTATCAGCTTTCGCAGGAATTGGGCCACGGACTTCGGCTGGTGGATTATGTATTTGCTGAGGACGAAGAGGGGGAAGATCCTTATGCGGTGCGCCTTTCACCGGTTGAACAGCGGGAATGCGCCAGCCGGTTGTACGGCTGGATCGTTGCCCGACAGAACGAGGAGCTGAAAGCGGGTACGGAGGAGCAAGCAAGTACGGAGGAGGAGGACAACGATCCGACGGATATTGAACAGCAAAGGGAGGAACCCTGGAAAGAGGCGAAGCACGCTTTCTTATGTCCGGCGGGAAACTACTCCTTTTCCGTGAACGCCGCGGGTAAGCTGCTGGCCTGCCTGTTGATGGACGAACCCGGTCTGGGCATGGGGGCGGACGTCTCGCTGGGCGAGGCCTGGAAGCAACTGAAGGATTTGTGCGAGGCGGTTCCGGTGTGCCGGGAATGCGCCGAGTGCGAAATACGGGCGCATTGCAGCGTTTGTCCGGCCAAACTGAAGACTGAAACCGGCGCGTTTGCCAAAAAAGCGCCCTATCTTTGTCAGATGGCCGAGGTGAATTTCGCCGCCAGCAAGGGGGAGCGATGACGCAAGCGTATCGTTTTATGATTGCCGGCATCAAAATCCTGCTGCAAAGTGAGCAAGCGGGCGCGATTCGTCATCTTCAGCCTTTTGCGCTTGAAGATGACGGGGAGGGCGATTTGCTGATCCGCTACGACGCGCTTGACGAACGGGCGGATAAACGGTTTTTGCGCTCAGACGCGGAATATTTTTTCTGGTACGCTGTGCCGGGAGGGTATCGGCTGGAGCTTCAATCGCCGTTTTCTCAGGAAGTTTATGCCGCTATGGATGTAGACGATGGCTGGCGGAACGCTGTCTTCCGGAGCAATCGGCGCATAGACGCCTGTTTGCTGGAAGGACCGCTGGGAGAAGCGTTTTTCCGCTGCGCCATAGTTCAACGCGGCGGGATACAGGTTCATAGCGCCGCCGTCGCCTATGAGGGTCAGGGGATCGTATTTTCTGCGCCTTCCGGGACGGGAAAAACGACCCATGCGCGCTTATGGGTGGATCATCTGGGCGCTGCGATGCTCAATGGGGACCGACCGATGCTTTGTACTTCGGATGATGAGGTTCGGGTGTGCGGCGCGCCCTGGAGCGGTTCCGATCCCGTTTATCAAAACCTGTCGCTGCCGCTGGCGGCCCTGGTCTTTTTGCGGCAGGCGCCGGAAAACCGGCTGGAAAAGCTGCCGCTGGGTACGGCGGTAAAACAGATGATGCCGCGCTGTTTCTTACCCTATTTTTCGGAGGATATGCTGGCGGAAGCCTTTAGGACGATCGAAAGGATTCTGAAAAAAACGCCCTGCTATCTTTTGCACTGCCGTCCTGAACGCGAGGCCGCCGAGCTTTTATGCCAATCAATCTGCCGATGAGGCGATGGTAATTATTGTAAAATCGAGCTGATCTATTGACAAATGATTTGTTTCGTGTAAAACTGACATAGGAATATCAAAAACATAGAACAAAGGCGTTCATTTCATGTTGAAAATTGTAGTAATTGAGTGTTTTTATGCTTGATTGCTTAATTTAGTGAACGGTTTTTTTGTTTTGGAGGGTATTGTATGCTTAAAGAAGGTCAAGTTAGAATCCCGTCAGGTTGCGCTATTTCCGGTATGTTTTCTAAAACGGGTCAACGGCAAAGCGGGGAGAATATCATTCAGTCCATCTCCGTCATGCATGAACGGTCGAATGGTTTGGGCGGCGGTTTCGCGGCCTACGGCATCTATCCGGAGAATAAGGATTATTACGCGCTGCATATTTTTCATGATCACCTGGCGGCAAAAAATGAATGCGAAAGTTTCCTGGAAAGACATTTTGATCTGATCAATTTGTCGAAAATACCGACGCGGAAGCACAAAGGGGTAACGGATGAGCCTTTGATCTGGCGTTATTTTGTGACGCCGCTTCCCACCAAGCTGGAAAGCAGTCAGTTGGATGAAAGAGAATTTGTGGCCAAGTGCGTATTCCGGATTAACACCCGGATTGAAGGAAGCTATGTCTGTTCCAGCGGCAAAGATATGGGCGTATTCAAGGCGGTGGGCTTCCCGGAAGACGTGGGTCGGTTTTACCGTTTGGATGAATACGAGGGGTACTGTTTTACCGCCCACGGCCGTTATCCCACCAATACGCCGGGTTGGTGGGGCGGCGCGCATCCTTTCGCCCTGCTGGGTTATTCGGTGGCGCACAACGGGGAAATATCTTCGTATGACGCGAACCGGCGGGCGATCGAAATGTACGGCTATTCCTGCACCTTGCAGACGGATACCGAAGTCATCACCTATATCTTTGATTATTTGCACCGAAAAAAAGGGCTGACCTTCCAGGAAATCGCTTCGGTCATTTCGGCGCCCTTTTGGCAGACGATTGAAGCCATGCCGCCGGAGGAAAAGGAAACCCATGAATATTTGCGCAACGCTTTTGCTTCGCAGCTGATTACCGGGCCGTTTTCTATTCTGGTCGGCTTTGAAGGCGGGCTTCTCGCCTTGAACGACCGCTTAAAGCTCCGCAGTATGGTCGTGGGCGAAAAGGACGATATGGTCTATATCGCGAGCGAAGAGGCGGCGATCCGCGTGATCGAACAAGATCTGACCCGTGTATGGTCGCCCAAAGGCGGCGAACTGGTTCTGGTAGAACTTGAAGGAGGCAGTCGTTAATGGCTATACGCTATATCTATTCGGAATATGAGGTATCCAGAAATACGGATCGCTGCATTGTGTGCAGGGTCTGTGAGCGTCAATGCGCCAATGAGGTGCATACGTATTTGCCGGAGCAAAATAAGATGACCGCCGATGAGTCGAAGTGTGTGAATTGCCACCGCTGCGTCTCGCTCTGTCCCACCCGGGCCCTGAAGATTATCAAGGGCAATAACACCTATAAGGAGAACGCGAATTGGAGCAATAAGACCATGAACGAGCTCTACCGGCAGGCGGATTCCGGCGGCGTCTTATTGTCCAGCATGGGAAATTCAGAGAATTATCCGATCTATTTTGACAGAATATTGCTCAACGCCTCGCAGGTGACGAACCCCTCGATCGACCCCCTGCGCGAACCGATGGAGACGAGAGTGTATTTAGGCTCCAAGGCGGTGAAGATCGAGCGGGACGAAAAAGGCAGACTGAAGAACAATCTGCTGCCGCATTTAAAGCTGTCGATGCCGATCATGTTTTCGGCGATGAGCTATGGCTCCATCAGCTACAATGCGCACGAATCCCTGGCCAGAGCTTCCGAAGAGCTGGGAATTTACTATAATACCGGGGAAGGCGGACTGCATGAAGATTTCTATCCCTACGGCAAAAATACGATCGTGCAGGTGGCTTCCGGTCGTTTTGGCGTACACAAAGCCTATCTGAATCAGGCCGCGGCGATTGAAATCAAGATCGGGCAGGGCGCGAAGCCGGGGATTGGCGGTCATTTGCCGGGTAAAAAGATTGTCGGCGACATCTCCAAGACCCGGATGATACCGGAAGGAAGCGACGCGATTTCGCCCGCGCCGCATCATGATATCTATTCGATTGAGGATTTGAGCCAATTGGTCTATTCGCTGAAGGAAGCGACCGAGTATAAGAAACCGGTGATTGTGAAAATTGCCGCCGTCCATAACGTGGCGGCGATTGCCAGCGGGATTGCGCGCAGCGGCGCGGATATCATCTCGATCGACGGCTTTCGCGGCGGTACCGGCGCGGCGCCGACCAGAATACGGGATCATGTAGGGATTCCGATTGAGCTGGCGCTGGCCGGAGTCGATAAAAGGCTGCGGGACGAAGGAATTCGCGACCAGGTGTCCGTGGTGGTGGGCGGCAGTATCCGCAGCAGCACCGATATCGTGAAAGCGGTCGCCTTGGGTGCGGACTGCGTGTACATCGGCACGGCGGCGTTATTGGCGCTGGGCTGTCACCTCTGCCGCAGCTGTCATGAAGGCAAATGCAACTGGGGGATTGCCACCCAGGTACCCGAATTGCTGAAGCGCTTGAACCCTGATATTGGCTATAAACGCCTGGTGAATCTTTTAACCGCCTGGCGGCATGAAATTGAGGAAATTATGGGCGGCATGGGGATCAACTCGATCGAGAGTTTAAAAGGCAACAGACTGATGCTTCGCGGGGTTGGACTCAACGAAAAGGAACTCGAAATTTTAGGCATACGCCATGCCGGAGAATGAGATCATCAGCGGTTAAGAATAGATTTTAGGGGGATCTGGGCGATATTTTGGAGGGGTATGGAGGGATCATTGTGAAACGGGTCTACGTAAATGAGAAGTGGTGCCTGGGCTGTCATCTGTGCGAGTTCTACTGCGCTTTTGCCAATACCGGGGAAAAGGATATGGCGCAGGCGTTAAAAGATCTGAAAATCAATCCCAGAATCAAAATCGAAGAACAAAATGGTATCAGCTTTGCCGTTTCCTGTCGTCACTGCCGCGAACCGTTCTGCGTGAAAGCCTGTATTAGCGGCGCTTTGCAGGCGAATGACGGCGTCATCACCATCGACAAGGATAAATGCATTGGCTGCTGTACCTGTATTTTAAGCTGTCCCTTTGGGGCGGTGGCCGTCTCCGAAGAGGGCGTCGTCCAGAAGTGCGAGCTTTGCGTTCAAACCCACGAGGGAACGCCGCGCTGCGTGGAGGGCTGTCCGAACAACGCGATCGTTTTTGAAGAGAGAGGGTGATGAAGGTGCAATATGTGATTATCGGTAATTCCGCCGCCGGAATTGCCGCGGTAGAGGGCATCCGGCAGACGGATAAAAACGGTAAGATTATCATCATCAGCGACGAGCCGCATCATACCTATGCGCGGCCTTTGATTTCCTATTTGCTGCTGCAAAAAACAACGGAAGAAAAGATGAAATACCGGGCGGATGATTTCTACGAGAAGAATCATTGCCAGGTGCTGTTAGGGACGAAGGTTACGGCGATTCAGCCGGAGAAAAAATCAATTCGCCTGAGTGACGGCAAAGAAATCGCCTATGATAAGCTCTTGCTGGCCACCGGCGCGATTCCCTTTGTTCTGCCCGTACCGGGACTCGATTCGGTAGAAAATACGTTTACCTTTATGAGCCTGGACGACGCCAGGAAGCTGGGAAAAGCGCTCCATAAAAAAGCGCGGGTTCTGATCCTCGGCGGGGGTCTTATCGGTCTGAAATGCGCGGAAGGGATTCTGCAACGCGTGGGGCAAGTCACGGTCGTCGATCTGGCGCCGGGGATTCTCTCCAGTATTTTAGACAGCGACGGCGCTAAAATCGTTCAGGATCATCTGGAAAAGCAGGGGATGAGGTTTAAGCTGGGGCAGGGGATTAAAAGCCTGGATAAGAATGTGGCGACTCTGGACAGCGGCGAACAGCTGGAATTTGATATTTTTGTGATGGCGGTGGGCGTCCGGCCCAATATTGATCTCTTCAAGGCGATTGGCCCTGTGGGAAAAGGGATTCCGGTGAATGAGAGGATGGAGACGTCCTGTCCGGATATCTACGCGGCGGGAGATTGCACGGAAAGCCTGGATATTTCCTCCGGGCAGCGCAAGATGCTCGCCTTGCTGCCGAACGCCTATATGCAGGGCGAAGGCGCGGGGATCAATATGGCGGGCGGGGAGGCTTATTTCGATAAAGCGATGCCCATGAACGCCATAGGATTTTTTGGCTTGCACGTCCTGACAGCCGGGAGCTATCTGGGGGAAACCTATAGCCTGAAGGATGAGTACGGCTATAAGAAATTGTTCTACGAGGAAAATCTCAATGGCTATATATTGATCGGTCCGATTGAAAAGGCCGGGATTTATACCCATCTGATTCGGGATAAGGTGCCGCTGGCGACGCTGGATTTCGATTTGATCCGCCAAAAGCCCGGACTGATGGCTTTCACCAAAGAGGAGCGGAGTAAAAAACTGGGAGGTGTGTCAAGGTGAAAGTATCCGCGGGCAATTTGAATTTCAAAGAGCTGAACGCCAAGATCCGGCAAACGACCGGCGACGTCCGGGTAGAGGCTTGCTACGGACAGCGTTATATCGGCAATGGTTTAAGCGGCAGAACGATAACGATTGACGGTACGCCGGGCAACGCGCTGGGCGCTTATTTAGACGGGGCGACGCTCATCGTCAATGGCAACGCGCAGGACGCCGTCGGCGATACGATGAACAGCGGCAAAATCATCATTCACGGGAACGCGGGAGATACGCTGGGCTATGGAATGCGCGGCGGGATGGTTCAGATTAAAGGCAACGTCGGTTATCGGGCGGGAATTCATATGAAGCAATATCAGGACAAGATGCCGGTCGTGGTGGTCGGTGGCAGGGCGGGGAGCTTTCTGGGGGAATACCTGGCGGGCGGGCTGATCATCGTCTTGGGCTTGGGGGTCAGCGAGGATCAGATCCCGATCGATGATTTTACCGGCACGGGTATGCACGGCGGGAGTATCTACATCCGCACCCGCGTCGAACCGAAAAATCTGCCGCAGCAGGTTGTGGTATCCAAGGCGGCTAAAGAAGAAATCCAGGAGCTGGCCGTCTATCTGCGGGAATTTGCGGACAATTTCGGGGTGAACGTTCAAGATTTGCTCGACAGTACCTATTACAGCCTGAAGCCAAACGCGCGCAATCCCTATAAACAGCTTTATACCGCGAATTAGAGAAACGGCGGAAGCGGGAATCCGGGTTGTTGACGGAGGAAAGAAGCTTGTATAACAAAAGCGTTATCACAGCTTATTGTTCATCATATAGCCGCAGAGGCGCGGGCGGCTGTTTTAATGAAGTGGTAACGCTGAAATAGGAGGGTATTGCATGACAAATACCATAAAAGAGGTCTTGCAATTTGTAAAGGAGAATGATGTAAAATTCATTCGGCTTGGCTTTTGCGATCCTTTTGGCGTACAAAAAAACATCTCATTGATGCCGGATGGATTGCCGGACGCCTTTGAAAACGGCGTTTCCTTCGACGCTTCCGCGATCCAGGGCTTTTCTGATATCACGAAATCTGATTTGTTCCTTTTCCCGGATCCGTCTACCCTGACGGTGCTGCCCTGGCGGCCGGAACCGGGGAGGGTTGTGCGTTTTTATTGTGACATCAAAAATCCGGATGGCTCCAGCTTTTGGGGAGATACCCGTTTTTTGTTGAAACAAGTGATGAAACACTATGAAAAGAACGGTTATAGCTGCCAGATCGGTACGGAGTGCGAGTTTTATCTATTTAAAATGGATGAAAACGGCGAACCGACGAAGGTTACTATGGATCGCGGCGGCTACCTTGATATCTCGCCCTTGGATCAAGGTGAAAATATCCGGCGTGAAATTTGTCTTTGTCTGGAGGAAATGGGGCTGAAGCCGGAATCTTCGCATCATGAGCAGGGACCGGGACAAAATGAGGTCTGCTTTAAATTTAGCGGGGCGCTGACCAGCGCCGATAACGTATTGACGTTTAAATCCGTAGTGAAATCAATTGCGGCCAGAAATGGATTTTTTGCCTCCTTTATGCCGAAACCGATCTTGGATCAGAGTGGCAGCGGGCTTCATCTGAACCTGTCTCTCGCGCAAAACGGCGCGAATATTTTCAGGAATATCGTCCAGGGGAGCGCTAATACCGCCGAAAGCTTTATTGCCGGCGTTCTGGCCAAAGTGCCGGAAATGACCTTGTTTTTAAACCCGTTAGCCAATTCCTATGAACGGTTTGGCGGCTTTGAAGCGCCTAAATATGTATCCTGGTCGCATCAAAACCGCTCGCAGCTCATCCGGATACCGGCGGCGACGGGGGAAAGAACCAGAATGGAGTTACGATCACCGGATCCTTCATTAAACCCCTATCTGGCCTTCGCTTTAATTATCAGCGCTGGTTTTGATGGGATTCAAAATGAACTGGTCTTGCCGCCATCCCATGACGTCGATTTATACAGAGCGGCGGAAAGCGTCGTCAGCCGATTGACCCTATTGCCGGAAAGCCTGCATCAGGCGATTGTGCTGGCGGAGAACAGCGACTTTATCACAAAGGTTGTTCCTGAGGAAATCAGGCGGAAATATATCGAGATAAAAAGAGAAGAAGCGGCAAATTTTCAGAGGGCCGGCGATAAAGAAAACTTTTATCAGGAATGGTACTTTAGAAGGATCTAGAAGCCTTGAACGCTTGACTTGATGGAGGGTGGCGATTTTATGGAGAGCGCTTTGATCATATCTCGTTCAAAAAAAAGTGTTGTTTTTTTCACCGAGATGTTAAAGGCTGTTTTCTGCACAGCAATCGTCGCCGTGACAACTGGGGGCACGGCGCGAAGGGCGCTCTTAGACCGTGATTTTGATATGTGCATCATCAATGGGCCGTTGCAGGATGAATCGGGGGAGAGTTTAGCCCGTCATGTTGCCTCCAGAGGAATTACGCAAGTCATTCTGATGGCGCCAAGCGCCTATTATGATGAAATCTCAGCGCTGGTGGAGAATTCCGGAGTGATCACCGTAGCCAAGCCGGTCAACGAAAAGCTCTTTTGGAGCGCGTTGAAGATGGTGTACGCGACGCATAAGAAGATGCAAAGGCTGCAAAATGAAAACTCGAAATTGGTGCAAAAAATAGAGGATATACGTCTGATCGACCGGGCGAAATGCGTTCTGATTTCTTATCTGGGGATGACGGAGCCGGAGGCTCATAAATATATCGAAAAACAAGCGATGGATATGAGGATCACCAGAAGATTAGTGGCGGAAGGAATATTAAAGACCTATGAATGAAGGGAAACCGCTTACCGGTTCGTGACCGTGATCTCGGGAGAAAAGAAGAAAGAGGCCGTCTCTTACGATGGATCTACATCCTGCGGAGCGGCCTCTTCTTTCTTTGTCGTGTTTCTGGTTCTTCTCGTTCTTCGATAACCGGACGTATTTCTGGTCTCAGATGAATGCGCTAAAGGATGTTCCAAGCGGTGCAAGTGATCGATTTGTTCCCGGATAAGCCGCTGGCTTTGGTCGGATAATTCTTCTATGGCCATATAGAGCGGCAGGGTGTCATCGCCGGACGCGGCGGTGCTGCCGACGCTCGCGGCAGAATTCTTCTTGGGGGTCTTCCCCAATAAATAATCGCTGCTGACATTCAGTAAATTAGAAATTTCATCAAGCGTGTTGAGATCAGGTTCTCGGTAATCGCGTTCATAACCAGATAAGGTTCCGTTGGAAATGCCCAGCTGTTTTGCCATCTCGGCTTGCGTCCAGCCCTTTAGTTCGCGTTCTGTTTTTAAACGTCTTGCAAGAATCTGACTCAACTTTATCACCATCCGATGAAAATATATCATGTTTAAATATTTTACAGAACAAATTTAAACAAAACGCTTAAAAACGCATTGACTAAGCGTAACGCGTATATTATGCTGTAGGAAAGCGCAAAAAAAATAGGTTTGTGTAGTAAAAAAACGAATGACTAAAGATCGAGGGTTATTTGTTACGAAAACAAAGTAGGGAGAACGTGAGATCAGGGAGGGATGAGAGTTGTACTTACTTTCAGAGATCGAGAAGCTGCGCAGTGAATTATATAAATTTTCTGTCGAAAAAGATTTAGTGAATCCAAAAGTGATAGAATTGAGCCAGCAACTTGATTGCTTACTGAATCAGTATGCCCTTATCGCTAAAAATAAAACGATGCATCGGAATCAGGGAAAATCCATTCCCCGCTTTTAGGAAAAAAAGCGGGTTTTTTCATGATAAAGGCAAAAGAAAGAGCGCTGAAAACGGCAAGGTAGAAGTTTTCGGCGCTCTTTCTTTTGTATTTAATGCCTGGGACGAGGAAGGCAGTGGCTAAACAGTCCGTTTCCACCGTATACAGCATGTTACAGCCGGAGCGCAGGGATGTAAGCGCGATCACGGTCAAGAAGCTATGTGACGGCTGGGATTTGGGCATTGGCGATTTTTATGATTGCGAATTGTTCCGAACCCTGCCGCCTGAATTTGAATAATCCGAATATAAATTTTCACTTGACTTTTTTTTTCAGGTGTGACAAACTTATTGAATCAAATCATATAATATAGGTATGAAAACTATGCTAGAATGTTTGGGAGAGATTCGCATGGCAGATACAAATGAGTTGTTTCAAAAACTTTCGGACGCGGTGGTAGATATGGATGAGGATGCGGTCATAGAGCTGTCCAATCAAGTGGTGACGCGGGGCGCGGACGCCTACCAAGCTATAGATAAAGGCTTGGCGCACGGGATGGAGCGCGTGGGAGAATTGTTTGAGGAGCAGGAGTATTTTGTGCCGGAGCTGATTATATGCGCCGACGCGATGTACGCCGGGCTGGATATTTTGAAGCCGCATATCAAAACGGAACAGGAAGGGAAAAAACACACGCTGGTGATCGGTGTGATCGAGGGCGATACCCATGACATCGGCAAGAACCTGGTGAAAATCATGCTGGAAACGGCGGGATTCAATGTGATTGATTTAGGGCGGGATATTCTGCCGTCCGATTTTGTGGACGCGGCTGTATCTCACGGTGCGGACGTCATCGCCATTTCTACCCTCATGACCACGACCATGAGTGGAATGTCCGAGGTGATCGACATCTTAAAGCAACGAAGTATACGGGAGAAATTCAAGGTTATCGTGGGCGGCGGCCCGATCTCACCGTCTTTTGCGGATAAAATTGGCGCGGACGGTTACGCCGCCAATGCCGCCGAGGCGGTTCGGCTGTTGCGCAGGGTTCTGGCGTAGAGAAAAGGAGCGGGTACATATGAATCATGCGGAGTTGATAGAACGCGTGGCGCGTTTGCAGCCGGTGGAGCGGGCGCCTTTTGCCTTGCTGTCCTCCGGGGCCTGGGCCATTATCAGAAAGGGATCCGGACTGGAGAACGCCCTGAGCCTTGATCCGGCGGTGGTTGCGGACTGGCTGTACGAGGGGTATACTTCAGCGGGTTCGGCCATTTCCTGGGTCGGTTCCGGCTACAACAATATTGTGGTAAAGGCGGTGGGCGGCAAGATCAAATGGCGTCGCAAAGGGACGCCGGACGTTGTGGAGCCGCTGTTAAGCTCGGTGGACGATATTGCTGCCTTCGACCCGGCGGTGATCGCCGACGACCCGGACATTCGCGCCATTTATGAGATTGCCGGTCGTTTGGTCGAACGCGAACAGGGTCAGCGGCTGGTAGGCGGGAGTATGTGGGGGCCGTTTACCCTGGCCGGGTTGTTATTCGGCGCGGACGCCCTGATGCGCCTGATTATTAAGGATACAGTCGCGTTGGATAAGCTCCTGCGGTTTTCTGCGGAGCTGTACCTGGCCTATATGCAGGGCTATATCGACCGGGGTGTGCGCGTGATTTTCATGGCGGAGCCTTCGGCTTCGGGAGATATGATTTCCCGGCGGCATTTTGAGCAAGCGGCTCTCCCCTATATTCGGGAAATTTATCGGCGCTTATCCGGCAAGGGCCTGATTTTGGGACTGCATATTTGCGGGGACAGCGGCAACCGGCTGGATTTAATCGCCGAGAGCGGCGCGCAGATCATGTCGCTGGACTATAAAGTGCCGCTGGAGCTGGCCAAACGGGCGTTCGCGGGCAAGATTGCTTTTTCCGGCAACCTGGATCCGGTGAGCGTGGTACAGCAGGGAACGGAGGAAGAGATTCGGAAATTAACCATCCAGAGTATCGAAACCGTGGGAACGGACAGCGGTTATATCGTGATGCCCGGCTGTGATATTCCGCCCAGCACACCGCTGGAAAATCTGCAAATAATTTCGAGAACCGTAAACGAATATACAGTGTGAAAGGAACGGATGTATGGCAAAGTACGCAACGAAGCTGACCCAGTTGATTGGCAATACGCCGCTTCTCCAATTGACCGATTACGCCAAAGAAAAAGGAGTGCAGGCAACATTGCTGGCCAAGCTGGAATACTTCAATCCTTTAAGCTCGGTGAAGGACCGCATTGCGCTGGCTATGATTGAAGCCGCCGAGCGGGACGGCAAGCTGGACAAGGAAACGGTGATCATTGAGCCTACCAGCGGCAATACCGGTATCGGACTGGCGTTTGTGGCCGCTTCCAGAGGCTACCGCCTGATTCTCACTATGCCGGATTCCATGAGCGTGGAACGGCGCAATCTTCTGAAAGCTCTGAATGCCGAGCTGGTACTGACGCCGGGGAAAGACGGGATGAAGGGCGCCATCAAAAAGGCGGAGGAGCTTTCCCTGTTCTTCGCCAAATCCTTTATTCCCCAACAGTTTAACAATCCGGCCAATGTGCAGGTTCACAGGGAAACCACGGCGCTGGAAATCTGGAATGATTTGGACGGCAAGGTGGACGTTTTCGTGGCGGGTGTGGGTACGGGCGGCACGATAACCGGCGTTGGCGAGGTTCTCAAAGAGAAGAACCCGGCGGTGCGGATTGTCGCCGTGGAGCCTTATGATTCCCCGGTGTTGTCCGGCGGCGTTCCGGGTCCGCACAAGCTTCAGGGGATCGGCGCGGGCTTTATTCCCGATGTGCTCAATACCGGCGTAATTGATGAAGTCTTTAAGGTGCGCAGCGAGGAGGCGTTTGAAACGGCGCAGGATTTAGCGCGCACAGAGGGTTTGCTGGTGGGCATATCCTCCGCGGCCGCGGTTTTCGCCGCCGTAAAAATAGCCTTGCGCCTTGAATACGCGGCTAAAACAGTGGTGGCGTTACTGCCGGATACCGGCGAACGCTATCTCTCCACGCCGCTGTTCGACCGTCCTACACTATAAGAAATAAGGGAGGTATGTATATATATGAGTTATCTGCAAGATCGTGAGCCGCCCAAGCGGGAAGAACGGCTCTCCGCTTGTATCGTGTACGGGGGAGATCTTTGCGGCTTGGCGGGAAAAACGCGCGGCTGCGCCTGTATGCAGGACGGCGAGCGCAGTTTTACCCAGGGAAGTATCTGTCTGCTTTTGCCGGGTATATCCATACTCAATTCCATTCCCGATAACGTGAACATCGTCCACGGAGCGGTAGGCTGCGGCGCCTGTTCTCATTCCCAGAACGCCAACACCCGTTCCGGCGGAAACCTGCGCTTCGGCGCGGTAAAAGACGCCATCTGGGTGTCCACCGCCCTCAATGAAATGGACGTCATCTCCGGTGCGGAAACCAAGCTGTATAATGCCGTCATTGAGGCGGATCGGCTCTACCGTCCCAAGACGATTACGGTCATCGCCAGCTGTGTACCGGGCATTATCGGCGATGATATAGACGGCGTGGTGGATCAGGTGCGTTCGCAAGTAGCGGCGCGGGTGATACCGATCCATTTTGAGGGCTTTAAGACCAAGATTTGGGCAACGGCGTATGACGCGGTGTATCACGGGCTGGCCAGAAGCGTTTTTGAAGACCCCCGCTTCAACGAACCCATCATCAAGGACGATCTGTATCATGAACGTATTGCTTCCGAAAAGGCGCGCACTGTCAATCTGCTGACCGTATCCTCGATGGGCCTCGCGGATGAACAGGAATTGAGCCGCTATCTGAACGCCTTGGATCGCAAGGTCAATGTTTTCCCGAATTTCGCGGACTCCGACAGTATGTATAAGCTCAAGTACGCCTCCCTGTCCATCAGCACCTGTCCGACCCATGACGACTATCTGCTGGACTATCTGAAAGAGGAACACGGCATACCGCATATTATCCGGCATATGCCTATCGGTATTGAAAACACCAGCGCCTGGATTCGCGACGTGGCGGCGGCCTTGGGAAAAAGCGACGTCGCGGAGCGTTTTATCGCGCGGGAAACGGCGGAGCTGAGCGCGGCGCTGGAGCGTTATAAAGGCTTTTTTAAAGGCAAAAAGGTCTTCATTTCGGCGGGTGAGTTCCGGGCGTTGGCCACCGCCAATCTGCTGCACGATTTGGGTTTTGAAATCGCGGGCATCCGTTCCTTCCACCATGACGATTTCGCCAATGTGGAATACGAAAAGCTGTTGCAAACGGCAAGCGCGGAGATTCCCATCAACATCGCCAATGTGCAGCCCTTCGAGGAGGCCAATCTGCTTACCGCCTTGAAGCCCGATCTGTTTTTGGGCCATTGGAACGGCAATTCCACCGCCACCAAGCTGGGCATTCCCTCGCATGTGATCTATAACACCGGTCTGGCGTATATCGGCTACCGCGGCGCGTATGAACTGGCGCGCCGGTTGTACCGTCAGCTTTCCAACCCCGCGTTTAACAAGAATCTTTCTCAGTATGTGCGGCTGCCGTATAAAAAGGAATGGTACGCCCAGAACCCCTTCACCTACATCAAAGCCCATTTAGATGTACCGGAAGGGTATCAAGGAACGGAGGAAGCCGGAAGATGAGCAACTACATTGAACGCCCCCGCTATTTCTGTTCTCTGGGCGGCGCGCTCTCAACCCTGGAAGCGCTTCCCGAAGTCATTCCCATCCTGCACGCGGCTGTCGGCTGCGCGGGCAGTATCGCCTGGGCGCAAAACGGCGGTTCCGCCTTTCAGGTGGGCGGCTACTGCGGCGGCTTGCACGTTCCCAGCTCTAACGTAGGGGAGCGTGACGTCGTATTCGGCGGCGCGGAGCGTTTGCAGGAGCAGATTACCACGACGCTGGAGATTATGGACGGCGGTTTATATGTGGTCATCACTGGTTGCGTCACGGAAATTATCGGGGACGACATACGCGCTGTCACCGATGAGTTTGCCGATAAAGGCGTGCCGATCGTCGCCGCGAACACCGGCGGTTTCAAGGGAAATTCCTATCTGGGCTATGACATCGTGCTGTCCGAGATCGTCAAGCAGTATGTGAAAAAAGACGCGGAGACCAAAAAGAAGTCCGTGAACATCCTGGGCGTCGTGCCGTATATGGACGTATTCTGGCGCGGCAACCTGAAGGGCATCCGTGAACTGCTGGAAAAGCTGGGGCTGGAGGTCAACACCTTCTTTACGGAGAAGGATTCGCTGGCCGATTTGAAAAATTCCTCGCAGGCGGCGCTGAACATTGTGCTGTCGGACGTGTACGGGGTGGAGACCGCGAAAGCGTATGAAGAAGAACACGGCGTCCCTTACATTACCGCCCCTCTGCCGGTGGGGCCCACCGCCAGCGCCGCGCTGCTCAGGCAGGTGGCTAAGGCTCTGAGCCTGTCCTTGGACGTGGAGGCGATCGTGGAAGCGGAAAGCCGCTCGTATTATAAATATCTGGAACCGCTGGTGGATTTGTATAACGACGCGGATTTGCAGAAATACGCCGTGGTGGTGGCGGATGTGAACTACGCCGTAGCGGTCACGCGGTTTTTGTTGGACGATTTAGGCTGGCTGCCGGTTCTGGTTCAGTTTACCGACCTGCTGAACGAAGAACAGCGAACGCAGATCACAGCGAAGCTGCAAGGACACGGCGATGCGCCGTCGCCCAAGATTGTTTTTGACACGAATGCCAGCGAGGCGATTCGCTATATCAATGAACTGTATCCCAAACGGGAATCAGACAAATATACCGATACCATCTCCCCCGCCTTCGTCGTCGGCAGCTCGCTGGAACGCGCTCTGGCGCTGAAAATCGGCGCGCCGCAGCTGTCCGTGAGCTTTCCGGTATCGAACCGCGTCGTTTTGGATCGCGGCTATACCGGTTTTTCCGGGGGGCTGACCCTGGCGGAGGATCTGCTGAGCGCCGCGGTGACGGCGCGTTAAACGCTGAAGTTCCAAAGCTGGTTCAAATGCTGCCCTTTCTCTCCCAAAACTTGTTGACAAACAAGCCGGGGAAGGTATACTATACAGGTAAACATAGTAATTAGATATGGATTGTATTACTTGGAAAAGGAACGGTTGCCTGAACATCCCTATGGACAAAATTCAAATACGAAAAGGAGTCGCTTGAAATGAAAAAAATCATCTCTCTCGCCGCATTATTGGCAGTGGCGCTGATGGCCCTTACCGCGTGCGGTTCTACCCCTACGACGCCCCCTGAGCCCGTGACGCCCGAAAAAGGCGCGCTTGAGCAAACAACCTTTCAACTGGGACACTTAAATTCTACTGCGCATCTGCTCGCTTTTGTGGCGGCTGAAGAAGGCTTCTTCAAAGACGAGGGCTTAACGGCGACGCTGACCCTGTTTGCCAGCGCCGGCGAGTTGGTAGCCGGTTTAGAATCGGACAAACTGGACGCCGCCTTTATTGGCTCCGTTCCCGTCGTCACCCAGCAAGCTGCCGGACATGATATTACTATTTTCGGCGGCGCTATGACCAACGGTCACGGCTATGTCATCAAAAACCAGTACGTTCCCGCGGGCTTTAAGGAAGGCGACATTACGGTGCTTAAAGGCCGCAATGTGGCAAGCGTGAAGAACAGCGTTCAGGACTATGAACTGCTGGTGCTGTTGAAAAACGCCGGCATCGAAATCGGCGAAGGCGCTGACAAGGTGAACGTCGTTTACTTTGACAGCCAGAAAGACGCCTACAACGCGCTCGCGAGCGATCAGATCGACGCTGTTTCCGTGTACTCTCCCTATGCCTCCATCGCCCAGGCCGCCGGACATACCGTCGTCTACTATTGCAACGAGGAAGAAGTGTTCGCCGATCAGCCCTGCTGCCGCCAGGTGGCCTTGACCAGCGCGCTGGCCGCGAAGCCGAACACCTATATCGCCTTCGAGCGCGCCCTCATCAAAGCCTATAAATTCTCGCAGGACAACCACGCCAAGACGATTGCGGACGTGGGCAAATACATCACCATTGAACCGTCACAAATTGAGTATGAGGTATACGGCGGTCATGCCCGTTCGGTGCCTGACCCGGACAAAAAAGGAACCGTCGCTTTGAAAGACGGCGTCGTGGCGTTCGGTTACACGCAGGGCCAAGACTATGATATCGAAAAATTGTACAATATTGACGTCTATAAAACGGCGCTGGACCAGATACTGGCCGAAAATCCAAACGACAGCGTTTATAAGGCGCTCAAAACCCATTTTGAATCCGCCAACTGATGTGACCGGAAAATCGGGAGCCCGGAAAACCGGGTTCCTGATTTTGTTTTTAACGCAAACGCGCGGCAATAGGGTAACGCGGCAGGAGGCTTGTTTTTGAGCAAGATAGAAATTAAAAACCTATACGCGGAATACGAGGACAAAAACGGCTCTTTTTTGGCGCTGAAAGACATCTCTTTCCAGGTTAAGGAAGGTGAATTTGTATCGCTCATCGGTTCCAGCGGTTGCGGGAAAAGCACGCTCCTCAGTATTTTGCAGGGTATCAATTTCCCGTCGTCCGGAATCGCCGCCATTGATGGGAACCCGATCACCGGTCCGGGAACGAACCGCGGCGTCGTCTTCCAGCATTATTCCCTGTTTCCCTGGATGACCACCCGCACCAATATTGCCTTTGGTTTAAAGCAGTCTCATCAGAATTTGAGCCGCCGGCAGCGGTATGAAACCGCCGACGCTTTTTTGGCGAAGGTGGGCCTTTCGGGTTTCGGACACAAATATCCTTACCAGTTATCCGGTGGGATGCAACAGCGCGCCGCCATCGCCAGAGCTTTGGCGATGAATACGGATATTTTGCTGATGGACGAACCGTTCGGCGCGATCGACGCCAAAAACCGGACTAACATGCAGGAGCTGCTGCTGGCTTTGTGGGAAGGAGACGGGAAGTCGCTGAAGAAAACCGTGGTGTTCGTCACCCATGACATTGACGAGGCCATTTTTCTATCTGACCGCATTATCATGCTGACCAACAGTCCCGGACAGATCGGGAAGGAGTATGACGTGCCGTTTCCGCGTCCGCGTATCCATTCCGCGATGCGGGAAGCGCCCTCTTACATTCATCTGCGGAATATGCTGATGGCCTTGTTTTATGATGAAAATAGCGGGAAAGCAGCTGACGGGGAGTATGTGATATGAAATATGTACTCAAACGTCTGTTGATTGCGCCCAACGCCTTGTTTGCCGCGTTTCTGCTGATTCAACTGCTTCCTGACAAGGCCTACCGTATTACCGACTATCCAAAGTACACGCTGATTTTCGCCGTGTTTCTGGAGATCATTTTGCTGGCGGTTTCTTTTCTGGTTAAAAAGAAGCCCTTACGCCGCGTCTTCACCGACGTTTTGGGCGTTATCTTCGCGGTATTGATTTTCTGGGTGCTGGCCACGATCAAACTGAATCTTCCCGGCGACGTCAAAGCCGCCGTTTTCCCCCCGCCCGGCGCGGTGCTGGCGCGGTTTATCATCGATTTTGGTCAAACGCTGATCAACATTCGGGATTCCCTGGCGCTGATCTTTCAGGGCTATATCATCGCGGTTGTGATCGCCATTCCGCTGGGACTGTTTTTGGGGTGGAATCTGCGCGTAGGCGCCGCCGCCGGTTACATTTCCAAATTTCTCAGTTCCATCTCGCCGATCGTATACATCCCCTATGCGATCGTGCTGCTGCCGTCTTTTCGGGCCGCCAGCGTTTTTGTCATCGTTGTGGCGTCTTTTTGGCCGGCTTTAGCCAGTACCATGAGCGGGGTACTCAATGTGGAAAAGCGCATCATTGATTCGGCAAAAACGCTGAATGTGGGTAAATTTACGATGCTGTTCCGCATTGTTCTTCCCGCCGCTCTGCCGCAAATTTTTATCGGCTGTAATCAGGGACTGAGCGTATCCTTTATTCTGCTTACTTCCGCCGAGATGATCGGGGCGCGCAGCGGTCTGGGGTACTATGTGAATAACTACGCCAATTTCGGGAATTATACCAGCGCCTTGTCCGGCGTCATTACCATTGGGGTGGTCGTTAGCGTGATCACCTGTTTGTTTAATCTGCTACAGCGGTTTTTGTTGAGATGGAAACAGTAATTAAATTATCACCAGGTGATAATTTACCGAGAGGGCCTTTAGAAGCAGATTCTAAAGGCCCTCTCGGTATCTTGCGATCATGGCGGTGATCACCGGCGAAACCGCAAGTTTATCGTCCGGGCTTGTCGCTGACGATTCAAAACCAGGTATTTTTACCTATAAAATTTGTTAAAAAAACAGGTATTTTTACGCTTGCGGGATGTTGGAAAATGGTAGAAAATAAACATATATCGCAACGTCGCTAAAACAGAGTTCAGGATTTAAATGGCATTTGCCGTTTAGATAAAGAGGCCCTCAGATGACATAACCGAACATCTGAAGGCGCTTGCCCCTACACGAATATGGGTTGCGTTTATTGTACACCTGCCGGGGAGATTTGTGAAGGGAGAATTTGAGGGAGGAGTAATGTTACAGAATATTAAAGGATGAAGTTCCCCGATCAAAAATAATATATGCGTTTCAAAGGAAACGCATGAAAAAAAGGAGAAAATCAACATGAAAAAATTATTAACCGTAATGACCATGACACTTTGTTTTATTTTGCCCACCAATGTTTTTGCTAACGAATTTGATTCACTTGTCAACACCGTACCAGTTCCAGGGAGTGGAATTAATGAAGGGTATACGTTACCTACCCAAGACCAAATCAACGCGGAAGCCGCAAAAGCGGCGATAGCGGAAGCCTATACGGAAGCAAAGCGGGCTCCGGGGTTGAGTTTACAAGCCGCTGGCGGATCAAAGACGAATCTGGTCGGTTCGTACAAGCAAGCCCAGTCGTATACGTGCGGACCCGCTGCCGCGAGAAATGCCATAGCCGGTTATTTGAGTAAAAATGGACTGTCTTCACTTCCTACAGAAGCGACGTTAGCGTCAGCTTTGGGAACCACGACAGCAGGAACGGGCTTTGATGCGACACTATGGCAAAATGTTATGAATCAATATGCGCCCGGAAACAATTATACTCTGGTATGGGGAACCACCAGCGGTTGGAGCGCTTCTCTGTCAGCTAAAGTGATATATGCGATTGATAAAACAAATAACTATGATGTGATTGCCGATCTATATCACGGAGCAACCAGCACCCCGATTAACGCCGCCTATGCAAGTGGCGCCGCTCATTATGTGTGCATTTACGGCTATAATGATAGCGCTCAAACCTATAACGTCTCTGATTCAAATACCGCTGTCTCCCAAACGCTTTATACTACAACGTATGCGAAAATGGCTAACGCCACCCAACAACGAGGGATCATATGGTAAGCAAACGCCTCTTTTCAGCAAAAACCTTCCAGGGCAAAACGCCCTGGAAGGCCCTATCCATACTCTTCCTTCTGGCCGTGATGATTCTGCCATCCTGCTCGGCTCTTACCGTGAGCGATTCCTCCGACCCGACAGAAATCGTTGTTCCCAAGGCGGACACTGTTTCCGCGATTGCAGACTTTCAGCCGCGTGAGATCATCGAACTCCCGCCGATAGCGGACTGCTTTGTAGTGGCCAGCTACCGGCAGGATTTAGTAACGACACACGATGACACCCAGACGCTCTATCTGTTTGATGTTCACACTCAGACCAGCAAGGCGCTCTACACCGCCGCCGAAGGCTACTATATCAAGCAAACCGCCGCCAACGCGGAATGGATCGCTTGGATTGAAACCGACTACCGCTTGGATTCCGTCGGCAATATGGCCTCCGCGTGGAAAATCATGGCCCTGAATATGCTCACTGGGGAAACCAAGCAAGTGGATCAAGACGCTAACTTGTCATATTCCGATAACATTCCAAGTTTTGTCGGACTTGCCCCCAAGCGTAT
>JAITOS010000040.1 GCA_031289815.1 Peptococcaceae bacterium | reverse complement strand
CTTATCATGTTCTTGTTTTTTAATGTTGTATTGTTTGGAGAGCAGCTTCTCTTTTCTGTTTTTCTGCCAAGTGGAATCGCGCAGGACAACCAATTTTATACAGAATGGAGAATCATTTTAGGAAATGTGTTCGCGGCTGGACTGATGACATGCTTCGGACTTTACTTTGAACGGCGAATGAAAGAAGTTTCAGAGAAAATGGAGGCAAACAAACAAGAGATAATAGCGCTGCTAAAAAGCGGGACTGCCGAACAAAACCAGAAACCATTGAAGATAAAGAAAGGAAGCTCAAGCTATCGAATGAAAACACCGATTCTGCGCAAGAGAATGCGTTAGTCTAGCGCATTTTTTCGCCCAAAACTAATCACGTTAGTTATAAACTAATAATGTTAGCTATAAACTAATGACATTAGCTATAAACTAACATGATTAGTTTTGGGTGTCGCCGATACCCTGCTGTATGACGCCGCTGCTTTTTTGTGTTACACTTGGTGACGGGACACCAGCTTACCGGAAATGGAAAATAACAGAAGAAGGAAGAAAAGGAGGTCATGTAATGAAAAAATATTTAACGATAGTGTTCCTTGGGATTATTTTAGCAATTCTTATCTGTTTAATAGACAATTATACAGAAAATTACAAATACATTACAGTGGATACGATTCTCCAGGAGGCATTTTTAACGGATGAAGGTTATACTGCGGATATTGCAAGTCATATGCCGTTGGCTATATTTCAAAAATTGAACGTGTATGAGGTTTACGGCTTAAAAGACCGGGGAATCGATAACAATGAGCAAGTAAAGGTAGCTTTCGCTTTAGAAGAAAGTTATCAATTTAAAATATTCCCCATCGTACTTGTTAAAATGCATTACACCATTGAAATAAAAGATTTTAATAATCAAGTGATAGGCGGTTCCTATGATGTACCAATGATCCTCGTCGTGAAGAAAAGCTACGGCGATAACCATTGGGATATTCTTAAAAAGATTGAAAGGGCGTAGAACGCAAGGGATTTAAGAGTCATTGCATGGACTCCGGCAGAAGCTACAACGTCATAAAAAATCTATAGACAGGGTAATCGTTCGATTTTGAAAGAAGGAGGTTATCAGACGATAACGCGCCAAAAGTAAAAAAATAAAAATCGTGAAATCGTGATGTTTTACTTGACAAGAAAAGATTGATTTGATATTATAAATAATCGTAACCGTAAAATTCGGAGACTGGATTCGATATCGAATTCTTGTATAAATAAATTATACTAGGGAGATAATAATTTGATTTATGCCGTTCAAACAATCAAGTAAGTCTCCATACGCAATCAAGCGAGGTTTTAGAATAAGGCCTTGCTTTTGGTTGTTTATGTCATGGACTTGCCTTGATTTGCCTTGAGGAAGAAAACATACTTGAGGGGTGAAGCCAATATGTCGTCTTATCCAGTTAAAAATGGAACAAGAGAGCGCTGGTATTTTTCAAGAATCAGAGAAGTTCTTGATATGCCGAACCTGATTGAAATTCAGCAGAATTCTTATCGCTGGTTTCTTGACGAAGGGTTGCGCGAGATGTTTCGCGATATCTCGCCGATCCAGGATTTTACCGGTAATCTCGTATTGGAATTTACGGATTATAGTTTGGGTGATCCAAAGTATGAGGTAGAGGAATGTAAAGAGCGCGATGTTACATATGCCGCGCCTCTACGGGTAAAAGTCCGTTTGATTAACAAAGAGACCGGCGAAGTCAAAGAGCAGGAAGTATTTATGGGTGATTTTCCGTTGATGACCGACAAAGGGACGTTCATTATCAACGGAGCGGAGCGGGTTATCGTCAGCCAGCTGGTTCGCTCTCCCGGTGTTTATTACTCGGAACAGACGGATCCCAGCGGCAAGAAGCTTTATGGCGCGACGGTCATTCCCAATCGAGGCGCTTGGCTTGAATTTGAAAGCGACGTCAACGATAATCTGTTTGTCAGAGTAGACCGAACGAGAAAATTGCCGGCCACGGTTCTGATCCGCGCTCTGGGCTATAGCAGCAATGGGCAGATCATGGAATTATTTCAGGACGATGAAAAAATCCAGACGACCTTGGAGAAGGACAACTCCGAATCCAAAGAGGAAGCGTTGGTGGAAATCTATAAGCGTTTGCGTCCGGGCGAACCGCCGACGGTGGACAGCGCCCGCTCGTTGCTGGAAACGCTGTTCTTTGATTCAAAACGCTATGATCTGGCAAAGGTTGGACGATATAAGCTAAATAAGAAACTTGGGCTGACGATTCCGACGGAAGTCCGGAATTTGACCAGGGAAGATATCGTGCAAGCGGTGCGGCGGCTGCTGAACCTGATGAATGGCGAAGGCAGTAAGGATGATATTGATCATCTGGGAAACCGGCGGCTGCGTTCCGTGGGAGAACTCCTGCAAAACCAGTTCCGGATCGGTTTGTCGCGCATGGAGAGGGTCGTCCGGGAGCGGATGACCATTCAGGATGTGGATGTGATCACGCCTCAAGCGTTGATCAATATTCGCCCGGTGGTGGCGGCGATTAAGGAATTTTTCGGCAGCAGCCAGTTGTCTCAGTTTATGGATCAGACCAACCCACTGGCGGAATTGACGCATAAACGGCGGTTGAGCGCCTTGGGTCCCGGCGGTTTAAGCCGGGAACGCGCCGGCTTCGAGGTGCGGGACGTTCATCATTCTCACTATGGGAGGATGTGCCCGGTGGAAACGCCGGAAGGGCCGAATATCGGTTTAATCGGTTCCTTGGGGACGTTTGGCCGGATCAATGAATACGGGTTTATTGAAGCGCCTTATCGGATCGTGGACAAGGAAAATGGCCGGGTGCTGGATGAGGTTCACTACCTGACCGCGGATGAGGAAGAAAAATTCGTGGTCGCTCAGGCGAATACGCCGATTGATGAGGAAGGAAGATTCCTGACGCTGAAAATCGACGCCCGCCACGGGGCGGACTTTGTGCTGGTTCCGCCGGAACGCATTGACTATATGGACGTCTCGCCGAAACAAATGGTTTCGATCGCTACGGCTTTGATCCCATTCCTGGAGCATGACGACGCCAACCGGGCCCTCATGGGATCGAATATGCAGCGGCAAGCGGTACCGCTCTTGCGGACAGAAGCGCCGTTCGTGGGAACGGGAATGGAGTATAAAGCGGCCAAGGATTCCGGGGTGTGCTGTATCGCTAAACAAGCGGGTACGGTGGAACGGGCTACGGGAGACACCATCATTATTCGCAATCACGATGGGGTCGGAAGAGAAAGATATAAGCTCCATAAATATGAGCGCTCGAATCAGGGAACGTGTATTAATCAGCGTTCGATTGTCAGAAAAGACGATGTGGTTCAGGCTGGGCAGATCATTGCCGACGGGCCGTCTACAGAAACGGGAGAATTGGCGCTGGGCCGTAACGTCCTGGTGGCCTTCATGACCTGGGAAGGATATAATTACGAGGACGCGATTCTGATCAGTGAAAAACTGGTGCGCGAGGATTATTATACTTCGATTCACATTGAGGAATATGAATGCGACGCGCGGGTGACCAAGCTGGGACCGGAAGAAATCACCAGGGATATTCCGAATATCGGGGAAGACGTCTTGAAGGATTTGGATGATCGCGGGATTATCCGTATCGGGGCGGAGGTTCGCGCCGGGGATATTCTGGTGGGCAAGGTTACGCCGAAAGGTGAAACGGAGCTGACGGCGGAAGAACGCCTGCTGCGGGCGATTTTTGGCGAAAAAGCGCGGGAAGTTCGCGACACCTCGCAGCGGGTTCCGCATGGGGAAGCCGGACGGGTGGTCGATGTGAAGGTATTTACGCGGGAAAACGGCGATGAATTGGCGCCGGGCGTGAATCAATTGGTTCGCGTTTATATCGCTCAGAAGCGAAAGATTTCCGTGGGCGATAAGGTGGCGGGCCGCCACGGCAATAAAGGGGTCATTTCCCGGATCATGCGCGAAGAGGATATGCCGTTTTTGCCGGACGGGACGCCGGTGGAGATCGTTTTGAACCCGTTAGGGGTTCCGTCCCGGATGAATATCGGTCAGGTGCTGGAAACGCATCTGGGCTGGGCGGCCAAAACGATGGGCATTCATGTAGCCACGCCGGTTTTTGACGGAGCGCGTGAAGATGATATTTTCGATATACTGAAAGAGGCGGGATTGCCCGACGACGGCAAGAGCGTCCTCTATGACGGGCGGACCGGAGAGAGCTTTGACAGTAAGATTACCGTGGGCTATATGTATGTTTTGAAATTACATCATCTGGTGGACGACAAAATTCACGCCCGCTCGACCGGACCGTACTCCCTGGTGACCCAACAGCCGTTGGGCGGTAAGGCGCAGTTTGGCGGTCAGCGTTTTGGCGAGATGGAAGTGTGGGCTCTGGAGGCTTATGGCGCCGCTTATACGTTGCAGGAGATTCTGACGGTAAAATCCGACGACGTGGTTGGCCGGGTGAAGACCTATGAAGCGATTGTGAAAGGGGAAAATATCCCGGAACCGGGAGTGCCGGAGTCGTTTAAAGTCCTGATTAAAGAATTGCAGAGCTTGGGGCTGGACGTGCGTGTCCTGTCGGAGGACGATAAAGAAATTCAGATCCGTGAAATGGACGAGGATATTGCCGAAACGGCTAAGGAATTGAAGGAATTGGGGATTGAGCTGAACGAGAAGCCGCCTGTCGTGGAGGAACCGCCGGCGGTTGTGGGCTTTGGGAAAGAGTATGAGGACGAGGGCGCCTACGAAGAAGCTGCCGATCTGGAATTTGAAGTCGAAGTCGAAGTCGATGTCGATGTTGATGTCGAAGTCGAAGAAGTTCTTGACTAAGAGTGCGTATGGGTGAAAGGAGCGAGGGGCTTGCTGGATGTTAATAATTTTGACCGTATGCGTATAGGGCTGGCGTCGCCGGATATGATCAAGACCTGGTCTTATGGAGAAGTCAAGAAACCGGAAACAATTAATTATCGGACCTTGAAACCGGAAAGAGAAGGACTGTTCTGTGAGAAGATCTTTGGGCCGACGAGGGACTGGGAATGTCATTGCGGAAAATATAAGCGGGTTCGCTATAAAGGCATTATCTGTGACCGCTGCGGCGTAGAAGTGACCCGTTCCAAAGTCCGGCGCGAGCGGATGGGCCATATCGAATTGGCGGCGCCGGTATCGCATATTTGGTACTTTAAAGGGATTCCCAGCCGCATGGGATTGTTATTGGATATGTCTCCCCGCTCGCTGGAGAAGGTGTTATATTTTGTCTCCTATTTGGTCACTCATCCGGGCGAGACGGCTTTGACGAAAAAACAGTTGCTGACGGAAACCGAATACCGAGAAGCCCGGGAAAAATACGGGGATGCTTTCCATGCGGAAATGGGCGCGGAGGCCATCAAGATTTTGCTGGAAGAGATGGATTTGGACAAGCTGAACGACGAATTGCGTACCGAGCTGCGGGAAGTTACGGGTCAAAGAAAGATCCGGGCGATCCGGCGGCTGGAGGTCGTGGAGGCTTTCAAACAATCGGGAAATCGTCCGGACTGGATGATTTTAGACGTCGTTCCGGTGATTCCGCCGGAGCTGCGCCCGATGGTGCAGTTGGACGGAGGGCGGTTCGCCACTTCGGATTTGAATGACCTGTATCGCCGTGTAATCAACAGAAATAACCGCTTAAACAGGCTTTTGGCGCTGGGAGCGCCGGATATCATTGTACGGAATGAAAAACGGATGTTGCAGGAAGCCGTGGACGCCTTGATCGATAACGGCAGGCGAGGACGTCCGGTGACGGGTCCCGGAAATCGGCCCTTGAAATCCTTGAGTGATATGCTGAAAGGAAAACAAGGCCGTTTCCGCCAAAATCTCTTGGGAAAACGCGTCGATTATTCCGGGCGCTCGGTCATCGTGGTCGGGCCGAATCTGAAGCTCCATCAGTGCGGTTTGCCGAAAGATATGGCGATTGAACTCTTTAAGCCGTTTGTGATGAAAAAACTGGTGAATGAAGGACACGCGCATAATATTAAGAGCGCCAAGCGCATGGTGGAACGGGTGCGGCCTGAGGTATGGGATGTGCTGGAAGAGGTCATCTCCGAACATCCGGTGATGCTGAACCGCGCGCCGACATTGCACCGCTTGGGGATTCAGGCGTTTGAGCCGGTGCTGGTAGAAGGGAAGGCTTTGCAGATCCACCCGCTCGTTTGTACCGCCTACAATGCGGATTTTGACGGGGATCAGATGGCGATTCACTTGCCGCTTTCCGCGGAAGCGCAGGCGGAAGCGCGTTTGCTGATGCTGTCGGCGCATAATATTTTGAATCCGAAGGATGGCCGTCCGGTGACTTCGCCTACGCAGGATATGGTCTTGGGTTCCTATTACCTGACCATGGAACGGCCGGGCGCACTGGGAGAAGGAAAGATATTCAAGGATCAGGATGAAGCGGTGCTGGCGTATGACAGCAAGGAAGTGCATTTACAAGCCCGGATTAAAGTCCGCATGGACGGAAAGCTGATTGAGACGACGACGGGCCGGTTGATTTTTAACTCGGTCATACCGGAAGAGGTTGGTTTTGTCAATGAGGTTGCCGGCAAGAAAACGCTGGGAAATATCGTGGCGAAGACCTACCGCGCCGGCGGTTATGGGAAGACCGCGGCCCTGCTGGACGGGATTAAGAGCTTGGGCTTTAAGTACTCGACGCGGGCGGGCATAACGGTGGGGCTGGCGGACATTCAGATTCCGGAAGCGAAGAAGAAGATCATCGCGGAAGCGGATGCTGTGGTGGCAAAAACAGAAATGCAGTTCCGGCGCGGTCTGATCACAAATGAAGAACGATATAATTTGGTAATCGATACCTGGACCAAAGCGACCGAACAGGTCACGAAGAGTCTGATGGATACCTTGGATCGCTTTAACCCGGTGTATATGATGGCGATGTCGGGCGCGCGCGGGAATATCCAACAGTTGCGTCAATTGGCGGGGATGCGCGGGCTGATGGCGGATCCATCCGGTCGGACGATCGAATTGCCGATCAAGGCAAATTTCCGTGAAGGACTCACCGTGCTGGAATACTTTATCTCTTCGCATGGAGCGCGGAAAGGACTGGCCGATACGGCGCTGCGGACGGCTGACTCCGGTTATCTTACGCGCCGTCTGGTGGACGTTTCTCAAGATGTGATTGTCCGGGATGAAGATTGCGGGACGATGGCCGGGATCGGCGTGGAAGACATCAAAGATGGCCCGGAGGTCATCGAAGCGCTGGAAGAACGTCTGGTAGGACGGTATTTGCTGGAGCCATTGTATGTTCCGGGCGAGGAAAACGCTGCGCCGATCGCGACGCCGGATCAGGAGATCACGGAAGAGCAGGCGAAGGAAATTGCCAAGCATTGTACGTCCGCGACGATCCGTATCCGTTCGGTACTGACGTGTAAAACAAGATATGGAGTTTGCCGCAAATGCTATGGGCGCAATCTGGCGACCGGTCGGCCGGTAGAAATGGGAGAAGCGGTGGGCATCATCGCGGCTCAATCGATTGGGGAACCGGGGACTCAGTTGACGATGCGCACCTTCCACACCGGTGGCGTGGCGGGAGATGATATTACCCAGGGGCTGCCGAGGGTGGAAGAACTCTTTGAAGCGCGCAAGCCGAAAGGCCAGGCGATCATTGCGGAAAATGCCGGTCAAGTCAATATGCGCGAAGTGAAAGGACGCCGTGAAGCGGAGATCATCTCTGCCGACGACGAACGGATGTCGTATGCGATTCCTTATGGCTCCCGTCTGCGCATCAAGGAAGGGCAGATGGTGGAAGCGGGCGATGAGCTGACAGAAGGAAGCATTAATCCGCATGATATGTTAAAGGTCAAAGGGATGCGGGGAGTGCAGGAATACTTGCTGAGCGAGGTTCAGAAGGTGTACCGTCTGCAAGGGGTGGATATCAACGATAAGCATATTGAAGTGATGGTCCGGCAAATGCTGCGTAAGGTGAAAATTGACGATTCAGGGGATAGCAGTTTGCTGCCGGGCGGCTTGATTGATGTCTTTGATTTTGAGGAAGAAAACAAAAAGGTCATCAAAGCGGGCGGCGAACCGGCGGTGGCGCATCCGGTGCTCTTGGGAATTACCAAGGCTTCGCTGGCTACGGATTCATTCCTCTCCGCCGCTTCTTTCCAGGAAACCACGCGTGTTTTGACGGAAGCGGCGATCAAAGGAAAAGTAGATCCCTTGCTGGGTTTGAAGGAAAATGTAATTATTGGGAAGCTCATTCCGGCCGGAACCGGGATGGCCCGGTACCGTAACGTCACTATTACGCCTGTGGCGGAAGAGACAGAGAAATAAAAAATAAAGATGGCACAATGATTGACAGCGGTTTAACGGAGTGCTAGAATATTACAGTATGATTTCGGGGGAGGAAAGCATTCGATGCTTGATGAGACCTTAACGCGCGCGAAACAAAAGATGATTGGATTAAAACAAACGCAGCGCGCTCTGGAAAGAGAGCATGAGCGGATTCAGAGCGTATATATCGCGGTGGATGCGGAGGCGCACGTTTTGAGACCTGTCATATCTTTATGCCAGACGCATCATATTAGAATCATACGCGTCCCGACGATGAGGGAACTTGGTCAGGCCTGTGGGATTGAGGTTGGCGCGGCAACCGTCGCCATTCTGAAAGAATAATCCCCAAGCCAAACGTTTCAAGAGTCACGTGAGTTTTGGGATTGCTTACTTAATGCTGAGGCAAGCAATTCCTGTCGTATTTTTCGATTTCAGGAGGGAGGTGTAGACATGCCGACGATTAGCCAGCTGATTCGTCAAGGACGCACGAAGGTTATAAAAAAATCAACAGCTCCCGCCTTACAATGGGGCTATAATTCGCTTCAGCGCAAGCAGTTTTCTTCCGGTGGTTCACCGCAGAAGCGTGGAGTTTGTACGAGAGTTTATACAACAACGCCGAAAAAACCAAATTCAGCGCTGCGTAAAGTAGCGCGTGTGCGGTTGACTAATTTAGTAGAGGTAACCTCTTATATTCCGGGGATTGGGCATAATTTGCAAGAGCATTCCGTGGTGCTTGTCCGTGGAGGACGGGTGAAGGACTTACCAGGCGTCCGTTATCACATTGTGCGCGGGGCGCTGGACACAACCGGCGTTCAGAAAAGGATGCAATCCCGCTCCAAATATGGCGCCAAACGACCGAAAGTGACAAAGTAAAAAAGGCCCAGCTGACAGGGATGTTATCCCCGAAATTGCAGTTGCGGTGATCATAAGGAAAAGGGGGGATAAACTTGCCGCGTAAAGGGTATATTGCGAAAAGGGAGATTTTACCTGATCCCATCTATAAAAACAAAGTAGTGACTAAATTTATCAATCAGATCATGCTGGACGGTAAAAAAGGTGTGGCGGAATCCATTTGTTATGGCGCCTTTGAGATCATTCGTGAGAAAACCGGGAAAGACCCGTTGGAAGTATTTGAAACGGCGATGAAAAATGTGATGCCGGTGTTAGAGGTGAAAGCTCGCCGGGTTGGCGGCGCGAACTATCAGGTGCCCATTGAAGTCCGGACGGAACGGCGTCAGACGCTGGGTTTGCGGTGGCTGGTCAGCTATTCGCGCAAACGCAGCGATAAGACGATGATAGAGAAGGTCGCGGGCGAATTGATGGACGCCGCCAACAATACAGGCGCTTCGGTTAAGAAGAGAGAAGATACGCATAAAATGGCTGAGGCCAACAGGGCGTTTGCCCATTATCGGTGGTAATGGGAGTCGAGCTTGGAATTTCTGACAGAAAGGAGGAATATCAATGGCAAGGCAATTTCCATTAGAGAAAACCAGGAATATCGGTATCATGGCTCATATTGACGCCGGAAAAACAACGACGACGGAGCGTATTTTGTTTTACACCGGACGCGTGCATAAGATCGGGGAAGTCCATGACGGCGCCGCGACGATGGATTGGATGATCCAGGAGCAGGAGCGCGGGATTACGATTACCTCCGCGGCTACGACGTGTCATTGGAATGAGCATCGAATCAACATTATAGATACACCTGGACATGTGGACTTTACGGTGGAAGTAGAACGTTCTTTGCGCGTGTTGGACGGCGCGGTGGCTGTCTTTTGCTCCGTAGGCGGAGTGGAACCGCAGTCGGAAACGGTATGGCGCCAAGCGGATAAATATGGTGTGCCGCGGATCGCCTATATCAATAAAATGGACCGGGTCGGCGCCGATTTTTTTCGGGGAGTCTCGATGATTGCCGACCGGTTGGGCGCCCGTCCCATACCCATTCAATTGCCTATGGGATCGGAAGATACCTTTAAAGGGATTATTGATTTGGTAGCGATGAAAGCGATCGTTTATACGGATGATCTTGGCGCTACCAGTGATATTGCCGATATTCCCGGGGATTTGCTTGAGTTAGCCAACGAATACCGTGAGAAATTGATCGAGGCGATCGCTGAAACCGATGAAGAGCTCACGAACAAGTATTTGGAGGGCGAAGAACTGACGGAACAGGAAATCAGGAAAGGAATTCGCTTGGGGACGATATCGTTGAGTTTCATTCCGGTGGTTTGCGGTTCTTCGTTCAAGAATAAAGGCGTTCAGCCGTTGTTAGACGCGGTCGTGGATTATTTGCCTTCTCCTTTGGACGTACCCGCGATTAAAGGGGTGCGGCCGGAAACCGGTGAAGAAGATCAACGGGATTCTGATGATAGTCAGCCGTTTTCCGCGTTAGCCTTTAAGATCATGGCCGACCCGTATGTGGGCAGATTAGTATTTTTCCGGGTGTATTCAGGGATATTAAATGTCGGCTCTTATGTTTTTAATTCGACGAAGAATAAGCGGGAAAGAATCGGAAGAATACTGCAAATGCACGCCAATCACCGTGAGGAGATTCAGGAAGTGCAAGCGGGCGATATCGCCGCTGTTGTCGGATTGAAGGATACATCGACGGGCGACACGCTGTGCGATGAGAAAAACCAGATCGTTCTGGAATCTATGCAGTTCCCGGAACCGGTCATTCACGTGGCGATTGAGCCCAAGACGAAAGCGGATCAGGATAAAATGGGCGGCGCTTTAAGCCGGTTGGCGGAAGAAGATCCGACGTTTAAAATGTATACGGATGAAGAGACGGGACAGACGATCATCTCCGGCATGGGCGAACTCCATTTGGAGATCATTGTGGATCGCTTGCAGCGCGAGTTTAAAGTGGATTGCAATGTTGGCCGTCCGCAAGTTGCGTATAAGGAAACGATTCGCAACAAGGTGAAGGCGGAAGGGAAATTTGTGCGGCAATCCGGAGGACGGGGTCAATACGGGCATTGCTGGATTGAATTGGAACCGCTGGAGCCGGGTAGCGGCTTTGAATTTGTCAGTAAAATCGTGGGCGGCGTCATTCCCAAGGAATATATCTCGCCGATCGGGGCCGGGATTGAAGAAGCCCTGCAAAACGGCATCCTCGCCGGTTATCCGGTGCTTGATTTAAGAGCTACGGTGTATGACGGCTCCTATCATGACGTGGACTCATCGGAAATGGCGTTTAAAATCGCCGGTTCGATGGCCTTTAAGGCCGGAGCCGCGAAAGCGGGGCCGGTGATCCTGGAACCGATTATGAAAGTAGAAGTCACGGTGCCGGAAGAGTATATGGGCGACGTCATCGGCGATATGAATTCCCGCCGGGGCCAGATCGAAGGCATGGAAGCCAGAGCCGGGGCTCAGATCATTCGCGGTTTTATTCCCTTAGCGGAAATGTTCGGCTATGCGACGGAATTGCGTTCCCGTACTCAGGGCCGCGGCGTCTATGTGATGTTGTTTGCTCACTACGAGGAAGTTCCCAGAAATATTGCGGAAGGCATCATCGCCAAACGACAGGGAACATAATAAAGGGTTTAAAGTTACCGAGTACGCGTATTTCCGTACGAAATAACTTGATTTAATGGAAGTTGAAACGTTTATTTTTATTTTAAAAGGAGTGAATCGTTTTATGGCAAAGCAAAAGTTTGAACGTACAAAACCTCACGTTAACGTTGGTACGATTGGTCACGTCGATCATGGGAAAACCACGACGACGGCGGCGATCACGCTGGTCCTCTCTAAACATGGCGGCGCGGTAGCTACAGCTTTTGATCAAATTGACAAAGCTCCGGAAGAACGCGAACGCGGTATTACCATTTCCACGGCGCATGTAGAGTATGAAACGGCGAATCGCCACTACGCGCATGTAGACTGCCCGGGACACGCCGATTATATCAAGAACATGATCACCGGCGCAGCGCAGATGGACGGAGCGATCCTGGTGGTATCCGCTGCCGATGGCCCTATGCCCCAAACCCGTGAGCATATTCTGCTGGCCAGCCGGGTAGGCGTTCAGCACATCGTCGTTTGGCTGAACAAGGCGGATATGGTGGATGATCCGGAACTGATGGAATTGGTCGAAATGGAAATTCGTGAACTCCTCAGTGAATATGAATTCCCCGGCGATGATATTCCGGTCATTCCGGGCGCGGGTCTGAAAGCCCTTGAATGTGGCTGCGGCAGCCGTGACTGTGAATGGTGCGGCAGAATTTGGGCATTGATGGATGCGGTGGATAGCTATATCCCAACGCCGGTCCGCGATACGGAAAAACCCTTCCTGATGCCGGTAGAAGACGTGTTTACCATTACCGGACGCGGAACAGTGGCCACCGGTCGCTGTGAATGCGGGATCGTCAAAGTCGGAGACGAAATTGAAATCGTCGGTCTGACGGAAACAACGCGCAAGTCGGTGGTTACCGGGGTAGAAATGTTCCGTAAGCTGCTGGATCAAGCGGAAGCCGGGGACAATATCGGTTGTCTGCTGCGCGGGGTCGACCGCAAAGATATCGAACGCGGGCAGGTTTTAGCGAAACCGGGATCGATCAAACCGCACACCTCTTTCTCCGGTGAAATCTATGTCTTGACCAAAGAAGAAGGCGGACGCCATACCCCATTCTTTAATAATTACCGTCCGCAATTTTATTTCCGGACGACAGACGTTACGGGCGTCGTAACCTTGCCTGACGGCGTAGAGATGGTCATGCCCGGCGACCGGGTGACGATTAAGGTTGACTTGATTACGCCGATCGCGATGGAACAAGGACTTCGCTTTGCTGTTCGTGAAGGCGGACGTACCGTCGGATCAGGGGTTGTCGCCTCGGTTGTCAGTTAAAAAGATTTGGCGCTGAATGGAAGGGGGAGAAAAGCGGTCCCCCTTCCATTGCTCTGGTTAGGGAAGAGATTCGTTTTTTGGGCCGTAAAAGGTTGCTGCTCAGGGGACTCCGCTGGGAGCAGGGAATTTTTACGTCTCTGTGTCCGTTGAACGGACGAAATATTTTAGGAGGTTCTGATATGAGTCAAAAAATTCGTATTCGCTTAAAGGCGTTTGATCATAAAACGCTGGATCAGTCGGCGGAGAAAATTGTAGAGACCGCAAAAAGGACTGGCGCCAGCATTAGCGGACCGATTCCGCTGCCTACGGAGAAAAATATCTATACGATCTTGCGCTCGCCCCACGTAAATAAGGATTCGCGTGAACAGTTTGAAATGCGTACCCATAAGCGGTTGATTGATATTTTGGAACCGACGCCTAAGACGGTAGACGCTTTGATGCGTTTGGACCTGCCGGCTGGGGTGGATATTGAAATTAAACTGTAGATGATGAGCTATTCAGAAAATATTTATTTAAAAGAGCGGTTTAAAGAAGAAAATGGACTGGTAAAGTTTCTTTAATTATGTTAGAATACTTGTGTTTGTGAAGATGAAACGCCCGGAGGCGTTGTTAGTAAAAGGCTAAAAAAAGCCGAATATAAAAAGAAATAGGTGTTCTTGTGCGCCGAGAAAATCAGTGCACTTCAGAACATGCAGGAGGTGGCATTCGTGTCTAAAGGAATATTGGGTAAAAAAATTGGGATGACGCAAGTTTTTACCGAAGATGGCCGACTGATTCCGGTTACGGTCATCGAATCCGGCCCTTGTTATATCGTTCAGAAAAAAACAGTGGCGGCCGACGGTTATAATGCGATCCAATTGGGATTTAATGAAAAACCCGTCCGCTTGGCAAACAATCCGGAAAAAGGTCATTTTAAGAAAGCGTCCCTCAATCCGTTGCGTATTTTGCGCGAGTTTCGGATAGACGAGGTGGACGCCTATGAGATTGGGCAGATCATTCAGGCGGATATATTTGCTGCCGGTGATCATGTGGATGTGGTTGGAACCTCGAAGGGAAAAGGGTTTACCGGGATGAGGAAACGCCATAATTCCCGCCGCGGGCCGATGGGGCATGGTTCTAAATATCATCATCGGACCGGCTCGATGGGCGCGAAGGGTCCAGCTCGTGTGTTCAAAGGCCGTAATTTACCCGGACGCAAAGGCGGGGACCGTGTGACGGTTCAAAATCTGGAAGTGGTACGGGTTGATGTGGATAAAAACTTGATTTTACTTAAAGGCGCGATCCCAGGAGCGAAAAAAGGATATGTGATCCTGTCGCCTTCGGTGAAAGTCAAGGCGTAGTGTGAAGGAAAGGAGGAAGCTGCAATGCCTAAAGTACAAATAGTCAATATGCAAGGAGAGCCGGTAGGCGAGATTGAATTGAGCGATCAGGTATTCGGGATCGAACCCAATACGCATGTTCTTCATTCAGCGATGGTTTCCCAATTGGCGAGTATGCGCCGCGGGACGCATTCTACCTTGTTGCGCGGAGAAGTGCGCGGGGGAGGCCGGAAGCCGTGGCGGCAAAAAGGAACCGGGAGAGCCCGCGCCGGCAGCAGCCGTTCGCCTCTTTGGCGCGGCGGGGCGGTTTTGTTTGGACCGAAACCCCGTAAATACGGCGGCTCATTGCCCAAGAAGGTTAGACGGCTGGCCTTGCGTTCAGCCTTATCGTCCAAAGTTCAGGAGGCAACCTTGATCGTCGTTGATGATCTGCAACTGGCGGAACAAAAGACGCGTGAAATGGTAAAATTTTTGAAAGCTGTGAATATTGATCGCAAGGCTTTGGTGGTGACCGCTGAAATCAATGAAACCGTCTTTCGTTGCACGCGCAATATTGAGGGGGTAAAAGCCTTGGAAGTGACGGGTCTGAATGTGGTCGATCTGCTCCGGCATGATGTTCTTGTGCTGACGAAAGCGGCGGTCAATAAAGCTGAGGAGGTGTTTGCCTGATGCGTGACGCGCGTGATGTACTGCTTCGGCCTGTCATCTCTGAAAAATCAGTCGGACTGATCGAAGAAAATAAATATACCTTCTGGGTAGCTCCTGAAGCGAATAAAATCGAAGTAAAATATGCGGTGGAGAAGATGTTCAAAGTCGCGGTCGTTGAAGTAAGAACCATGAATGTCAAAGGGAAAATGAAGCGGGTCGGACGTTATACGGGAAAAGCTTCCGATCGCAAAAAAGCGATTGTGACCCTCAAAGCGGGGGACAAAATTGAGGGCTTCGCAGGACTGTAAAAGTTTGCAGCAAAGGAGGGAAAACCATGCCAGTCAAAAAATATAAACCTACTTCGCCAGGCCGGCGTCAAATGACGGTGCTGACTTTTGAAGAAATTAGCAAAGTAGAACCGGAGCGCTCTTTGTTACGGCCGTTGCACAAAAAAGGCGGTAGAAATAATGAAGGCCATTTAACAGTGCGCCATCAGGGAGGCGGTCACAAACGGATGTACCGTGTGATCGATTTCAAACGCCTGAAGGACGGCGTTCCGGCAAAAGTGGCTTCCATAGAGTACGATCCGAATCGTTCGGCCAATATTGCCCTGCTGCATTACGCGGATGGAGCAAAGACCTATATTCTGGCGCCCAACGGTCTGAAGGCCGGAATGAGCGTTGTTTCCGGCCCGGAGTCTGATATCAAAGTAGGGAACGCCTTGCCGCTGAGGAATATCCCGGTAGGGACGCTGCTTCACAATATTGAGTTGAAACCGCGTAAAGGCGCGCAGATCGTTCGTTCAGCCGGAGGGTCGGCCCAATTGATGGCGAAAGAAGGAAATTATGCGACTCTTCGTTTGCCGTCCAGCGAAATGCGTTTGATTCATTTGGATTGTCGGGCGACGATTGGTCAGGTAGGCAACCTGGATTATGAGAACGTCACGATTGGAAAAGCGGGCAGAAGCCGTTGGCTGGGAATTCGTCCAACGGTTCGCGGTTCGGTCATGAATCCGGTAGATCACCCACACGGCGGTGGTGAAGGACGTAATCCCATCGGCCGCAATCCGGTGACTCCTTGGGGGAAACCGGCGTTGGGCGCGAAAACCAGGAAGAAGAAAAACCCGAATAATCGCTTTATTATTAAGCGGCGCAGTAAGTAATCGAAGGGAGGCTCTTCAATGAGCAGATCGGTAAAAAAAGGACCTTTCGTCCAGGGTCGCTTGCTGGAACGCGTGGAAGCGATGAATCAAAACGGTGATAAGCGCGTTCTGAAAACGTGGTCCAGGCGATCAACCATATTCCCGGAAATGGTGGGACATACCATTGCCGTTCATGATGGACGTAAACATATTCCGGTGTATATTACGGAGGATATGGTGGGGCATAAGCTGGGTGAATTTGCTCCTACCCGTACCTATAAAGGGCATGCTGGCAGTGAAAAATCCAGCAGCTTACGTTAAGAGGAGGATGATATAGATGGAAATGCAAGCGAAAGCGGTCGCCAAATATATCCGGGTGTCTCCTCGTAAGACGCGTCAAGTAGTCGATTTAATTCGAGGAAAAAAGGTCAATGACGCTTTGGCAATTCTGCAATTTACACCCCACGGTTCCACGGAGCCGGTAACAAAAGTATTAAAATCAGCGATTGCCAATGCTGAACATAATTTAGATCTGAATGCGGATGATTTGTATGTTTCGCAGATATTTGTTGACCAAGGGCCGTCGATGAAGCGCATTAAACCGAGAGCGATGGGA
>JAITOS010000166.1 GCA_031289815.1 Peptococcaceae bacterium | reverse complement strand
ATCGGACGCCTCATTTTCAGCTTCCGCTGAACATCCTTCTTCCGTGGAAAACCCTTCGTTAAACACCCCGATCGCGCGTATTTTTTCATAGCGTTTTTCGCGGATGGCTTCCGGGGTTTCAGCGCGCAAACGCAACAGATGCTTCGCAATACTCTTCGATAACTCCTCCGCGGCCTGCTGATAGTTTCGGTGCGCTCCGCCCTTGGGTTCTTTGATAATTTCATCCGTAATCCTCAGCTGATATAAATCCTTCGCCATATACTTCAAAGCAACCGCCGCTTCTTTTGCTCTTGACGCGTCTTTCCATAAGATATTAGCGCAGCTTTCCGGGGTGATGACCGAGAAAAAGGAATACTCCAGCATCAACAGCACGTTTCCCGCCGCCAACGCTAAAGCCCCGCCGCTGCCGCCTTCGCCGATGATCGCGCTGATCACCGGCACCTTATAGCCGGCCATAGCGATTAAGCACCGGGCGATCGCTTCGCCTTGTCCTCTTTCTTCCGCTTCCAAGTCACAAGCGGCTCCCGGCGTATCCACAAACGTCAGAATCGGACGTTTAAATTTTTCCGCCTGATCCATCAGCCGCAACGCTTTACGATAGCCTTCCGGACGAGGCATACCGAAATTACGCTGTAAATTTTCTTTGGTATCTTTTCCTTTTACATGCGCGACCACCGTAACCGGAATCCCTTTGAAAACAGCGATACCACCAACAATCGCCTGATCATCCGCATAATGACGATCCCCGTGCAGTTCAATAAAATCTTCAAACAGATAGGGAATATAATCGTAAAAATTAGGACGCTCCGGATGACGAGCGACTTGGGCGCACTGCCAAGGCTCCAGATTTTCGTAAATCGATTCTCTTAATTGATCGGCCCTTTGCTCTAATTTAAATATTTCATCGGCGAGATCAATCTCTTTCTCAAGAGCAAATCTCTGCAATTCAGCTATTTTTTTTTCTAATTCAAGCAAAGGCTTTTCAAAGTCGAAAAACAGCATCGCTACGCTTCCCTCCGGTGATATCCAAGTATTTTCGCTAACTGTGACCGGATCTGCGACCGTTCGATAATCAAATCCACAAACCCGTGTTCCTGATTAAACTCGGCGGTCTGCGCCCTTTGCGGCAATTCCTTTTTCATGGTCTGTTTAATAATATTCGGCCCCGTAAAGCCAATCAAGGCTCCCGGCTCGGCGATAATAATATCTCCCAGCATCGCGTAGCTGGCCGTCACCCCGCCATAGGTCGGGTTCGTCAGGATGGAAATATATAACAGCCCCGCCTGATTGAAGCGTTCCAGCGCCGCGCTGGTCTTCGCCATCTGATACAGCGACAGAATCCCTTCCTGCATACGGGCGCCGCCGGACGTGGAAACCATGATGATCGGTAATTGCAGCTCGATCGCCTTTTCTATCGACCGGGTAATTTTTTCCCCGACGGCGGAGCCCATGCTTCCCATAATAAAACTGCCTTCATTTATAACCAGCACAGCCGGTAAATTTTCAATCTTTCCTTGGCCGGTAATCACCCCTTCTAACAGGTTTGTTTTCGCCTGTATTTCCGCGAGTTTTTCTTTATAGCCGGGAAATTCCAGGGGATCCGCGCTCGTCAGCTCCGGGGTCCATTCCTCAAACGTTCCCTGATCCACGAGCAACGCCAAGCGCTGCCGGGCGCTCATCGGGAAATGATACTTGCACTTCATACAAACCTGCGCGTGATCTTCGAGATTTTTGTTAAAAATCACGTCCCCGCATTTCGGGCATTTCAGCCACAGACCGTCCGGAAGCTCTTTGCGCATGAGGTTTGTTTCCAACAAAGCGACGTCGTCCGCGGGCGGGCGCTGCTGAATGGCCGGCACTGATTTTATGGTTACATACTTTGGTTTACGAAACATATCTTTAAGCATTTTTATTCACCCATATAGCCGGTAATGATTTCATGGGCCTCTTCAGCCTCCGATTCCGGTACTAAAATTTCAACAGAAGTATTTGCGGTAGCATGTGCTGATCCAACCAACCGTAACTGAACCAATACGCCTTCCTGAACCAATAAATCCTGATACCTCTTGGCTACATTGTTATTTTGAGCAATATAAATTACGGTCCACACGGTCTACCCTCCTATCCTTCTTTATGCCTGTTATTAAGTTTAGGATCAAGCGGCCATGACCTCTCCGTATTTTGTATCTTTGTACGACGGTTTTCTTAACTTTTACAGCGAAAGCAGGTTCTGTAAACCGGGCCATCCGCCCTGCCTGACCATCATTACTTCCCGCCTTCGATTACCATATTATCACAGCCGAAATTAATGTGCAAGAAAGCCCGAACATCCTTTAGATTCAGAAGTTTTATCTCTACCCCTGAAATTTTCTGATCAGCGCCTTCTCGACATGCTTCGGAACAAATTCAGAAATATCTCCCTGGACGCTCGCCGCCCATTTGATCGAAGTCGAACTGATGAAAACCAAATCATTTTTCGTCATGAGAAAAATCGTTTCGACGTCCGGCGCTAATTTTTTATTCATCAACGCCATTTGAAATTCATATTCAAAGTCAGCCATCGCCCTCAAGCCCCGGATAATGGAAAACGCGCCGCATTTACGCGCAAATTCTACCGTTAACCCTTCAAAACTTTCAATGCTGACACGATCAAAGTCCTTGACCGAAGCCGCCAACAGGGCCATCCGTTCTTCCAGCGTGAATAAGGGCCGTTTATTATTATCTACCCCCACCGCCATCACCACCCGGTCAAAGATGGTCAAAGCACGCTGCAATATATCGAGATGGCCGTTCGTTACCGGATCAAAGGTTCCCGGATAAATTGCCATACACACATCTTTCGCTCCATTTCTCTTTCGTATTTTTTCGGTTTTATTTTTTTGGCCCTTATTTCTTGTCGTTTTGCCAGACGATATTTTTCCGGCCCAGAATTTCCGCTAAGGCTTCGGTCAATTCCGCGGTCTGTTTTACGCAGAGACCTTTTTCGGCCTTCAGGAGCTTTCTCGTGCCGGCGATGAAAAAAAACACGGGAATCTTCCCCGGCTGCTCCATCAAGGCTGAAGCCAAAGCCTCCATGAGCCCGTCGTCCTCTTCTTTTAGTTGCAAATACAGCTTCAAGGGGCGTTCTATCGTTTTTTCGTAATACACTTTAGCCTTTTCTAACGCCCGCATTTGTTCGACAAATAATTTTTTTTCTTCATCTCTCACCGAATAACGGCCCTCGACAATCACCACCTGATCATTGACAAAGCCCGTATACTGAGCCAAAACCCGCGGAAAAATCAGGGTTTCGATGGTTCCCGACAGATCTTCCAGGATAAAGCTGGCCATTAATTCCCCTTTTTTCGTCATGTTTTGCCGGTAATGGGTAATCACTCCTCCCAAGATCACGGGCCGATCTTCCTCCATTTCCAAACACGTCCCGATGTCCAACGCCGTAATTTTCCTCAGCTCCGGCAGCAAGGGTTCCAACGGGTGGCCGCTGAGGTATATCCCCAAATACTCCTTTTCCAGCGCCAGAATTTCTCTCTGGCTGAATTCCGGCAGCTCCGGCGGCTGAATATCCTCCGCTAAGTCTGACCCTTCGCCAAACAAGGACAATTGGCCGGAATCCTTATCCTTTTGGCGCTGCACGCAATCTTTCAGAATCTCATCCATCATCGCCAGGGCTTGCGCTCTGGAACATAAGGATTGGAACACCCCGGCCTTGCTGAGACTTTCGATCACTCTCCGATTCAATACCTTACTGTCCACACGCTGACAAAAATCAGCCAAGGATTTGAAGGCGCCCTCGCTCCGCGCCGCTAAAATGACGTCGATGACGTTCACGCCAATATTCCGCACCGCGCCCAGGCCAAAACGAATGGTCTGCCCTTCCAAAGAAAATCCGGCGTAGCTATGTTGGATGTCCGGCGGCAACACGCTGATTCCATGATTGCGCGCTTCTTGCACATATAGAGACACCTTCTCTGTAGAATCCATGATGCTGCTCAGCAGCGCCGTCATAAATTCCAGGGGATAATTGGCTTTGAGATAGGCGGTCTGATAAGAGAGCACCGCATAGGCCGTCGCGTGTCCTTTATTAAAGCCGTACTCCGCGAATTTAGCCATGAGATCGAATATTTCCGCCGCTTTTTCCTCCGTGATTCCCAGCCGTATGGCGCCGGCGATGAGTACCTGCCCTTCTTCATCGGCCATGCCGAAGATAAAATTCTTACGCTCCTCCTCCATGACCTTGCGGTCTTTTTTGCCCATCGCCCGGCGCAACAGATCGGCCCGACCCAAAGAATAGCCGCCTAAGTCCCTGGCGATTTGCATGACCTGCTCCTGGTAGACGATCACTCCGTAGGTAGGCTGAAGGATGGTTTCCAGTTTGGGATGCGGATATTGAATATCGCCGCCGTGTTTGCGCCGCACAAATTCCGGTATTTGCTCCATCGGTCCCGGACGGTATAAGGCGACGACCGCGATGATATCTTCAAAACAGGTGGGCTTCAAGTCCTTGAGAATGGCTCTCATACCGCCGCTTTCCAGTTGGAAGACGCCGATACTATCTCCTTTCGTCAGCAGCTCATAGGTACGGGGGTCGTCCAGCGGCAGGCTGGCGAGATCGAGCTTGATTCCCCGCTGCTTTTCAACGAACTCCACGGCTTCCTTGAGGATCGTTAAATTGCGCAGTCCCAGAAAATCCATCTTGAGCAAGCCGATTTCCTCAACGGTTTTCATGGGAAACTGGGTCATCAGCAAGCCGTCCGCTGATTTTTGCAGGGGCAAATACTGCGTCAGGGCTTCCTTGGCAATCACGATTCCCGCCGCGTGGGTGGAAGCGTGCCGCGGCATTCCCTCCAGGGACTGTGACATTTTAAACAACTGTTGAATGTCCGGTTCTTCACGTATCATGGCCTGCAAGGGCGGCGATACCTCTAACGCCTTATCCAGGGTCATCCCTAAATCACGCGGGATCGCCTTGGCGACTCTGTCTACCTTAGAGAGCGGTATGCCCAAGGCCCGTCCCACGTCCCGGATCGCCGCCTTGGCGCCCATCGTTCCGAAGGTGATGATCTGGCATACTTTATCCGCGCCATACTTTTCGATCACATATTGGATCACTTTTTCACGTCCGGCCGGGTCAAAATCGATATCGATGTCGGGCATACTAATGCGTTCCGGATTCAAAAATCTTTCAAACAGTAAATCGTGCCGCAAGGGCTCCACCGTCGTGATCTCTAACAGATAGGCCACGATACTGGCGGCTGCCGAGCCGCGGCCGGGTCCGACCACCACGCCGTTCTCCCGCGCATAGCGGCAAAAATCCGCCACAATCAGAAAATAGCCGGAAAAACCCATCTCCTCGATGACCTTTAATTCGTATTCCAGGCGTTCCCGTTCAACCGCCGCCGCTCCCGGATAGCGCACAGGAAACAGGGTATAACACTGCCGCCGCAAATATTCATCTAAGGTTAAGCCCTGCGGAATCTCAAAGGTGGGCAGGTGATACTCGCCAAAGCGCAAATTGACCTGACAGCGCTGAGCGATTTCCAGGGTATTGGCTAACGCCGGTATATTCTCACTAAAAAGCACGTTCATTTCCGCGGCTGACTTGAGGTACAATTCCTGGGTGGAAAAGCTCATGCGGCCTGTATCGGTAATGGTTTTTCCCGTCTGAATGCACAGCAGCACATCCTGAACCAAGGCGTCCTCACGCCGGACATAATGGACGTCATTGGTGGCGATCATCGGCATCCGCGTGCGGTTATGAAGCTGAAGCAAGCCGTCATTGACCTTTTTCTGCTCCGCAATGCCGTTATTTTGCAGCTCTAAAAAAAAATTGCCTTTGCCGAAGATATCTTCGTACTCCTCAGCGCTCCGGCAAGCGTCCTCAAATTGATCCCTCAGCAAATATTCCGGGATTTCCCCGGCCAGACAGGCGCTGGAAGCGATCAGCCCGGAGGAATGCGCCGCCAATAATTCCTTGTCCACGCGCGGTTTATAATAAAAGCCGTCGATAAAAGCCTGAGAGACCACCTGAATTAAATTGGCATAGCCCGCGTCATTTTCCGCCAGTAACAGCAAATGGTGATTATTGGTTTCCTGCCGCCCGCTTCCGCGATCCGTCCGCTTATGAGGAGCGACATATACCTCGCAGCCCAGAATGGGTTTAATGCCCTTTTTTTTGCAAGCCTTATAAAAGTCAATCACGCCGTACATCACTCCGTGATCGGTAATCGCTAAAGCAGGCATCTCCAAAGCCGCCGCTCTTTCTACGACGTCGTTGATTCTGGCCGCTCCATCCAACAGACTATATTCTGTATGCACATGAAGATGCACAAAATTTCTTTCTATTTGCTTGCGCTCATTCTCTAACAAAAGGACTTCACCTTCACATCCCATAGCTTTGACAAAACGGAGCTTTGCCGACGCTTTTCGCTGTCATCATTATCTCTATTTTTGCTTCATTTGTACAGGATTACCTTCCAGGCGCTCACGTTCAAGCTCCTGATCCGTTTGATCAAAAAGCCGCGCCTCTTTTTCGCTCAATATTATATCATACCTCGCTCATGTTTTTGCTCTTATTTCTCAATTTTTTTAAGCCGCTGCGCCATAATGCCCCCGATTCTGCCGACGTCCTTCGCGCTCAAGGAGTGCCAGCCACCTTGTTTTACCTGCTCGAGCAGCCCTAATTCAGCGGAAATTTCTAATTTCAAGGGTTCCAGCGGGTCAATTTTTTTAGCTCTGCCCTTCCCGTTCGTTTCTTTTCCTGTTTTCATCGCTAAAGCGCCCCTCCTCCGGCAGTCGTAAAGGCCAGCGGCTCATAGTTCCGGCAGCTTTCGTACTGCTTCGCCGCGTTTTGTTCTAAACGACAATACCCGTCAATCGCGAAAAAACACTGAGCACACGGTTTTTTAATCATATATTTTTCACCTCACATAGATTATTTCCGCGCCGTAAATAAAATATCCCATCCATTCACGGCGGGATAGCGGCGAGGTCATTTTTTATGCTCGGTATCGGTATAACGGCGGGAGTCAACCGCCGGATTTATTTAATTTTTTACGAAAAATCGCCGACAGGTATTTGCGGCGAAACAGAATGCTCAAGAGCAAGGAAAAATCAAAGACCAGCAAAAGCAGCGCCCAAACCCAGTGCCCTTTCGCCAATAACACGGCGGCTAAACCAAAACCGCCGCTGATGAGATAGAGCAACAGCGCCGCCTGTCTTTGCGTCAGACCGACGTCCAGCAGGCGGTGATGCAAATGTCCCCCATCGGCCTCCGCAATTGGCTTGCCGCGCAGCTTGCGGCGAATAATCGAAAAGGTGATGTCGGATAAAGGCAACGCCAGAATTAACAAGGGAAAAACCAGACCGAGAATCGTTGCGGTTTTTAACAAGCCGTAAATGGAAACGCCGCCGATGACAAAGCCCAGGAACATACTGCCGGAGTCCCCCATGAACAGGCGCGACGGGTAAAAATTAAAAAAGAGAAAACCCAGGGCCGCTCCGGCCAGCGCCAAGGTCCAATGCGCCGCTGACAAAGCCTGCGGATAATCGCTGATCTGTCTGGCCGACCAAAATAATAATAAGGCCACGATGAGACAAATGCCTGCCGCTAAGCCGTCCAGCCCGTCCAGAATGTTCACCGTATTGATCATCCCGACCATCCAGAATAACGTCAGTACAACGCTGAGAAAACCCAGACCGTGCTTGTCTAACTGAATCTGCCCGATCAGCGGCAGTGAAAAGCTCTCCATATTAAAGCCAAAGAGCAGCAGTACCACAACCGCGGCAATCTGCCAAAGAAATTTATAGAGGGGGCGCAAGCCTCTGATATCGTCCCACAAACCGGCCAGGAAAATCACCAGGCTCCCCAGCAGCAGCCCCATAATATCGCGGCTGATCCCCTGCGTGCCCAAAACCGCCGCCCAAAAGCCGCCGTATATGGCGATTCCGCCTAAACGAGTGACCGGTTTCTTGTTGATCCGCCGTCCTCCCGGATAATCAATCGCGCCGACCTTTTTAGCCGCTATGATGGATAGCGGCGTTAAAATGATCGTTACGGCAAAGGCAATTAAAAAAGCCAAGGGCTGGTTATTCATCGGTTCCTCCTTGGAACGTACTCCCCGCGCCGCTTCCGGCGACAGCCGAGGTCATACCAACCCCGGATAACGCCATTGCCGCAAGGCTTCATAGACGACTACGGCGACGGCGTTGGACAGATTCAGGGATCGCGCTTCCTCTCTCATGGGCAAGCGGATACTGGTCGCTTCGTATTTTTTCAGGAGCGCCGTCGGCAATCCTTTGGTTTCTTTGCCAAACAGAAAATAATCACCTTGTTGATAACAGCCCTCCGCATATGTCCGTCCGGCCTTGGTCGTCGCGCAATAACGGACGCCGACGGGGTTCAAAGTTTCAAACTCCTCTATGTTTTCGTAGAGATGAACGTCGAGCAAATGCCAATAATCCAGTCCCGCGCGTTTCAGCTGTTTATCCTCCAGGGAAAAACCCAACGGCTGGATCAGATGGAGCGTCCCGCCGACA
>JAITOS010000137.1 GCA_031289815.1 Peptococcaceae bacterium | reverse complement strand
GGATTCGCCAGCAGAACGTAGTTTTGAAACAGGCGGTTCAGGTCAATTTCGCCGCATTCGCTCAAGCTGACGCCAAGCTCCAGGCCGGAGCGCACGACGATTTCCCGGGAGAGTTCCGGACTGACGCCGTCAAAAAGATCGACGAGGAGTTGGGGCAAAGAGCGGTCCAGATCGGCGCGCAAGAGGATGGTTTGCCAATCTTTTTCCTGATGGAGGACGAGCTTGCCCTGAGATGGCGGGGGAATATAAGGACGTCCCGGTAAGATTTCCCGATGTCGGCTCACCGCGTGCGTGTAGCGCTTGAGACCGTCCAACAGGGCGTTGCTTTCCGGATCGACCAGCAAAAGATTGCTGTGTTTCCCCATGATCTCCAAGTGCAGGTGATAGGTTTTCATATCGCCGTGTTCGTTGAAATTCTGAATGGCAAAGGTTACGGTTCGCTCCAGATTTTCCTGGCTGATATCGAGAATCTTCCCTCCCTCCAGATGTTTGCGCAGAATCATGCAGAACATGGGTGGGGAGGGGGGATTTTTTTTACTCTCCTCCGTCAGGTGAAAACGGGGGGCAGTCGCGCCGGCGTTAAACAGTAAGCGTAAAGACTGCCTTGGTTGGCGCAGAAGGAAATGAACCTCTTCTTTTTCCGGCTGTTGGATTTTGTCGATCCGGGCGCCGGTGAGAAGGGGATGTAATTCTTTGATTAAGTGGGCGAGGGTAACGCCGTCAAGTGCCATAGTCAGCCTCCTGATTTTTTCTGAGAACCTATGCTTTAGTATATCACATAAACGGAATTTTTCCTCCGGCAGTGGAATAAGCTGTACAAGCAGCCGGGACACAGGGGCGCACTACTTGGAGTAAGGGGGAAAAAACACATGCAGCAGCAAGCATGGCATGTCATTTCATGGACCGACGCGGCAAAGGCCCTGGAGGTACAGCCGTCGCAGGGATTAAGCCAGCGGGAAGCGGAACGACGGGCCGCGCGGGTGGGAAAAAATGTGCTGACAGAGAAAAAAGGGATCCAACCGCTGTTCCTTTTTTTGCGGCAGTTTAAGGATTTTATGGTGCTGGTGCTCCTGGCCGCCACGGTCGTTTCCGTATGGTTAGGAGAATTGGCCGACTCGGTCACGATTTTAAGCATCGTGCTGATGAACGCGATCCTGGGTTTTATCCAGGAATACCGCGCCGAGCGGTCGATGGAATCTTTAAAACAGCTGACGGCGCCGGAGGCGAAGGTGCTGCGGGAAGGGAGCGAACAGCGCCTCCCGGCGGCGGAGCTCGTACCGGGAGATATTGTTTTGCTGGAAGCGGGCGACCGGATACCGGCGGACGTGCGTTTTATGCGGACGGTGAATATGAAAGTGGAAGAATCGGCGTTGACGGGGGAATCGCAGCCGTCGCCTAAAGCCGCCGCGCCGCTGCGGGATGAATATACGCCTATGGCGGATCGTCACAATATGGGATATATGGGGACGACCCTGGCGGCCGGCAGGGGGGCCGGTCTGGTCGTCGCTACGGGAATGGCCACGGAAATGGGGATGATCGCCGGTCTGATCCAGACGGTGGCAGAGGAGCTCACGCCTTTACAGCAACGATTGGCGCAATTAGGAAAATGGTTGGTTTTCCTGAGCGTTCTGGTTTGTTTTCTGGTGGTCCTGACCGGAATCTGGCGCGGGGAAGGATTCTATAAGATGTTTTTTGCCGGAGTCTCGCTGGCGGTCGCGGCGATTCCCGAAGGTCTGCCGGCCATCGTGACCTTGTCTTTGGCGCTGGGCGTACAGCGGATGATCAAGCGCAAGGCGATCGTGCGTAAATTGCCCGCCGTGGAGACGCTTGGCTGCGCCACTGTGATCTGTTCGGATAAAACCGGGACCCTGACGCAGAATGAAATGACGGTAAGGCGGATCTATACCGGCGGGCGCATGATCGCGGTAAGCGGCCAGGGATACGATCCGAAAGGGGATTTTCAGGGGGCGGACGCCACCCGGGAGGAGAATATCCAAAAAACGTTGCGGATCGCCGCTCTGTGCAATAACGCCAGTCTGACGAAAAAAGGAATTCAGGTCGCCGGACTCTTCCGCGCCGCTAAAAGGGACGCAAAATGGGGGATCGACGGAGATCCGACCGAAGGGGCGCTGCTGGTAGCGGCGGCTAAGGCCGGAATTTGGCGTGAGGTTTTGGAAAAGAAGGAAGAGAGGATCGGCGAAATACCGTTTGATTCCGTGCGTAAAAGGATGAGCGTGATTTATCGGAACAAACGGGGAAAACAGGCCTATATCAAGGGAGCGCCGGACACCATCATCGGCCTTTGCCGTCAGGAGCTGACGCCGGAGGGCGTGAGAGAGCTGACTGCCGAACGCCGGTGCGCTATCATGAGAGCGCACGACGAGATGGCCCGACAGGCTTTGCGGGTGTTGGCCTTAGCCGAAAAGCCGCTACCGGAGGGGAGCGCGGCGGCAGACGCGGAGCAAAACCTGATTTTCGCGGGACTGATGGGAATGATCGATCCGCCGCGGGCCAGCGCGCGCCAAGCTATCCAGGTCTGCCGGCGGGCGGGGATTAAAACGGTCATGATTACCGGTGATCATCGCCTAACGGCTGAGGCGGTGGCCAGGGAATTGGGGATCATACAGAAGATCCCCGGCAGGGAGGTCGTCACCGGTCTGGAACTGGCAAGAATGAGCGATGAAGAATTGAGCCGCCAGGTGCTGGATATCCGGGTATACGCCCGGGTCACGCCGAAGGACAAATTGAGGATTGTGCGGGCGTTAAAACAGGGGGGGCAGGTGGTGGCGATGACCGGAGACGGCGTCAATGACGCTCCAGCGGTGAAAGAAGCGGATATCGGCATTGCCATGGGACAGAATGGTACGGATGTGACCAAAGGGGCGTCGGCCATGGTTCTGGGGGATGATAATTTTGCGACGATCGTGGCGGCGGTAGAAGAAGGACGGGCGATCTACGATAATATTCGCAAGTTTATCCGCTATCTGCTCTCTTGCAATCTGGGCGAGGTGCTGACTATGTTCTTAGCCGTTCTGGTGGGCTTGCCCTTGCCCTTGCTGGCGATTCAGATCCTGTGGGTGAATCTGGTGACGGACGGTCTGCCGGCGATGGCGTTAGGCATGGAAAAAGCGGAGCCGGGAATTATGGAACGACCGCCGCGGACGCCGGGAGAAAGCGTCTTTGCCAGAGGATTGGCCGGGAGGATCGCAATTCGCGGGACGATCATCGGCTTGGGAACCTTATTTGTTTTTGCGGTCGGCCTATTCTTCGGAGCGGAACTGCTGGCCGCCCGGACGATGGCTTTTTCCGCCTTAGTGTTTTCCCAGCTGATTCATGTGTTTGACTGTAAATCGGAGGAACGGGGGATCTTTGAAACCAGCCTGTTATCGAATCCCTGTCTGCTGGGAGCGGTGGCGATTTCGGCGCTGATGCAGTTGAGCGTGATCTATTGGACGCCTTTGCAGGGGATCTTTAAGACCGCGCCTCTGTTGGGGTGGCAATGGGAACTCGTTCTTGGCGCGGCTGCGGGGCCTACGATCGTGATCGGAGTGATCAGCCTGATCAGGAATTTTTGGCGGGAAAGCATGGCGACTGGGCGGGGATGATTTCCCAGGCCATGCGGCGCTTTCGGCGCGGCACACTATGAAAAGGCCAAGAATTTCGGTATAATGACTGTAAAGCCATAGGATAAATAAGGTTACGGTTGGAGCTGAGGTTTTATGCAAAATACTACCTGGCAGGCACATGGGGCAACCTGTACGCCAGCCCTTCACAGCGGCGCGCAACCGGAAGCGCTCTGAATTTTCGGAAGGAGAAAAGGCATGTTTTTCGAGGATTATGACGACGCCGCTCTGCGCAAACAGCTCAGCGGCAACCGTTTTTTGGTACGCTATCGTCTGTGGGGGGATCGGGAGACCGCCAGAAGCAAAGCGGCGGATATTTGCGCCGAACAGACGGTAGAATTCCCGTTGTCTTTGCTGCCGCCCGGAGCGATTGCGGAAGCCGTTGTCGGGCGGCTGGAGGGGTTTGAACGGGAAGAAGGCGCGGACAGCTATGCGGCGACGATCAGTTTTGCCGAGGAAATCGCGGCGGGAGAGCTGACGCAATTTCTCAACGTGATCTTTGGCAATATCAGCTTGAAGCAGGGCGTTCAGGTGACGGCGATTCAAGCGGGCGAGCGGTTTTTAGAGCAATGGGGTGGTCCCCGTTTTGGGATCGCCGGGATTCGGCAGCGCCTGGGCGTTCCTGTCCGGCCCCCTCTTTTTACGGCGCTGAAACCGCTGGGATTGTCGGCGAAAAACTTGGCCGTTTTAGCCGGACAATTTGCCCAAGGCGGCATTAACATCATCAAGGACGACCACGGGCTTACGGATCAGGTGTTCGCTCCCTTTGAAGAACGGGTCGCCCGTTGCGCCGCGGCGGTGCGGGAAGTCAATGAGAAGCAGGGCAGCCGAGCGATCTACGCGCCGAATGTTACCGCCCCGGCGGAGCGGGTTTTTGAGCGGGCCTTGCTGGCGAAAAAACTGGGCGCCGGGGCGCTGCTCCTGTCACCGGGACTGGCAGGCTGGGACGCCGTGCGCCGTTTAGCCTGTCCGGAAATTGATCTGCCGCTCATCGTCCACCCCGCTTTTATCGGCAGTTACGCCATTAACGCCCAAGGGATCACCTATGGGCCGCTGTTTGGGACCCTGACGCGCATCGCGGGGGCGGACGCCACGATCTTTCCCAATGCCGGCGGTCGCTTCCCGTTTTCAGCGGAAGATTGCGCGGCGATCACGCGGGCAAGCAAGGAAAAGCTGGGCCGCTTGCCCCCGATCTTTCCCAGTCCGGCCGGAGGTATGGAGCTGAAAAACATTAAAGAAATGATCCGGCGGTACGGAACGGACGTTCTGATCTTGATCGGCGGGGGGCTGTTCAGTTTAGGCCCGGATATCATCGGCAATTGCCGACGCTTTTTGGAAGAGATAGAGGCGGGGTTCGCCTGAGCGCTAAAGCAAGGCGAATCATTGCGCGAACATCGCCGCTGGGCGGAAAAAGTCCGGTTGAGCTGTTGCGGCAACGATCCTCGCAGACGTCCTCGCCGCCACCAAAGCATACGGCTTCGGCGGCGCGCAGTGAGCGAGTAGCCTTAACTTCGCCTGTCGAACGACAACGCTAACGATCAGAAACACGATAAACGGCTAAACTAATCCGGCAAGCCGTAAACTAATGCGATTAGTTATAAACTAATGAGATTAGTTACAGCCTCATTGGATCAGCAAACAACGAAATCCAAACCCATAACGCCCGCCCCTACCTTCGCACAGCGAAGCCGGAGGCGGGCGTCCTTTTCAATACCCCCAACAAGACCCCAAAAACAGAGATCCAAAACGCCTACCGCCGCCCCCGCTCCAGACTCCACAGCCAAGCGAAGGGCGGACGGTTCCGCGCCAAGCGAGGCATGGACGCCGAGCGCGTCCCTTTGCGCCAGGAAGGCGCAGCGGGACGAAAAGCGGAACCGTCCGCCCTTCGCGGCCTTTCAGCAAGAGTAAGCGACCCGTCCGCCCTTCGCGGCCCCTCAGCAAGAGTAAGCGTACCCACCCCCTCCACCCGTCCGCCCTCACCGCGCCGAACAACGCAAATCTCATCTCTCCAGCCGGATCAAGGTCTTGCCGTCCGGGAACAGGCTGATTTCCCCATCCTCCGCCAC
>JAITOS010000132.1 GCA_031289815.1 Peptococcaceae bacterium | reverse complement strand
CCGCAAACAGGGCAGGCAACCGGCTGCGCGTGAAAACGGCGGTCCTCTGGATCTTCATATTCCCGCGCACAATCAGCGCACAGCGGAAAGGAATGCATCGTCGTCCGGCTTCGGTCATACGGGCTATCCTTGATAATCGTGTAGCGCGGGCCGCAGTTCGTACAGTTGGTAAAGGGATAGTGGTAGCGCCGTTCCCGCTGGTTCATCATCTCCGCCAGACATTCCGGACAGGTCGCCACATCGGGGGAAATCAAGCTGTTCATCGCCCCTTGCGCCTTGCTGGGTATAATCTGAAAGCCGTCGTATCCTTGCGGTTCCGCCGGTTCCCAGCTGTCTTGGGTAATGACGGCCAAAGCCGGAACCTCTCGCAGCAAACGCCGATAAAAAAGGTCCAGATTTTCCCCTTCTATATGCATATCGACCCCCTGGCTGAAGTTCTGCACCCAGCCTTTCAGGCCCATTTCCGCAGCCAGCTTATACACATACGGGCGAAACCCTACCCCTTGTACCAGACCATTCAAACGAATATGCCGCGCCGCTACTCCCAACAAACTTCACCAGCTTTCCCGCCATCAGCGTTTTCTTTCCCCGCCTTGGCGGTTGCCGCCGCTTTGACAGCGTCATACACTTGCTTCAACGGCAGCTGCTGTTCCAGCGCAATCCGGCGGCAATCCTCATATTCCGGCGCGATATTCGTCACCTGATTCCCCCGGCGCGCGACTTTAAGCCGCGCTTCTCCCCACTCTGTCCGCACCTGAATCACTTCATAGGGCAGCATCATCTTCTTTACCGGATAGATACGCAAGCCAATGGTCGTCGTTTCCGCAAACAAGCATTCTGTCAGAGGCCGCACCTTCTCGCTTGCAGCCATCACACTGAGCATTTGCGCCGGCCGATTCTTTTTCATCTGAATCGCCTGGAGGAACACATCCATCGCTCCCGCTTTCAGCAAAACCGCAAACAGATGTTCATAGAATTCAGGGTTCATATCATCAATATTGACCTCGATCATGAACACTTCATCCACCTGAATCTCTCCCGCGCCGCCAAAGCGTTTCCCCCGAACCTCCGTCCCTTCCGGCACAGCCTCACCGGGAACTCGGATTGCCTCCTGTCCGGCAGTGAAAATCCCCTCTAACCCGGCCTCTTCGCCGAGTATGACGCGCAGCACATTAGGCCGTTCCAATTCATAGCCTCCCGCCCCATACCCCGTCGCTTTGACCGTCATCACGGGCATCGGCCCGAATTCCCGGCAAATCGTAGAAATGATCGCCGCTCCCGTGGGCGTCGTCATCTCTTTTTCAATATCACCGGCATAGATCGGGCAACCCCGCAGTAATTCCAGCGTAGCCGGTGCCGGCACCGGGAACCAGCCGTGGGCGCATTTCACCAAGCCGCTCCCAGTGGCTAACGGCGAGGCAGCCACCTTCTCCACGCCCAACGCCTGAAGGCCGATCACCGAGCCGACGATATCGATGATCGCGTCCACCGCTCCGACTTCATGGAAGTGAACCTGCTCGATACTCGTCTGATGAATCTTGGCCTCCGCCACCGCCAAGCGGGTAAATATCTCCACACTTCGCTCTTTTACCGTCGGCGGCAAAGCGCTCCCGTCAATGATTGCTTTTATATCCTGTAAACGCCGGTGTTCTCGCTCCTCCGCCGTCAAAACCTGCACTCTCGTCGCGGCGATTCCCCTTTTAAGCACCTTCTCCGCTCTCAGCTCGTAGCCGCCGAGGGGCAGCAGCGCCAACTCCTGTCGGAGACGATCCGCATCTAACCCCAGGTCGATCAGCGCTCCCAGAACCATGTCGCCGCTAATCCCGGCAAAACAGTCAAAATAGGCGATAGTCATGCTTCTGCCTCCTCCAACCCCAGACGATTGATATTGTTAGCTAAAAACCCGGCGCCAAAGCCATTATCAATATTGACGACCCCGATCCCACTGGCGCAGCTGTTCAGCATCGCCAATAAAGCGGCTAAACCGCCAAAGCTCGCCCCATACCCCACGCTCGTCGGCAGCGCAATCACCGGTCGGTCGGTCAGTCCCCCCACGACGCTGGCCAGAGCGCCTTCCATCCCGGCGGCCACGACCATCACCCTTGCTTGCCGCAATTTATCGGTTTTACTGAGAATCCGGTGAATCCCGGCGACGCCGACGTCATACAGGCGCTCCACCTTGTTTCCCATGACCTCCGCGGTCATGGCCGCTTCTTCCGCCACCGGGATATCGGCGGTTCCGGCGCTGATCACCAGAATATGCCCCCGCCGCTTTTGTTCGCCGCGATAGATCACGATCAAGCGGGCCAGCGCCACATAGACCGCTTCGGGAATGGCCTTCGCCACCGCCGCATAGATGTCCGCCTCCGCCCGCGTCATTAAAATATTGTTTTCCTCGTTGTTGTCGGACAGCTTTCGCACGATCTCTATGATCTGTTCCCGCGTTTTTCCCGCGCAATAAATTACTTCCGGAAAGCCCTGGCGAATCTGACGGTGATGATCGATGGTCGCAAAGCCCAGTTCTTCAAAGGGTAATACCTTCAGGCGCTGAATTCCCTCGTCAATGCTGATCTCTTCACTTTTTACCCCTTTCAGTAACCGGCGCAACGTCTGCTCGTCCAAATGCTCCTCATCCTTCCATCATTAGCCCATTATCTCCTTTGCCTGTCGTTCAAGGAACTCCCTCTCATAGAATTGACATTTGGCGTCATCTTCAATCAATGCCAGTTGTTCCAAATGGCTATAAGAAAGGCTGTTCAACAGGGTTTCCGGAGAAATTTCTGATTGTGCGGACACTGTACGCACAATTTCTTCCTCCAAAAAAGGCGGCAGCCGTGTTATATTATATACCTTCATCCCCGCACCGCTAACCCTATAACCATACTCCGCTGAACCTTATCTTTTCCGGCTCCTTAGCTCCATCGTCATATCAAATTTCAATTGGGCCTCTTTCAATTGCTTATTCAGCGCCGTCTGTTCCTCCTGAGTGCGGCAGGCGGCCAGCTGTTCCCGCAAGGCCCCGATTTCCTTTAACAGCTGCACTTCTTCCGGAATGTGGCCCGAATTTTTTAATAACATGTAACCGGCGCGGGTTTCCGCCGGCAGACTGGCCCAATCATCAAGATTCAACTGCTTTCCGTAAGGGAGATTATCAAACTCGCCGTTCCTCATGGCTTCCTGAATTCGGTCTTCCGCGATCTGATTGAATATGTCGGACATCGGACGTCAGCTCCTTTTAAGCGG
>JAITOS010000106.1 GCA_031289815.1 Peptococcaceae bacterium | reverse complement strand
CTGCTAAAAGGGCGGTCTCACGTCCGGCAAACAGCCGTCGGTCTGAAGCTAACTTCCGGTTCAGGGGAACAGACTTTCCATGAAGCAACCTTTCGGTTCAACAAGGAGTGTAAGAACTTTTACCTGATTGACACAAGCCAATTATATCATGGGTATCACCAAGCCGATTGGCTTGCGGCGACTAAGCAGGAACGCCGGTTTTATTCCTGCAAATCATATTATACGAGGGGTATGATTATGGATAAAGCAAAAGCTTGGGATTATGCCCTGGGGATTATAAAGGTGGATGGATTAGAACCTTCTGAGGAATTTTTAGAGCTGGTGGAAAAAGAAAAGAAAGGAGAAATTACCGACCAGGACATTAAAAACCATCTGGATAAAAAGTATAAAATGAAAGGGGCAAAGCAGTAATGCGCGACCCCTATTTGTACCCTCATACAGAAATTTTAATAAACAAGCATAATATAAAGGACGAAAAAGACTTAGCAGAAATGGAAGCTGAATATACCAGTTTGCGATTGAAGCAAATCGTTGAAAACCCATTGCCGGGGGAGTATGATTTTGAACATTTTTGCGAACTTCATAGATGGATTTTCCAAGACATATACGAATGGGCGGGACAACCGAGAATCATCAATATTGAAAAATCCGAGCCGGCATTAGGCGGACTTTCCATTGAGTATGCAGAATTTTTTGAAGTAAAAAGAATGGCAAACACCGCCTTAAACAGGATGAAATCTATTGCCTGGGGAAAACTTACGCTTGATGAAAAGGCGGAGAAGTTTTCTGGGTGCATGGCGGAGTTATGGAAGGTGCACAGCTTTCGTGAAGGGAACACAAGGACAGTAGTGACATTCTGCTGCCAGTTTGCGGAAAGCCGGGGCTTTGTCTTAGATAGAACGCTCTTTGAAAAACATAGTGCTTATGTTCGCACTTCATTTGTTGCGGCGTCGGCATATTTTACCGATCTGGGTGATAAATCAAAACCTGAATATTTGATAAGGATTGTAAAGGATAGTCTGTATAGAAAGATGGCAGAGGAAAACCATTGAAGCAGCCGGATTGACTATAGGCACAAGCCGAGCGGGAGTCTCCCCCATGCAAGGGAGCCTCCCGCTCGGCTTGTTTTTGCCGCTGTTCAGGATGGCAGTAACGGTGGATTGGGACGCTTGCGCTAAATATCAAACTCCACCGCATAGTCCGTTAGAACCAAGCCTGCCGCGTCATAAGCGGTAGAGAGCACGATAGATTTCGTGATCCGGTAATGCCCCGTCTCCAACCGCCCGTAAATCCACGTCCAGTCAATGGTCTGTTCTCGTGATTCCCCGGCGGGCAAAGCGTATCCTATGGAATTAAACCCCCAACTCTCCAAAAGGTAGTCGCAATCCGCCCAGCGGCCGCCGGTGAGTCTTGCAACCTTATAGTCGTCGCCATAAGTCACTTGCTTATCCAGCCCGTTTTCCAGCACCAGGGTCAAGCCGGAAGCTGAAACCGAATTCTCTTTCACCCGCAAGGCGATACCGGCGGTCGCGGGGGCCGGTATTGCCAACTGCCCCGCCGGGTCCGTCCAGGGCGCGGGGTCACTATGCGTCCAGCGCGCGTTCTCGGCGTTCGCGTCACGCCGGAAGGTGTAGTTCATGACATACTCCCGGCTAACGCCATCCATGATTCGATCCGGGTTATTGCGATCCGTGTAGCGGGCGTAAACGGTTACGACCTCGAAATCGCCCTCCGTCCTGCCCGCCGGGGTGGTGCTGACGGAATGCTCCAGGAAACGCTCGCTGTATTCGTGAACGTCAATGACCTGATAACCGGCGGCGGTCAATTCGCTGACGACAATGGCGGAGGGTTCCGCCGCTTCTTCATTGGCCGGATTCGTTGCGGGTGTTGGTGTGGCTGTGACGCGGAAAGCATAATACACATCCCCTTGCGGCCATTGGGCGTGAACTTCATACACATAGCCGTTCCCGTCATTCGCCGCGATCGGGATCGTATAGCCGCTGCTGGCAACGATCTCGTAATTCTTTTCGTAGGACGACGCGTCGCCCATAAAACGGTCGTTCCAGCGCCTGACCGTGTAGGTTTCGGGCAACAGCGTAAAATAGAAGCTCACGATCCCGGCTTCATCCGCCAGGGCAAAAACCGAGCCGCCATAGTCATTGCGATCCAGAGGTTGCAGAGCGTCCGCATCAAAGCTGATCGTGGTTCCGTCGTTGTTTTCATAACTCCAGCGCGTGGTTCCCGCCAGAGCCATACCGCCATAGGAGGTTTCCTGAGTGCTCCCCGCGCCGACCGTGTAGGTCAAGCCTAAAAGCGGCGCTTGATCGTTCCCATCGTTCAGTTCATATTCCTGCACCGTGGAGACGGTATAATGCATTGCCTCCCACAAATCGTTCAGTTCGCCGCGCCCGTCAACGGTATAGCCGCGTCCGTCAGAAATGCTAACGATTTCGCCATTATAAAGGACACTCACTTGGCTGCCATCGGTCTTATGGAATACAAAACGCAAGCTGCCGCCTGTGATGGAGCTTAATAACGACGGCGCGCCCAATTTCAGGCCGGCCAGGGAATCCATGATTTTTTGGATATCGTTGGCTTCGGTCACAGTCTTTTTTTCGGCGGCGCGGGGTACAGGGATGTTGATGAATTCAACGCTCTGAATTTCGTCCGCTGAAAAATCGATGATTTGCCCGCGATTATGCGCCCGGTTCACCGCGAAGCCCATGCTCAAAACCACCGCCAGCGCGACGGCGGCGATGATCAGGAGGCGCGACTTTTTCTTGAAATTCAGCACGTTCTTCACCCGCTCCTTCATGCCGCCCTCGCCGAAGGCCAGCGGGCTGCCGTTCAGAATTTTTCGTCCCGCCGCCACGCGCACCAGCGACAGGGAATAGGCGGTTTTGATATCGCCGCCCAGCTCTTTCATCACGCGCTCGTCGCAGGACATCTCCATATCCGCGCCCAGCAGCCAGAACGCCGCCCAGGCGAACGGATTAAACCAGTGGACACACAGCACGAGGTAGGCGAACATTTTGACCGCGTGGTCGCGCCGCCGGATGTGCGTCCGTTCGTGCAGGAGGATATAACGGCGTTCATCGTCCGAGAGTCCCGCCGGGAGGTAGATTTTTGGACGGAAAAGCCCGATGACGAACGGCGTTTTCAGATTCTCGGCTTCATAGAAATTATCTTCGCTAAGCGCCGCGCCGCGCAGTCTGCGTTTCAGCAAAATGATGGACACCACGCTGTACAGCAGCATGACCGCCACGCCGAACAGCCAGAGGTGCGCGCCGATAAAAAGCCAAATCTGCAACGGGTTTACACTGGCGCCCGACATGGCGGCGGGCAGGGACGCGCTCAGGGTGTTGTCCACCACGCTGATGCCGCTGTTAAGGCGGGGAATCGCTTGCATAGCGATGTCCGGGGGAATCGGCGCGGCGTTAAACGGGAGCAGGCTGAATATGCCCGTGAGTGTAAACGGGAACACCAGCCGGAAGCCCGCCACCGCCCACAGCGCGTAGGAGATGAGCTTCGGCGCTTTTTTGAGCGGCAGCCGCGCCAGCATGATCGCGGCAATGACGAAGCTCGCCGTCAGGCTCATGTTCAAAACGATAAGAAACAGCTTCTCCATTTAACGTCCCTCCTTGTGTTCGTTAATCAGGCGCACGAGTTCCTCCGCCTGTTTGCCGGACAGCTTTTTCCCGCCGATGAAGGAGGTGATGAATTTCGGCAGGGAACCTCCGAAAGCGTCCTCGACATAACGGCGGCTCTGGCGCGCGAAAAATTCGTCGCGGGTCAGCACCGCGGAAACCATCGCCTCCTCGTTTTGGAAAAGGCCCTTGTCGCACAAGCGTTTCAAAACGGTGTAGGTCGTAGACTTCTTCCACTTCATCACGTCCTCCGACAGCCGGACCAGTTCGCCGGAGTTGATCGGCGCGTTGTCCCAAATCAAGTCGGCGAATTTCTCTTCCGTGTCCGCCAGTTTGTAGTTTCCCATCATGCTTGCCTCCTGCTATACTACTTTTTGTAAACCTGACATGAGTTTACTTGAAATAGACCTTATTGTCAACGGGGAAAATGAAAAATATTTACCGGGAATAAAGAAGGAGAATAAAAAAATCGGCGAAAAAATGCCGCGCCCTACAAATATGCTCTTTCTTGCGGTATAATAAAGAGCGATTATTTACCGCGAGGAACCGGAGAATAGGAAGGCTATGACAGCGAAAAAACAGACCCTGCGAGCGTATGCGAAGATTAATCTCGCCTTGGCGGTTGTCAAACGGCGGACTGACGGCTATCATGAATTGGAAAGCGTGATGCAGACGATTTCTTTGCATGATACGGTGGAGATTTGCCTGGAAGGACGGGGAATTATCTGCGACTGCGGCGAATGGAGCGGTCCGGGAAATCTGGCCTATCAGGCGGCTGCGATCTTTACTGAGCGTTTGAACCGTGCGGATGATGGCGTCGCCATCAGGATCAGCAAGAGAATTCCCGCCGAAGCCGGTTTAGCCGGCGGCAGCAGTGACGCGGCGGCGGTGTTGCGCGGACTGAATCAGCTCTATGGAAAGCCTTTTGCCGAGAGTAGCCTGATCGGGATGAGCGTCGCCTTGGGTGCCGACGTCGCCTATTTTCTTCGGGGGGGGACGGCTTGGATACGCGGTCTGGGGGAGATATATGAGGAATTGCCGACCTTGTCCGGGCTGGATCTGGTGATCGTTCAACCGGCGCGGGGGGTGAACACGGGAGCCTCGTACCGCCTTTGGGATACCTTACAGCGGGACGCCCATCCCCTGGATCGTCCGGCCTGGCAGCAGGCGTTGCGCGCCGGTGACAGGGAACAAATCGCCGGACTGCTTGCCAATGATCTGGAAGCGTCGTCGCTGATCCTGGTTCCGGAAATCGCCGCCGTCAAGCAAGAGCTCATGGCGGCGGGGTGTCTGGGAGCTTTGATGTCCGGCAGCGGTTCCGCTGTTTTTGGGATCGCTTCCTCCGGGGCGGCGGCGGCATTGATGACGGAGGATATGCGTCGGCGAGGCTGGCGGGTCTGGCAGGCGGCGGCGGTTCCCGGTTATGCATGAGGATGCGGGATGTGTTGCCGGGATGAAGAGTTAATGGATATAAAGGAGAAATATAGATGACGGTAGAAAGAAGATTGGTTCCGGTGAAGCTGGATAGCTACAAACCACTGAGGGAGATTGTCTTTGAATCGATGAGGGAGGCCATCATCGGCGGCGTTTTGAAACCCGGTGAACGCTTGATGGAGATGCAATTAGCGGATGAAATGGGAGTGAGCAGAACCCCGGTGCGGGAAGCGATCCGCAAGCTGGAATTAGAAGGCTTCGTCGTGATGGTGCCGCGTAAAGGCGCGTATGTGGCGGGGGTTTCTTTAAAGGATGTGGCGGACGTCTTTGAAATCCGCACCGCCTTGGAAAGTCTGGCGGCAGGGCTGGCGGCGGAGCGGGTGACGGAGGAAGAAATCGAGCAGATGGAGCGTTTGGTTCATTGGGCGGAGGAAAAGGAACCGACGTTGGAGCAAATCTTGGAAATGGATACGAGCTTTCACGCCTTGGTCTATAAAGCGAGCCGCAATCCGTGGCTGACCCAAATTCTGGAAAATCTATGGGAACAGATTCAAAGGTTCCGGTCCACCTCCTTAGCGGTGCCCGGACGGGGAAAAGAAGCGATTCTGGAGCATCGGGGCATTATCGAGGCGATTGCCTTGCATCGCCCGGAGGAAGCGCAAGAGCTGGCCGCGGCGCATATTGCCGCGGCGGAGACCGTCTTTTTGCAGCACCTGATAGAGGATGATCCGTCATAACCTGCCGTCAATATAGGATTATTTGAGGGATAATATAAAATTTTTCGACTATGTTGAAGGATTTTATTTCCATGTGGAGAATGAGACATATATTGATGGCAACGGAAGGGCTGGTGATTATTTTGATGGATGTGACCGATGTGCGCGTTAGGAGAATCAACCAGGAAGGGAAGATGAAAGCGATCGTTTCCGTCACCTTTAACGATGCGTTCGTGGTGCATGACGTCAAAGTCGTCGAGGGAACAAACGGCTTGTTTGTGGCGATGCCCAGCAGAAAAACACCGGAAGGAGAATTTCGCGACATCGCCCACCCTATTTCCGCCGCCGCGCGGGAAGTGATTCAGCTGGCTGTGTTGAAAGCCTATCAGGAAGCGATATAAAACCGGGTGAATCATGGCAGGGAGGTGAAGGGGGCTGGCCTGAAAAGAGTGGTTGAGCCTCTTTTTCCGGTGAAATTCAGCGCTCCGGCGCGGATAAATAAAAAGGTTTTTAATCCTTCTTGAGCGAATAATATTTAGAATTACCGGAGATCGTGGTACAATATTTTTGGAGGGGAACAGATGAATGTCTAATGTAGCAGCGGTGATCATGGCGGCGGGAAAAGGAACGCGGATGAAATCAAAGCTGCCGAAGGTAATGCACCGGTTAGCGGGGGAGCCCTTAATCGGGCATGTCTTGGCGTTGACAGAGCGGATGGGAATTGTCAATCCTTTGCTGGTCTTGGGGCATGGTCGTTCCCTGATTGAGGAATACATACGGGAAAAGGCCAGCGTGGTTTTACAGTTGGAACAGCTGGGAACCGGACACGCGGTGATGCAGGCACTGCCTTTGCTTCAGGAGGCGGAGGACGTCCTGATTTTAAGCGGAGATCAACCCTTGCTGCGTCCGGAGACGGTGCAATCCTTGCTAACGCTGCATAAAGAGCGGGATGCTGTAGCGACGGTGCTGACCGCGGAATTGCCGGAGCCGTATGGCTATGGGCGGGTGATCCGGAACGGATCCCAGTTGCTGAAGATCGTTGAAGAAAAAGACGCGACGGCGGAGGAACGTCTTATCCGGGAAGTGAACACCGGGACGTACTGTTTTAAAGTGAACGCTTTGCGGGCGGCTTTACAGCGGTTAACGCCGCAAAACGCGCAGGGGGAATACTATCTGACGGGGGTGTTCGATTTTTTTCTGGCTGCGGGATCGCCAGTTTTCACCTACTGTACGCCGGATCGGCATGAAGCGCTGGGAATTAACAGCCGCGTTCAGCTGGCGGAGGCGGAACAAATTTGCCGGCAGCGTCTTCTCCGCTACTGGATGGACGAAGGCGTGACCATAGAGGATCCGGCGACGGTCTATATCGAAGCCGGGGTGAAGTTGGGAAGCGACGTCGTTCTGAAGCCTTTTGTTCATTTAAGGGGGAAAACGGTGATTGCCGGAGACTCGGCACTGGGGCCGCAAGTGGACCTGGAATCCTGCGTCTGTGATACGGGGACGGAGATCCGCTATACCGTGGCGAAAGAGGCTGTGATCGGCAAAAACTGCGTGATTGGCCCGTTCGCTTATTTGCGGCCCGGAACAAAGTTAGACGACGGGGTGAAAGTCGGCGATTTTGTGGAAATCAAAAACAGCCGCGTCGGTTCGGCTTCCAAGATCCCTCATTTAAGCTATATCGGGGACGCGGATATCGGCTCTCAGGTGAACATCGGCGCGGGTACGATCACCTGTAATTACGACGGGGTCAATAAATATCTGACCCAAATCGGGGACGGCGTATTTATCGGCAGCAACAGCAATTTGGTCGCTCCGGTAGAAATCGGCGAGAACGCTTTTGTCGGCGCCGGTTCGACGATTACTAAAAAGGTGCCGGCTGGGGCGTTGGCTGTTGAACGCGGGACGCTGCGGCTAAGGAAAGATTGGCGGCGCGCAAAACCAAAAGCGGGAGGAGAAGAAGAATGATACCGAAGGAATTAAAGATTTTTTGCGGCAACGCCAACCCGGATTTGGCAAAGGAAATCGCCGCTTACTTGAGGGTAAGCCTGGGCGCGGCTCAAGTCTCGCGGTTTCAAGACGGAGAGATCAACGTCGAGATTAATGAAAGCGTCCGCGGCGCGGATATTTTTGTCGTTCAGCCGACCTGTTATCCGACGAATAATAATATCATGGAATTGCTGATTATGATCGACGCCTTGAAGCGCGCTTCCGCTAAGCGGATTACGGCGGTGATGCCCTATTACGGCTATGCCAGACAGGAACGCAAAGCGAGGGCGCGGGATCCGATCACGGCGAAGCTCATGGCTAATATTATCACGACAGCCGGAGCGGACAGACTCGTCACTATGGATTTGCACGCGCCCGCTATTCAGGGATTCTTTGATATTCCGGTGGATCACTTGCCGGGCGTGCCGATTCTGGCGCAATATTTTAAAGAAAAAAATATGAAGGATATCTGTGTGGTTTCGCCCGATATCGGCGGCGTGACCAGAGCGCGGAGTTTTGCGGAACGGATTGGGGCCCCTTTGGCCATCATCGATAAACGGCGTCCTGAACCGAATGTATCGGAGATTATGCATGTCATCGGTGATCTGAAGGATAAGGTGGCGATCATGGTCGATGATATCATCGATACAGCCGGAACGCTGACCCAGGGAGCTAACGAAATTCTGAAGAATTATGGCGCCAGGGAGGTCTATGCCTGTTGTACGCACGCGGTTTTATCCGGGACGGCGGTGAAGCTGATTCAGGAGTCGGCGATCAAAGAAGTGGTCGTCACCAATACGATTCCGCTGGAGGCGGAAAAGATGATTCCCAAGCTCAGGATGTTATCGGTGGCGCCTTTGCTGGGTGAGGCGATCATTCGGATTCATCAGGATCTTTCGGTTAGCAAACTATTTACCTAGACGTCAAACATCCTTTGCCGACGGCGCTGCTGGCGGCTCTGGAAACGAGGCGTCCGGAGAGGAGGAAGGTCTTTCCGCCGGATCAGGCGCTGGCGGAGCCGCCGCGTTCACTGGCTCGGCGTCCGGCGGAAGATCAGAGGCGGAGCGCTCTTTCTTGCTGTCTTTCCTGAAATAGCCGCCGAGGATATGGCTTGTATCACCGGCCATTTTGGAGGTAGAGTGCAGGAGGTTCCTTACCGAATCGCTAAAGCCTTTATCAGAAATGATCAGGGATTCTTCGCTCATCTTGGCCACGACGATGACGTCATGCCCGATGGTCAGGATTTGTTCGGCTTTCAGGCAGGCTTTGCCGTTGAGCAGGCCTTCGATTTTGCCGCCGGAGATTTCAATACTGGCGATTTTTCCGCTCTTGGCGTCGATATAGTATTCATCGGCGACGCCCAGGGTTTTGCCGCTTTCGGTGACAATCTTGGTCCCGATGATCTCGGTCTTCTCTTTGAGCAAATCGAGCAGCTCCGGAAGATTCGTCGCTTTTTCCACTTGATTGCCTTTATCAATGGTTAGCGCGTCGTCGCCGATACTTACGACTTTACTGTAGGGAATAATCTTTTGATCCTTAAAGAAACCCTTGGGATCAATCACCAGAGCGGCCACCGTCTTAGCCGCAGGGTCGAGGACGAGATGTTTAACGGATCCCACATGCTGACCTTCACGCAGAGATATGACGGGTAAGGATAAAAATTTGCGGCTTGCTTTCACACGATCACCCCGATCTAATTTTCCTGGTAAATTTTTATTCAGGGACGGAGAGGGTTATGCTAAGCTGGTCAAGGAGTTTGGATATGAAAGTGATTACCGGTTTGGGAAATCCGGGAGGACAGTACGCGCAATCGCGGCATAATATTGGCTTTGTGTTAGCGGATATCCTGGCGGATAGGTTAAAATTGGACTTTCAGGCGAAGTTTCAAGGCTTGCTGGCCGAAGGAAGATGGCAAGGCGAGCGGATTTTTTTCTTTAAGCCCATGACCTACATGAATGTAAGCGGCAGAGCTTTGCGGGAATTGCTGCGGTTCTATAAAATACCTTCCGAGCAGGTTTTGGTAGTTCACGACGATTTAGATCTGCCGGTCGGACGGATTCGTTTGCGGCAACGAGGCAGCGCCGGCGGGCATAATGGCGTCCGTTCAGTGATCGGAGAGCTGGGGACGGAAGAATTCTGGCGTTTGAAGATCGGAATTGACCGCCCGCCGGCGGGATGGGAGACGGTTCGCTATGTCTTAGCGCCTTTTCGCCCGGAAGAAGACGCATTGCTGGACGAATCTCTGGGGAGAGCGGAAGCGGCCGCTAAACTATGGCTGGACGGAGAAACAACAAAGGCGATGAATCTCTATAATCGTGTCTAACGTATAAGCGGATTCCTCACGGGAAATCCTATGAGCAGAATAGACTGCTTGAGGGGGGAATCTTATGCTGATGCTTAAAGTGTGCCATACCTGTGAGTGCGTATTGGGAGAATTGGAACTGGAGGAGGCGCTGACAGATCAGACGCCAGCCGGAAATGGTGAGGCGGCCTTATGTTCGGATCTGGAGATCATCGGGAATGTCGTCTATACGGTCTGTCCCGATTGCCTGGATCAGATGGAGTTCGCGCCTTCGGCGACGGTGCATTGAAAAGAGACGCGTTCGCTTGGGCGCTTGTGTATTGATGTTGAGTCAAATGAGAGGATAGAAAGATTGGCAAACATTTACGATTTTTTGAACAAAGGCTGGGAGATGGAAGAAGCGCGGGCGTTCTTGCAAAAGCGGGACGCTACTCTGGTGGCGTATCAATTGACAGAAAGCCAGAAATCAGCGTATGTCGCCGGACTGATCCGCAAAGGAAGGCCGGGGTGTATTCTGACATATTCAGAGGAACAAGCGCTTAAATGGGTCAATGATTTGAGAGCGTTGCTGCCGGAGACAGAGATATTGTATTTTCCGGCGACTGAATGGCTGCCTTTTGAGATGCTGGGAAGGAGCCGGGAGACGACCGCGCAGCGTCTGGCGGCCCTGCACCGCTTGGTTCAGGATAACCGGTGTTTGTTGGTGGCGCCGGTATTGGCTGTTGAACGCAGGTTATTTACCCCGGATCGCTGGCGGACATCCTGTTTACAGCTGGCGATGGGTCAACAGCTTCAAATGTCAGAGGTTCTGCGCGCTCTGGTGACTTCCGGCTACGAGCGGGTAGAGCTGGCGGAAGGCTTGGGACAAATTGCTTTGCGCGGCGGTATTTTGGATATTGCGCCGCTCTTTGGCGAGGCGATCCGGATCGAATGGTTTGATGATGAGATCGACTCGATCCGCACTTTTTCCTTAGAGACGCAAAAATCGGTGGCCTCCTTGGAAAAAGTGAACATAGCGCCGGTTTTGGAATATGCTTTGAGCGTGGAGGAGTTGCGGCAGTTAAAATGGGAGATTCAGGCGCGGGGCAGGCGCGCCTTGGGAAAGTTAAGGCGCGCGGAGCAGACAGACGCGTATGCGCGTTTGCGGAAAAAACTGGAGCAGATCGGGGAACGCTTAGAACAGGGAATTCTGGACGAAAATATATATTCCTATCTCAGTCTGGTTCCGGAAGAGCTGGTCAGTATCTTTTCTTATTTGAACGAAGAGACGATGATCGTCCTGGATGAGCCTTTGCGCCTAAAGGAACAATTAGATTTTCAAGAAAGAGAACGGACGGAAGAGTTTAGCCGTCAGTTGGAGCGTGGGGAGGCGTTTATCCACCCTCAAGACCAATGTATCACCTTTTCTGATATCGTGAGCACCGGCGGCCGGCCGTTGTTAGCCCTATCGTCGCTGGCTCAGCAGGTACCGGAGCTTCGTTCCCCCCGTGTGGTTTGTCCGGAAGCCAGAGCGATCAGCGGCTCGTTAGGTAAAACGAGCGCGCTGGTTGAGGAGATAGAGCGACGGCGGCAACGCGGCGGTATCGTGGCGCTTTTTGCGGGCGATCAGGAGCATGGAGCTCGTCTGAGCCAGGGATTGAAGGAAATGGGAGTGCAGGCGTCCGTTGTGGAGATGGAAGCTTCGCTGCGGGAAGGCGGCGTATATATCTATCCGTGCGCTTTGGAGCAGGGATTTGAAATGATGGACGGTAAACTGACCGTATTCACGGAAACGGAGATCTACCGGCGTGATCGCAAGAAGGCGCTGACCAAACAAAAGACGGAGCCAAAAGCTAAGGCTGTAAAGGTTTCCGAGATCAAGACAGGCGATCATGTGGTCCATGTTCATCATGG
>JAITOS010000069.1 GCA_031289815.1 Peptococcaceae bacterium | reverse complement strand
GCGAAGGGCGGGCGGTTCCGCTTTTCGTCCCGCTGCGCCCTCCTGGCGCAAAGGGACGCGCTCGGCGTCCATGCCTCGCTTTTCGCGGAACCGCCCGCCCTTCGCTTGGCTTGGCTTGGGCTTGGCTTGGGGGAACTGGGGACGGGGCGTTTGTGGGTCTGTTTTTTTTGGTCTTGTTGGGGAGAGCTTGTTAAGCGCCGGTTGAAGGAGACGCCCGCCTCCGGCTTCGCTGTTGAGGCGCTCCCTGTCTGTTTTATTGAGGATTTATCGGCATTGTATCGCTGTCCTTCGTATAGATAATAGACTTATAGTTTTACCAATTATAGTTTTATCAATTGTCTATAAGTCTATTATCTATACTTTCTCGCCGTTTTCGTCTGTTGCTCTATTAGCGCCATTGCTTCGCCCCCTGTTTTTATCCGGGAGCATGAGGTTCCGGGGCGCGGCGCTGTTTCCGTCTGTCAGGAAAGCGGTCAGCGAAACAGCTTGCCCGCCGTGAAGATTCCGTCGGCGGCCATGATCGCCGCCAAAGCGTAGACACAGCGGTTGAAAACCTTGGCGGGGCAGTGCTGTACGAGCTTTTCCAGTATGGGCTGCAAGATATACAGGAAGATCACGCCGCCGATTCCAAAGCGCACCGAGGGGGAAAGCGCGATTCTCGCCTGAAAATGATAGCGATAGTCCGCATACGTTTGCCACGGCCAAGCGCCCGTCAGCGCTTCCAGCAGATAACTGGCCGCAAGCTCTATGCCGGTCGCTACGATCATACAGCCCACGCCAACGAGCAGCAGTTCCAGGAGCTTTCGTGACAGGCACTCCCGTTTCTTCATCCGCTTTCTAAAACAAAAAATAAAGGCCAGCGCGCCCACGCCGTAGACGGGACAATACGGGCCCCATAATACGCCCCGGTTGCTGAAGCCCCAGTGATACACAACCACCTCTAAAAACACTTCATAACACCAGCCGATCACGCTGTACATCATGAAGTACGCAAAATATTCTTTTAGCCGCTCCACCGTCAAGCTCCTTCAAAAAAAGTCAGCCGTTTTCACCTTTGTTTCCATGACGGCGCAAGCACCATCACCAATAGTTTATGAAAAGTATTTTCACGCTTTCCGTCATCCTATCAGTTTTTGCCGCCATTCACAAGCGCCGGAGATCCTGATCGTCAGCTCAACGCATTACTCTCAGTGCGTTAGCTCAGTTCGTTGCTCTCCGCTTCTGCTTCTATTCCCATCTCCGTCTCCGTTTTTGTTTCTATTTCCATTTTCAAGGCGGCCTCCTCCTGCTTCTTGAGCTTATGATAGGAAAATGTCCCCAAAATGCCATAGAAAAACCCTGCGGCAAAAAGGAACCAGGTAAAATTGTATGCCAGCTGCGGATTATCAACCCACATGAGGACCTTGTTCCACATAAAATGGACAAACAAAATGACCGCGGCGACGCGGCTCTTGATGGTCTTGAGCAATATCGCTAAAATCAGGATGAAAACGACGTCCGCCAGAGAATAGATATTGATGCCGTTCACCAGGGTGAATCCCCCCAGAACGGCTACGAGTGTTATGATCAGGGTGAGTCCCGCCGAAATAAAGGCAAAGATATACGCTGCCTTTATTCTGTCCAGCGCCTTTTGCAAAGGGCTTTTTTCCTCCTTTTTATTTTTACGAAATATGCCCATATCAAGACTCCTCTCTATATTACTACATTACTACACGTATACTGTATGTATATTATATGCATATGATCTGTATAGTCCATAGGCAGTACCTATGGTTATCGTTTTCACCCTACCGGCGGCGCGCTCGCAGTCCTTGCCGCACACGCTACTTACGTTATCGGACATACTTCCATCCATATTAAATATTTTCACTTTTCACCTTCCTGCTATCCTTCTATCTTCCGCTAGCTTCCGCTCTCCTGAAGACGACCTGAGAAATCCGGCGGCGTTTCCCTCTTTCCCCACCGCATTCACATTCACAAGCACAGTCACAGGCACAGGCACACAAAAACGCGCCTCCCCAGGAGACGCGCACAGCACAAGCAAACCGTACCGATAAAGGCACACCTGTCATTTCCAAACCAACGGCAGCCCGTTTTCCATCAATCCCCGATCTCCCGGCAAAAGCGGCCATCGCGGCGGATCGAGGCGATTTCCCCAGTTACCAGCCTGAGCAAGCGGGGAAAGACTGCCCTGACCTCAGCGGACAGCTCCATTCCCCACTCTAAGCTCTTCGGCTGAATGCCGTAGATCAGGGTTTGCGGTGCGTTTCCCAAGAGTTTGGCTACGCTCAGCACTTCGATAATCCCCACCTGATGAAAGGAGACCTGAAATTCCGGCGGAAAGACGCTCAGCTCCTCCGGCTGGAAGCGAAACAGCGCTCCCGGATCGCTCTGCGCGTTGACCGCGTCAATGAGAATCAGAAAATCCGCTTCTTTGATCAGATGGACCAGCTCCAGACCCGCCGTGCCGCCTTCCAGAAGCTCGACGTCCTCCGGCAGCTGCGCTTCTTCCAGCTCCTTCAGAAACTGAACCCCGCAGCCTTCGTCGGATAACAGCACGTTACCGATCCCCATGATCATGATCTTAGGCGCCAACATCGGCTAATGATCCTTTTTGATCTTGCCGAAGAGCATGAACCAAAATTGAGCCATCGCCGCCGTAAAGACCAGATACAGATGTACCACGATGATAAAGATAAATATCCACATAATCAGATAATGGATCACCCGCACGGTTTCCAAACCGCCCAGCATATAGCCGAGCGTCTGGAACGTCTCTGGCCGGTATAGAATGACGCCCGTAATCACCTGACAGACGCCCAGCACTTGCATGGCGATATAGGCCATTTTTTGCAGGGAATTATATTTTTCAAATTCCGGTTCCTTTTTGAGGATGAAGCAGTAGTATAAAATCTGGGGGATGATCTGCTTGATGTCTTTACGGGTGAGCAGGATGCACTTAATATCCCGCTCCTTGCCAAAGACCGAAATGAAGCCGCGCACAATCCCTCCCACCAGGAAAATAAACATAAACGTAAAATGCAGATTACGCATGAGATTCATCGGCGTTCCCTGAAAGGGAAAACGAATCATAAATCCCGTGAAAATCAAGAACGCGAAGCAGATCAGGTTCGACCAATGCAAAATGCGCTGCGGTAGCGGATGATCTTCGGGACGCAGGATCTCTGACATATCATTACCTTCCTTTCCCCATCACGGTATTATATCCGGAACTTGCGGACTTCATTCGTGTCCGGACTGATCAGGTGAATCGCGCAGGCCAGACAGGGGTCGTAGGAGCGAAGCACCCTGGCGACGTTGATCGGGTTTTCGATATCGGGAACCGGGGTGCCGATCAGCGCTTTTTCCGCCGGTCCTAACACGCCGCTTTCATCCCGCGGCGAGAAGTTCCAGGTGGTCGGAACGACCATCTGATAATTGGCGATTTTGCGGTTTTTGACCCAGATCCAGTGACCCAGCGCGCCCCGCGGCGCTTCCGCCAGTCCGGCGCCTTTGCCCTCATTCGGCGCGTTCCAGTGATCCGTGTCATGAATCCGGAAATGACCGGAACTCATCTCCTGTTTTAAGGCTTCTACCCAATTGCGCATTTCCTGAGCCAGCATGACGGTTTCATAGGCTCTGGCGGCGTGACGGGCGACCGCGCCCAGCTTCATATTATGCTTGGCGACCAGATCCATTAAGCCTTCCGGCTTCATGACCAGCATACGGGCCAAGGGTCCGACTTCAAGCGGCTTGCCGTCGTAACGCGGCGCTTTGACGTAGGTATAGGCGTCCGGCTTGCTCAAATCCGGCGTCGAATCTCCCGTATAGGGATGCTGCGCTTGTCCGTTCTGGTACCAGCCATAGGTGACGTCTTCCGTTACTTTTTGTTCATCGAAGGGCAGTACATTGGCCAGATTGCCATCCAGAATCAGGCCCGGTTTGAAGAAAGGATCCTGCCGGTTATCCGCGCGGTCAAAGGCGCCCACCGAAAGGAAATGCCCGTATCCCGTCCCAATGTCCGATTGGGCTAAAGGCAGCAGCGGCCCCGTGCCGAAGGTGATGACGTCCGGGAAATAAATGTCTTCAATGAAGCTGATCTGTTCTTCCAGCATGGAAGCGTACTGATTGACGACTTCCAATTTCGGCAGAATGGTCACGCCGCCGACCACGATCGACGATTGATGCGGTTGTTTACCGGCAAACAAGGCGGACATTTTCCTGGCCTTGGCCTGCATTTCCAGAGCTTTCAGATAATGCGCGACCGCCGTGGTCACTAATTCGGGATCATTGACGCTGTATTCATCCGGCGCGTATCTCGGGGTCAGGGGCGCGGTATCATTGGCGTTCACCAGGGATACGATCTTATCCTTAACCGCCAGCAGACCGGCGTCTCCGCCTTGATAGCGGGCGACCGCCATGATATCCAGATAATCCAAAGCGCTGAGATGATAAAAATGCAGCGGATGGTCATGGAGCCACATCGCGCCCAGAATCAAATTGCGGATGATCCTGCCGCCCGCCGGAACTTCCGCGCCATAGGCCTCGTCGAGAGCCAGCGCGGACGTCCAGCCGTGAGAACCGGCGCACACGCCGCAGACGCGTTCCACGACGTAGGAAGCGTCCCTGGGATCACGACCCGTCAGCAGCGGTTCCAAACCGCGGAACATTTTGCCGATGATATGCGCGTCGGTGACTACGCCATTTTCCACTTCTACTTCTACTCTTAAATGACCCTCAATTCTGGTAATCGGATCAATGACAACTTTCTGCGCCATTTATTCATCCCCTCCATGTTCTTTCGATTTTTTGCCGATACGGCCTCTGGCAACATTCCCTGCCGTACTGAAAGCCAAATACCCCGCCGCCACAGCGCCAACCCCGGCGCCAATGAGATCCGGACTGATTTGACCGACTACGCCGGGTACATGGAAGTCGTCGTTTTTCTCATATAACGGATTGAATTTGCTGTAAAATCCGGCTTCACTGCAACCGGAGCAGGGCGAACCCGCGTTCAGGCAGAAATTCGCGTTATCATTAAACCAAACGGAAGCGCAGTCCGTGTAAGTTTTCGGCCCTTTACATCCTTTGAGAAGCAGGCAATAATCCTTTTGTTCAGGATCGTTCCAGTCCTCGAGAAATTGACCGGCTTCAAAACGACCGCGCCGTGGACAGTTGTCATGCAGCAGACCGCCGTAATAGACGAGCGGGCGTCCTTGGGAATCCAGCTCCGGCACCTGTTTAAATGTTAAATAATACACAATCGTGCCAATGACGGTTTGTGATTTGACCGGACAGCAAGGCAGGTTGATCACCGGCGTCGCTATGCCGTTGGCTTTGAGCAGTTCCCGCACTCCCACGGCCTGCGTGATGTCGGAGGCTCCGGGAATTCCCGCGCCGTCGCAGGCGCAGCTGCCGACCGCGATGATCGCTTCCGCTTTTTCAGCGGCTTCCAGCAGGGTTTTCCGGAAAGGCTTGCCGGCTACGATACAGTAATCGTCTTTCTCTTCGTTCGGCGGCGTCGAGCCTTCCACGACCAGGATGAAATTTCCTTCCGCCAGGGTTTCCGCATACGCCTGTTCCGCGGTTTCTCCCGTACCGGCCATGATGACTTCATGGTAGCGGATCGACAGGGTATCCAAAATCAATTCCGCCGCGGAGGGATTGATCGTCGAGATGGTAGACGTCGTACATCCCGTACACTCCATTCCCGACAGCCAGATCACCGGCGGTTTCGCCAACGCTTCCCCTACGGCTTTTGCCGCCTGGGGCGCGATCGCCGCCGGTAAGCCCAGCGCCGCCGTCGTGACCGCCATGAGTTTCATAAAATCACGCCGTGAAACTCCTTTGGCCTTTAATACATCATATTTACCCATAGGACACCTCCGTTATTTTCTTCGCGCTTATTTTTTTGTTTTGTACTAAATAAAATTAAAGCCTACGATACCATTTTACATGAGAATTCAAAATCCTTCTATGGATATTCATGGAGATTGAATTGTTCTCAATATTTTGAAAAAAAAGTATGCGCCGACGCTTGGCCAGATTTCCTTTTTTCGTTGCCGCTCGTCTATCCGCATGATTCTTCTTTCTGCGATATATTTCCCCCTGAAGACCATTGTATAGCGACTGATCTTCCTATGTCAATTTAAATTTATCTTGCAGGCTTGTCTTGGCTTCGGTGGGGCGTTTGGTTCACGTCATTTTAGCGCCTACGGTCAAAACTTGAGCAAAATTTTTCCGGCGGGAGGAAATCAGCCGTACAGGGAGAATAAATAACAACACACGACTAATATCTATAACAGAGAAGGATAAACACACACAGGGGGGATATTTTAAATGCTAATATCCGAACAATTTGATGTTCTGTTAGAGAATCTTCGTCTGGAGAATCTGGATAACCTGGCGGAAAAATTCAAAACCATCACCAAGCAGCTCAACACGGATTTTCGCAATTATCCGTCTGACAGCGCTTATAGCAAATTGGTCGGCCCTGTCGGCAGGGGGACTGCCATTAAGACGACGCATACGGTGGAGATGTATATCCGGCTGCCGGGGTCTTTGTATGACAAATACCAGACGCTGGAGAACAACAACGGCCAACTCCAAATGCTCAAGGACGTCCAAGCGAGCGTCCTGAACGCCTACCCCGCCGTTGACGCCACGATTCAGGAGAACCTCGTCTCCGTTCCCTTTCCCGAAATGATCTTTCAGATAACCCCGATTGTCCAGTTAGATAGCGGCGATTATGTGTGTCCGGATCCCAGTCAGAACGGTTCCTGGCGTCAGCCTACACAGCTTCTGGAGGTTGAAGCGATCAATCAGGCGAATCAGGCTTACAAACGCAAAGTAAAAGATCTGGCCCGGATCGCTCACGTCTGGAGAGAAACCTGGCAAGTCCCTCTCTCGCCTATCCTTTTGGACGCCTTGATCCTTCATTTTTTGGACAGCGGCGCTTACAACGACGCCCTGCCGTTCCATCATTCGATGGCTGATTTCTTAAATTATCTGGCGCAGCAGGATCCCTCCCGGCAATCCTGGCCGGCTATGGGAAGCCAAGCGCCCCTCCAACGCACCGGTTCGTTTGAAGCGCCGACGCGGGAAAGCTGGGTCATCGCGCAAAAAGCCCTTGACGCGGAAGCCGCCGGCAAGCTGGAGGAAGCCGCCGCCGCCTGGAAAAAGATTTTTGGTCCTTACTATCCGGACTAAAGGGTCAACCAGCAAAAAGCTCCCTGATCATCTCTTGATATGGCCAGGGAGCTTTGTTTTTGCGGGGTTCTTTATCCTGTCGCCGAAGTCTCGCGCTTCAGCAAACCACGACTTCCCGCCAGGCTTGCATGAGCTCGTCGTCGCTACAGTCACGAAAGGCCATTGCCCGACCGATCCGCACCGGTAAAATGATCACTTTTTTCCCCTCTCTGTTTTTCTTATCCGCCCCCATCTTCAACAGCAATTGCTCCGGCGTTACCCCTGAAATGTTCACCGGTAAGCCAAAATCCCGCAACAGCGTATGGATTCTTTGCGTCTCCTGGCTCTTGATGTGTCCCCTTTGCTGAGCGATATTAGCAGCCGCCGCCAAGCCAATGCTGACGCCTTGGCCGTGCGTGATTCCCGTATATCCCATCGCGCTTTCCAGAGCGTGTCCGAAACTATGCCCCAAATTCAACAGGGCTCTGGTTCCTTTTTCTTTCTCGTCTTCCGATACGATCCGCACTTTGACGGCGATCGAGCGGCTGATCATTTCCCGCCAGATACTCCCTTCGCGCTTCTTGATCTGCTCCACGTATTTTTCCAGAAAGTCAAAGAGCTCCTGGTCGCCAAGGATGGCGTGTTTAATGGTTTCCGCCAGACCATTTTGCGCTTCCTCCCAAGGCAGGGTATCCAGGGTGCTAAAATCGGTCCAAACCGCGAGCGGCGGGTAAAAGGCCCCTAACAGATTTTTCCCCGCCGGGTGGTTGACCGCCACTTTACCGCCGATACTGCTGTCCACCTGCGCCAGCAGGGTCGTCGGCACTTGCAGGAAGCGGACGCCCCGCATATAGGTCGCCGCCAAAAAACCGGCAAGGTCTCCCACCACGCCGCCGCCTAAGGCAATGATTACCCCTTCTCTATTCAGTCCAAAGGCAACGGCTTCCGTCGTCAATGCCTGCAAGCGGTTTAAATTTTTCTCTTCTTCGCCGGCCGGAAAAGTAACCAGCTGCACCTGATATTCCCTCAAGCCAGCCGCTAACCGCTGAAAATAGAGTTCAACAATCTTCTCCTGAGAAACGACCAGGATCTGCGTTCCCGGCTGAATCGTTCTTTGCAAGTGTTTACCGATATCTTCCAATTTAGCGTCCAAGCAAATCGGATATGGATGACCGGCCATCACTTCAATCTTCTGTGACGCAAACACTACTCTCTTTATCCCCTTTCTCCAAAAAAAGCAAAATCTCTTGCGTGATCGTCTCAATGTCTTTATTCGTCGTATCTACAGTTACGTCCGCCTCCTCATAGACCGGTTGGCGTGAACGCCAGATGTCTTCCAATTCTTCCCGGCTTCCTTTTAACAACGGTCGCGTGCTTTTTTGCGTGATCCTCGCCGAAGCCTCCTCCAGCGTCACCTGTAGATGAATCATCAAGCCTATCGCAGAAAGTTTTTGCCGGTTTTCCGGATTCAGAACCGTGCCGCCGCCGGTGGCGATTACACAGCCCTGACAGCTCCTGATTTTGTCGATCAACAGGCATTCTTCCGAACGGAAACGAATTTCCCCATAACGGCGGAAGATTTCCGCAATGCTCAGCTCCGTGACTTTTTCAATCTCCACGTCCGTGTCCACAAAATCCCAGGACAGATGTTTAGCCAGAGCTTTGCCCACCGTCGTTTTACCGGAACCCATAAAACCAATCAAAATAATATTTGACGCCGACGGCATAGCTTTCTCCTCCCTCTTCCGCTTATCTTTTCCCTTCAGCGCCGCCTTATCCTCACACTCCGCTCAGATAGGCGCGATAGTCTGCTACCGCCTGTTTGAATTCGGCAAACGTATCCGCCGGAAATTTTTCCAGCGCCGCCTCCGCCACCACCCAGGCGGCGACCTGTTCCAGGACGATCAAGGCGGCGGGAACCGCGCAGATATCGGATCGCTCGACACTGGCCGCGATCTTTTGTTTGGTCTCGATTTGAATCGTTGCCAACGGTTGATACAGGGTCGGAATCGGTTTCATCGCCGCCTGAATGACGATGGGTTCGCCATTGCTCATGCCGCCTTCTATCCCCCCGGCGTGATTGCTCGTTCTAAAGAAACCGGTTCCCGGCTGGTAATCAATCGGATCATGCATTTGGGAACCCAACTGATCGGCGGCGCTGAAACCCAAGCCGAAGGATACGCCTTTTATGGCTTGCACGGACATGAGCGCCTGGGCTAAACGCCCGTCCAGCTTGCGATCCCATTGCTCATAAGAACCAAGCCCCGCCGGTACGTGATGAATCTGAACCTCTACCACCCCTCCCAGAGATTCCCCGCGGGCGCGGGCTTCCTCCAGCAACTGTCCCCATGCGGTTTCCGCCTGCGGGTCGCCGGTAAGCCACGGTGACTGACGCGCTTTTTGCCAATACTCTTCGGATTCATCCGTCTGCGCCCAACGGCCGCCAATCGACCGTACCCGGCCCTGAATCTGCATACCGACCGCCTCCAGCAGCTGCCGGGCAATCGCGCCGACCGCCACCCGCATGGCCGTCTCTCTGGCGCTGGCCCGCTCCAAAACATTCCTGATCTCGGTCCGGTATTTCAAGGCTCCCGTTAAATCCGCATGGCCGGGGCGAGGCGCTAAAACCTTGCGGCTCTCCAAATCCGCGCCGCTTTCCCAGGTCATGATTTTTTCCCAGTTGGGCCAATCCAAATTGATGATCTCCAGCGCCAGCGGCGCGCCCGTCGTCAATCCCGCTCGAACGCCCGCCATGAGCGCGACCTCGTCCTGCTCGATCTTCATTCTGCCGCCCCGGCCAGGACCGGCCTGCCGCCGCCGCAGCGTCTCGTCAATTTTCTTCTTGTCTATCGGCAGTCCAGCCGGCAGACCTTCGATAATACCCACCAGCTTGGGCCCGTGAGATTCTCCCGCTGTCAAAAAACGCATATTCATTGCCTCGCTAACTTCTGTTTATGGGATCTGTTCCCGGATCCGTCCGCCCACCGGCGCGACGATGATTTTACGGGATTGTTTTCTGTCCGCCGTTCCCAGGGTAATCGTCGTCCCTTGTCCCGGCGCCCCGGCGGCGTTAAAGGTCACGCGGGCCACGCTCGGACGGTCAAGATAGACGACGCCCTCCGGCAAAGCGACGTCTTTCACGAGCGTTCCGGCCCGTGTGATCTGATAAGTATTAGTGTCCGGATAAAAATTTACCTGATACGAAATATTTTCCGACATGGCCGCAAAGCGGGCCTCTCTCAATTCCTCCAGCATTCTGGTGCTGGCCGTCGCCAAATTCCGTCCGTCTCTCTGTCCCGGAATTTTGACCAGCAGGGCAAAGCTTCCTCCCGCCAGGATGAGCAATACCAATAGAATTTCCAACAGCAAGAAGCCGTTGTCGGCTTTTACGGCGCGGCTGATTCCCATCCTTCCTCCACCCCTTATCCCTCTATTCAGATGAAGATTTAGCCGCCGTCGGCGGCGCGCAGAGCCTGTTCCATGTTTTCTACCGGGGGCGGCTCCTCCAGCCAAAATTCCCAGGCCAGCACCCCTTGATACAACAGCATTCCCAAGCCATTGAGCGCCGCGTTCCCTAATTGGCGCGCTTCGCGCAGAAATTGGGTTTCCGCCGGGTTGAATATGATATCCACCACCAACGCTTCTTTTTTCAGTCCCCGCAGGGAAAAGGAGAAGGGTTCCCCGCGCAAGCCCACCGAAGTTGTTTGCACGACCAAGTCCGCCGCCGCCAGCCAATCGCCGGGTTGCAGAGAACCCCAGGCGCTCTGAGCGCCATACCCGGTCAAAAGCTCGGACAGCTCTCCGGCCTTTTCCGGCGTCCGGTTCAGGATGAGCAGCTTCGCGCCCGATTCGGCCAAAGGCACAGCAATCCCTCGCGCCGCGCCGCCGGCGCCGAGAAGCACGACGTTTTTTCCCCGCACCACCGGCAACAGCGCCGAGATGGAACGCAGAAAACCCCAGCCATCCGTATTATGCCCGATCAGCTTCCCCGTCTCCGTCACTTTCACGGTATTGACCGCGCCCGCTCTTTCAGCCGTCGGGGTCAATTCATCCAAAAAAGGAATGATCTTCTCTTTATGCGGAATGGTTACGTTCCAGCCGGAAAAGCCAAGCGCCCGCAGCCCCAGAACCGCCTCCCGCAATTGTTCCGGTTTGACAGCGAAGCGCTGGTATTCAGCCGCCAAACGAGCCGCTTGATAGCCCGCGTTATGCATACACGGCGAAAGAGAGTGGGCGATCGGGTCGCCAATCACCGCAAAATGTTTTTCCATCGTTCCCTTCCTCTTTTAACACTTCTCCCCTATACGTTCCAGCGGAGACTTCTTCTTATATGGTTAAGATTCAGCAAGACGGCGCCGCCATCCCGCTGAATCTTTATCACCGTCTTTGTCATCTTCCTTGCGCCCTTCAGGGAAACTTCGGACTATTCGAGTTCGCCGACGCCGGCTTTTTCATCAGCCACCACAACACGCGTTCCCCCATGCGCAGGATCTTCGTCCCCGCAAATTCATGATCGCTAATGGGGGCAACGAGAATCGTATACAGGTGCAAGCGGTTTCCGCCCAGAACATCGGTAAACAATTGATCCCCGATGACCGCCGTGTTTTCAGCGCCGGTGCCCATCATCTTCATGGCTTCCAGAAAAGCGCGCCGACGCGGTTTAGTCGCTCTGAAAACATAGGGAACGTCTAAATAATCCGCCACGGTCGCCACCCGCGATTTTTTTTTATTGTTAGAAACCACGCAGGCCTGAATGCCCTCTTTTTTGACCCGCCCTAACCAGAGCGCCACTTTTTCCTCAACGACAAGCTCGTTCCAGCGCGTCACCGTATTATCCAAATCTATGATCAAACCTTTGATTCCAGCTTCAAACAGTTCCTCCACGGAAATCTTCTCTACAGACGTTATTTGCATCGCAGGCTGGAAACATTCAAACATGCGAACCTCCTGATCACGATCAATGTATGGTCATTATAACCGGATTTTTCGCGTTAAGCAAGAA
>JAITOS010000061.1 GCA_031289815.1 Peptococcaceae bacterium | reverse complement strand
ACGGCGCCTATTCCTTCACAACAAAGGAAGTCGTTTTAGAAACTGGTGACACGTTTGTCCTGCCGACCAGCGGAGCAGGTTACACTGTCGCGTGGGAAATTACTGGCGGAACCGCTCAGACTGATGCCAGCATTGGCGAAGACGGCAAAACAGTAACCATCGCGGATGACGCAGCGGATGACGGCACAGTAGAATTCAGCTTCACGGTAACGTATACCGCAGGAACCCAAACACCCATCACAGGTACGGTCACGGTAACGATCACGAACGGAGTCTCTGAATAATCACTTTCACCAAACCATACTTCTCAGCAAACCGGGAAAGCCGGTAAGGCTAGCAAGACCGGCAAAAGGAGGAAAAAACAAAAAGAGATAGGAAAGAGGAAAAGAGCGGCAGTCCGGCGAACGGACTGTCGCTTTTCTTCAAAGCGAACCAGCGAACAGAAAACAGGATCAAATGATTAGCAGCCATCAGTCCAGGTGGCTGCTAATCACCGTTTCCCCACACCTATAGCCTCACGCCCGCTCAGACAAAACCCGCGCCGCCGCCCCAAGCAAAAAACATCCCCGACCCCAAACCCAAGCGAAGGGCGGACGGTTCCGCGAAAAGCGAGGCAGGGAAGCCGAGCGCGTCCCTTTGCGCCAGGAAGGCGCAGCGGGACGAAAAGCGGAACCGTCCGCCCTTCGCGGCCTCCAGCAAAAGCCCCACGCACCTGCTCGCTCTGCGCCAACCCGATCAAAAAGCCATGCACCCGCCCGCCCCGCGCTTGTCTTTTGGGTCTTGGAGGATGTGCCTGTCTCGTTTTGGGGTTTTGGCAGCGGGTGAGGGTGGCTCCTTGTATTTGGATATTTATCCCTGTATAATATATATATACCAATCACGATTCCGCATATTTAATATTTATACTGCTGTCCCGAGCCTCAAAATAAATAATACAGGGAGTTGGCCACCCATGCTCGTCAACCGCCAATACAAAGACAGCGTCTTCAGCCGCTATTTTTCCAACCCGCAGCGTTTGATTGAGGTCTATAACGCTATCGAAGGCGCGCATTACCCGCCCGATACCGACATAGAAATCGAAACCTTGGAGGATGTGCTGTTTCACGAGCAGATCAACGATCTGGCCTTCCTGCTCGACCGCCGCCTCATCATCCTCATAGAACACCAATCCACCATCAACCTGAACCTACCGCTGCGCCTGCTGCTCTACGTCGCCAGGGTGTACGAAAAAATGTTGGACAGCGCCAACATTTATAGACGCGGCCTCATCAAAATCCCCAGGCCGAAATTCATCGTCCTGTATAACGGCATCGATCCTTGGGCGGAAAAGTTGGAACTGAAGCTGTCGGACGCCTTCTTGGAAGCGGACATTCCGGACTTGCTCGAACTGAAGGTGGCGGTGTATAATATCAATGAAGGGTGCAATGCGGAATTGCTCCGGCAGAGCCGCTCCCTCAGCGAGTACGCGGCGTTTGTCGCGCAGGTACGCCGCAACACGGCGGAGAAGCAGCCGTTGGAGACCGCGGTCAAGAATGCAATAAGGTATTGTTTGGAAAAGGACGTCATGGGAGAATTTCTCACAACCCACGGATCGGAGGTCGAGAATATGATTATGACTGAGTTTAAATTAGAGGACGCGAAGAAGGTATGGCGCGAAGAATGGCGTGAAGAATGGCGCGAAGAAGAACGTCTGGAATCCGCTAAGTGGCGGAAGCTGGCCGCTGAGAAGGATGCGGCGCTTGTGCGGAAGGAAGCAGAAAAAGAAACTGCGCTTGCGGAGCAAGCGGCTCTCATCGCGGAGCTTCGCTCCCGGCTCGGTGAGGACAAATAAGAATACAGATATTTGGATAGTTAGACAAACAAACTTGCAATCTACACTTATAAATACGAAGGAAAAAGAGCGGCAGTCCGGCGAACGGACTGCCGCTCTTTTTCCTTAAAAGCGGAACCGTCCGCCCTTCGCGGCCTTCAGCGAACGAAAGCGAACCCGTCCGCTCGCCCTCAACTGCGCGCAACGAAGCTGAAAACGGGCGTCCCCTAAAACAGATTATCTTTGACGCAGAAATAAGTCGGACGATACGCCCCGCCCTCATAGTTCCGCATGAGCTTACCGTCCTGCACCGCGTCAAAAAGAAACGAAAGTATTTTCGCAAAACGCTTGAAAATTGATCGTTGAAGTAATAGAATTTATATTGTCATATGTTGGATACAAAGAAAGAAGGCGTAATTCTATGGGTATGGAGAATAGCATATTAAAAGAATTTCACAAGAAGCTAAATGTCGCGGGGCTGACGTTTGTTCTGGAAAACGGGGAAGTTCTGACGAACGGCGACGAGCGGTTCAAGCTGACCTTTCGCGGCGCTCTCCCCAAGAATAAATTTATCGCCGACGCGCAGATGGCGCTGGCCGACGCTTATATGGACGGCTTGATAGAGATTGAAGGCGATCTCCGGGAATTGATCGAGCAACTGTATAAAACCCAAGCGGAATTTATGTATGCCAATCCGGTGGCGAATCTCATAAAAAAGACGGTGGCGAATTCCATCAAAAAAAGCCATAAAAACGCGGAACATCACTATGATATCGGCAACGATTTTTACAAGCTCTGGCTGGATCAGGCCATGATCTATTCCTGCGCCTATTTTAAAAATGAAAACGACACCCTGGATACGGCCCAACAGCAAAAAATCGCGCACAGCCTGAAGAAGCTTTGCCTGAAGCAGGGAGACAGGCTGCTGGATATCGGCTGCGGCTGGGGACAGTTGATTTTCAGCGCCGCGCGGGAGTACGGGGTAGAAGCGACCGGCGTGACGCTCAGCCAGGAGCAATATAAAAAAGTGAAGGAATCCATCGAAGCCGACGGTCTGGGCGGCCGGGTGGCGGTGGAACTGACGGATTACCGGGATGTAAAAAACCGGAGCTTCAACAGGATCATCAGTATTGGTATGCTGGAGCACGTCGGTAAAAAAAATCTCCGGGAATATTTCGATACGGCGTATCGGCTGCTGGAGGATGGCGGCGTCTTTCTGCTGCACTCCATTACCGGGCCGAATGAGGGCGGTACGAACGAATGGATCAACAAATATATTTTTCCGGGCGGCTATATTCCGGGGATCAAGGAGGTCGTGCAAGGAGCGGCGGAGAGCGGTTTTATGATCACGGATATGGAGAGCTTGCGGCGGCATTACGGACGGACGCTGATCCATTGGACGGAGAATTTCGAGAGTCAGCTGGAAGAGGTCCGCAAAACCAAGGATGAGCGCTTTATCAGGATGTGGCGCATGTACCTGAACGCCTGCGCGGCTTCTTTTAACACTGGCAATATCGACATCCACCAGCTCGTTTTAACCAAAGGGCTGGCGAACGATATCCCCTGGACCAGAGAGTATTTATATTGACGAGGGGACGTTTTCAAGAGCAGAGGGGCTGAACGATGAGGATAGGAACGGTTACGCATGGAGGACTGGCAGAGCAAGCGAAGTCCTTCATCGTTTTTTGTTCGGCGCAAAGACTATGAAGGCGCAAAGAAATATGGTAAAATTCAGGGTGAGACAGCGAGGGATGTGAGATCATGGGGAAGATTTACGTGTTCAACGGACCGAATTTAAACCTGCTCGGACAGCGGGAGCCGCGGCATTATGGCCGCCAAAGCCTGCGGCAAATCGAGGATGAGTTGCAGGGCATGGCTAAGGCCGCCGCCGTGGAGTGCGATTTTCGGCAGACCAATCACGAGGGGGTTCTGCTGGATTGGATAGCGGCGTTAAGCGAAGAAGATTTCTTAATCCTCAACGCCGGGGCCTGGACGCATACGAGTATCGCTTTGCGGGACGCGCTGGCGGGGGTGAAAGTACCGGCGCTGGAAATCCATCTGTCGAATATTCACGCGCGGGAGGAGTTCCGCCAGCATTCGCTGATCGCGGCGGTCTGTATCGGTCAAATCTGCGGTTTGGGAAAACAGAGCTATACGCTGGCCTTACGCTACGCCATCGACGCTTTGCGACCGGTCGCCGCCCACACTGAGGAGGCGGAGCGATGAGTAGATTGCTCGCTGTGCGGCAGGCGATGCGGCAGGAGGCGGTAGACGCTTTTGTGGTGATGAATCCTGCCAATGTGCGCTATCTGAGCCGTTTCACCGGGAGTACGGCAACGTTGCTGATCACCTTGGAACAGGCTTTTTTGCTGACTGATTCCCGTTATATTGAGCAGGCGAAGCTTCAGGCGGGCGAATATCAGACGCTGGATACGGAGGGGGAAACCTTTCGCGCGTTAGGGCTATTGGCGGCGCCAGCGCCGTGGGAGAGGATCGCCTTTGAAGGGACTTCCATAACGTTTGAGGATTACGGAAGACTGTCGGCGGCGCTGAAGGGGAAAGAGCTTTGCTCCCATTCTTCCTTGATCAAACGGCTGCGTTCCGTAAAGGACGAAGGGGAAATTGCCCTCATTCGGCAAGCGGTGGCGTTGGCGGATCAGGCGTTTGCTCATCTTCTGCGGACGCTGGCGGTCGGACAGACAGAAGCGGAGATTTCGCTGGCTCTGGAATTTCATATGCGTCAAGCGGGCGCCAGCGGGGGGGCGTTTGAGTTTATCGTGGCTTCCGGCTGGCGATCAGCGATGCCGCACGGGGTGGCGAGTCCCAAAAAGACGGCTCCGGGAGAATTGCTGACCCTTGATTTTGGCGCGGTGTATGAGGGCTATTGCTCCGATATGACGCGAACGCTGTGTTTGGGAATAGCGACGGAGCAGCAACGGGAAATCTACGAAATCGTTTTAGCGGCGAACAAGGCGGGGATCGCGGCGATCAAACCGGGGATCAAGGGACGGGAAGTGGACGCCGCCGCCAGAAAGCTGATTGCGGACGCCGGGTACGGCGCATATTTCGGGCATGGCTTAGGGCATTCGCTGGGCCTGGAAATCCATGAAGGGCCGAGCTTGAATAAGAGCGAAGAACAAACGCTGGAGCCGGGGATGGTCGTCACGGTCGAACCGGGGATTTATTTGCCCTCCTGGGGGGGCGTGCGGATCGAGGATCTGGTACTGGTAACTGAGCGCGGCGGCGAGGTCTTGACACAAGCGCCAAAGGAGTTCATGATTATATAGAATGAGGAAAATGGTGCAGGCGTCGCCGGAAGTTTAGCCGGGGTCGATGGTTTCGCTGAAGAGCGAAGAATACCATAAATAAATGTAGGGGGAAAAGTATGATTTCTTCAAATGATTTTAAAACGGGCGTCACGATCGAATTGGATGGCGATGTGTTTGTGATCGTGGAGTTCCAGCATGTCAAACCGGGGAAAGGCGCGGCTTTCGTGCGGACGAAGATGAAAAACGTAAAAACCGGCGCGGTGGTGGAACGCAAGTTTAACGCGGGGGAAAAAGTACCTAAAGCTCATGTGGAGCGTCGTGATATGCAATACTTATACAAAGACGGCGATCATTTCGTCGTGATGGATAATGAGAACTATGAACAAACGTCTTTGACCGGCGAACAAATCGGCGACGGGGTCAAATGGCTGAAAGAGAACATGATCATCAGCGTCCTGTTCTTTGGCGCCAAGGTGATCGGTGTGGATATACCCAATAGCGTGCAGCTGACGGTGACGGCGACGGAACCCGGCGTTAAAGGCGATACGGCCACCGGCGGGACGAAACCGGCGACCGTGGAAACCGGGGCCATCGTGCAGGTGCCTTTCTTCGTCAACGAAGGGGACGTCCTGATTATCGATACCCGGACGGGAGTGTATGTTCAGCGCGCCTAGACGGGCATGGGCTTTGGCCGCCTTCTCAGAGCTTAAACATGTTATGTTGGTGGAGGAGGACGTGGATCCGGCTCGTTTTGCGCCGGAGTTGTTTTAGATGGAATGAGGCGATGGAATAGCCCTGATGATCGTGGCATAGCGGTCGTCAGGGCTGTTTTTATTTTTAAGGTTACGTAAACATAACCCCTGGTTATAGGAGAGATGCTTGCCAATCAGCAAACGAATCTCTCTTATATATACCATTGCAAAATCCACCCGCAAAATATCTACACGTCTCGCACTGGAATCCCATTTTATGTCATGGGCCGTCCCGGCAAAACGACAGGCTTTATCCCTCCGGTAAGATATAATTTGTATGGGAAGAAAAGAAAGGTTGCTCGGCCATGCCTGGGACGGAAAGCTATCTCGATATAGCCATAGGGATCAATGGGCTGATGGACGCTTTTTTGCTGGTCGTTACCGGCAGATTGTTGCGCGTTTCCCTGAAGGGCCGCTGGATTTTTATGGCGGTAATCATTGGAGAAATCCCGGTGATATTGAGTTTCTTTGACTTTCCTTTGCTGCTGAACGCGGCGAAATTTCTGGTTCCGGTCGGGATGGTATGGCTGGCCTACCAGCCGCGGCGCGGACGGAGTTTGTTGAAAGCGCTGCTGGGATTCTGGTTGGTATCGGCGGGATTGGGCGGTTTGGTTCAGGCGTTGTGGGGTTGGGCTCAATTTCAGGAGGCGACGCCGGAGGTTGCTTTGCGCCTCTCCCTTCATACTGTATGGCTGTTGCCGTTAGCCGGCGGTATCTGGTGGGGCGGGCAGAGGGTATGGCAGCGTTGGCGGCAGCGGTCGGATTTCTGGCAGGATCGCCTGTATGAGGTGGAAATCGATTTTGGCAAGGAGAATCAAACGGTAAAGACGCAGGCTTTCATCGATACGGGGAATCATTTGCGTGATCCGGTAAGCGGGGTTCCGGTGCTGCTGCTGGAAGAAGCGGCGGCGCTGAGCGCCTTGCCGGAGGAGGTGATCGCCTTTTTGCGGGAGCCGTGGCAGGATAGTGATGATCCCTGGCCCTGGTTATGGAAACAGAATCCGTCCCTGATGAAGAAATTGGTGTTTGTTCCCTTTCAGGCGATCGGAAAAAAAAGTTGGCTGCTGGCGGTGCGGCCGCAGCAGATCCTGATCCACGCGGGACTTGAGCCTGTGCGGGTCAGAGCTTCGGTCGCTTTGGTGAAACAGGTTCTGAGCAGTGAAGGAAGGTATCGGGCGTTGCTGCACCCTGAATTGGCAGGGCAGAGAGAGGATGAGGATACAGGCGTATGAACATAAAGCAACAGGTTGAGGAATGGATGGGGCAGTTTCGTCAAAATCTGATGATTCGCTGGAGACGGCAGCCGATCGCGCAGAGAATAGAGCGGCGGTTTCCCCGCGTCAGGGAAATTTATTATGTAGGCAGCAGTGAATCCCTGCCGCCGCCGCTCAGCGGCGAGGAGGAGAGCGCTTTGCTCTGTCGTTTGGAACAAGGCGATTTCAGCGTGCGGGACGTCCTGATCGAACGGAATTTACGATTGGTGGTCTACATAGGAAGAAAATTCGAGAATACCGGGGTGGGAATTGAGGATTTGGTTTCCATTGGCACCATCGGTTTGATCAAAGCCGTGAAAACCTTTGATCCGGGCAAGAAGATCAAGCTGGCTACCTATGCTTCGCGCTGCATTGAAAACGAAATTTTGATGTATTTGCGGCGCAATAATAAGACGCGGACGGAGGTTTCTTTCGACGAGCCGCTGAACATTGATTGGGACGGCAACGAATTGCTGCTTTCCGATGTCTTGGGGACGGAAACGGATATCATTTCCCGCCCGCTGGAAAAGGAAGTGGACGGTCAGCTTTTGCGTTTGGCGATGGCGCGCTTGACGGACAGAGAGAAGGTCATCATGGAATTACGTTTCGGTCTGGACAACGGGGAAGAAAAGACGCAGAAAGAAGTGGCCGATCGCTTGGGGATTTCACAGTCCTATATCTCCCGGCTGGAGAAGCGGATTATCCGCCGGTTGCGTAAAGAGTTTGTGCGGATGGAATAATATTACCAGCCTTTCAAAAGAATAACAGCCGGTCAATAAGGGCATACTTTTCAACAGGAAATGACTGGGGGGTGCTCTTATATTGGCGTTAAACAAAGTCGAAATCTGTGGGGTGAATACTTCAAAATTGCCGGTCTTGGGCAGCGCTAAGATGAGAGAGCTTTTTGTCGAGTACCAAGCCGGGGACCAAAGCGCCCGGGATAAACTTATTTACGGCAATTTACGTTTAGTTCTGAGTATCATCCAGAGGTTTACCAATCGCGGCGAATTTGTGGACGATCTTTTTCAGGTTGGCTGTATCGGTTTGATGAAGGCGATTGACAATTTTGATCTGGGGCAGAACGTTAAATTCTCCACCTATGCGGTGCCGATGATCATTGGCGAAATCCGCCGCTATCTTCGGGATAACAATCCGATCCGCGTCAGCCGTTCTCTGCGGGATATCGCGTATAAAGCGTTGCAGGTACGGGATCAATTGGTAAACGAGTGTTCACGGGAACCAACGATCAGCGAGATCGCGGAGAAGCTGGCCCTGCCGCGGGAGGACGTTTTATTTGCTTTGGACGCCATCCAGGAACCGATTTCCCTGTTCGAGCCGATCTATCATGACGGCGGGGATCCAATCTTTGTCATGGATCAAATCGGCGACGAAAGACACGTGGACAATAATTGGTTAGAAGGGTTGGCGGTCAGGGAAGCGCTGCGCCGTTTGGGAGAAAGAGAAAAACTGATTCTGTCGCTGCGGTTTTTCCACGGCAAAACGCAGATGGAAGTCGCGGATGAAATCGGCATCTCGCAGGCTCAGGTCTCCCGCTTGGAAAAAGCGGCCTTAAATCACATGCGCAAGTATGTTTAGACCGGCCTAAAAGCTCTTCTATAAAGGGCTTTTAGGGGGCAGCGGCTAAGGGGAAAATAAAAGATTGCTGCTGGAATCCAGCGCCTCCGCGTAAAGACCGGGAAGCTCATGTTCCGGGAAGTTTATCGCTTGACAATAATGCGAGCAGTGATCCCAGTCCGCTTGTTCATAAGCCGTAATCAATTGATAGACACCGCTGAGCAAGCTGTCGCTTCCTCCCAGCAGAACCGATTTGATGTTATCGGCTAAGGGAAGCTGGTTCAGGATGTCCGTCATCGGTTGATCGAGGAAGGCGTCCAGCAAAGAAAACATGCCCACCAAAAAGGCTTGCGCGGCTGATTGGAGATCATGGGTAATTTTAAAGGCGATGCTTTCGGCGAACTTGGCTCGGATAATGGAAGTGATCATCAGCTCATTCGGTTTATCCTGGCAGAGATATTGCAGTGAAACCAAAGTCGTCCATTTTTTCAGCTCGTTGAATCCGAGCAAAGCGAGCGCTTGCCGCAGAGAAGTGATACGGTTGCTGAAAGCGAAGAAAGAAGAGTTGATAAATTTTAATAACTGAAAACTCAAAGCGGGGTCATTCTTAAAGATAACTTCCAGTTGCTCAAAGCTGGTCGTCTCATCGTAAACCTTTTGCAGCAATTGAAAGTGATAGGCTTTATTGGCAGGCATTGTATTGCCGGTGAAGATGGCGGGCTTGCTGAAATAATATCCCTGAAAGTAGTGATAGCCCATATGGAGGGCAGCTTCAAAATCCGCGTAGGTTTCAACTTTTTCCGCTAAAATTCTAATCTTGGAATTTGGCGGGATCTGGTGGAAGATCGCGGATTTTTTGGCAAGCGGGGTGGCGAGAAAATCAATCTTGATGATATCCGCCAGCTCAATCAACGGCTGATATTTGGGATCGAAAACGAAATCATCCAAGGCCAGCAAATAGCCCGCGGCTTTTAATTTTTTGCAGCAGGCGACGACTTCGCTGTTTGGTTCGACGGTTTCCAAAAGCTCAATGACGACAAATTTTTTCGGCAGGATGGAATAAGCGCTTTTTTTCAACAGATTTTCGGTAAAATTAATAAAGCCGCGCTTTCCGCCCGTCAAAACTTTCATGCCGATAGTCAAAAAGGAGTTGGTGATCACCTCGACGGTCGCTCGGTCAGCATCGCTGTTTTCGTAGTAATTATTCTCGTTATGTCTGAAAAGCAACTCATAGGCAAAGACTTTGCCGTTGCGATAAAATATCGGTTGCCTTGCGACGAAAACTTCCATTGAAATCTACCTCTTCTATCCACTCTCTTATCTATTATAATATAGAAAAGGAGTTTCTGCCAAGAAGATTATCAATGGCGGCAGGGATTGTGGCAGGGATATGCGCATAACACTGCACGATCATGACAAAAAAACGCTTTGGTGAAGCCAAACAGCGCCGCCGGCCGAAAAAAGAGCGTGAACGGTAAAATCGGACAAAAGGATCGCTCAAACTTGCGCGGCCCCCCTGCGTTCTTGCGCCAAGCTATGCTATAATCTATATTGAATGAATGGGGAATATATGATAGGAGTGGGATCATGTACGAGCTAGAGAGTTTGAATCCGGTGCAGCGGGAGGCCGTGGAATGCCGCAACGGGCCGTTATTGATTCTGGCCGGCGCCGGGTCGGGGAAAACCAGAGTGCTGACCTACCGTATCGCGCATCTCATTGCTCAGGGAGTCGAGCCCTGGAACATCCTGGCGATCACGTTTACCAATAAAGCCGCTCAGGAAATGCGGGAACGGATCGCGGTGCTGGTGGGTGAAGAGGGCCGCGGCTTATGGGCGGGAACGTTTCATTCCACCGGCGTGCGGCTCCTGCGGCGGGAGATCCAGCAGTTGGCGGGGTATGCGAGCAATTTCGCGATTTATGACGTGCAGGATCAGCAGACCCTGATCAAGAGCTGTTTGCGGGAATTGAATCTGGACGAGAAAAAGTTTTCCCCGCGCGGGGTCGGGGCGATGATCAGTGACGCTAAAAACAGACTGCTGGACGCGGAGGCTTTTGCCAGACAAGCGGCGGATTATTTTCAGGAAAAGACCGCCGGGGTCTATGAACGCTATCAGAAAAAGCTCATGGCTAATAACGCCCTGGATTTTGACGATCTGATCCGGCTGACGGTCAAAGTGTTGCAGGAGCAGCCGCAAGTTCTCAGCGCTTACCAGGAAAAATTCCGCTATATTTTAGTGGATGAATATCAGGATACCAATTACGCGCAATACGTCCTGGTGAATCTTTTAGCGCAGCGTTACCGCAATCTCTGCGTGGTCGGAGACGACGATCAGGGGGTGTACGGCTGGCGCGGCGCGGATGTTCAAAATATTTTGGATTTTGAGCGGGATTACCCGGAGGCCAAGGTGCTGAAGCTAGAGCAAAACTATCGCTCCACGAAGCTGATTCTGCAAGCGGCCAACGCGGTGATCCAGAATAACGCCGGTCGCAAGGGCAAATCCTTGTGGACGGACAACGCGGACGGTCAGCCGCTGGTATGCTATCAAGCTGACAGCGAGCGGGACGAGGCCCGTTATGTGACCTACAGGATTCGGCGGTTGCGTGAATTGGAAGGCCGGGATTATCACGACTTCGCGGTTCTCTACCGCACCAACGCCCAGTCAAGAGCCCTGGAAGAGGCTTTCATGAACGAGGGAATGCCTTACCGGGTGTATTCGGGGCTGAGGTTTTATGAACGCAAGGAAATCAAGGATCTCTTGGCCTATCTGCGGCTGTTACATAATCCGGCGGATCAGGTGAGCTTTTCCCGGATTTTGAATGTGCCCAAGCGCGGGCTGGGGGACACGGCTTTGCAAAAGATTCTGGAATATACGAGCGAGCAGGCAATGCCGGTGCTGGACGCGGTGTTGGAGGCTGATTTTATTCCGGAATTGCAGGCGCGGGCCAAGAACAGCTTACTGGGCTTTGCCGCCATGATGAGGGAGCTGAGGGAGATCGCCGCCGGCGAACTGACGGTGGCGCATCTCGTGGAGCAGATCCTGAAGAACAGCGGTTATTGGCAGGCGCTGGAAGAGGAGAAGACGCCGGAAGCGGAGACGCGGCTGGAAAATCTGAAGGAATTTCTGTCCGTGGCGGCGGAATTTGACGATAGGACGCTGAACGACGAGGGGGAGCAGGCGGAAGGGGCAGGACGGCGGGCGGGGCTTTCCGGTTTTCTGGAGCAAGTCTCCCTGGTCGCCGATATCGACGATCTGGACCAGGCGGAAGACGCAGTGGCGCTGATGACCATGCATAGCGCCAAGGGCCTGGAATTCCCGGTGGTGATCATTACCGGTATGGAGGAGGGCTTGTTTCCCAGCAGCCGCTCCTTTGCCGATCCCAAAGCCCTGGAGGAAGAACGGCGGTTGTGTTATGTGGCGGTGACGCGGGCCAGAGAAAAGCTGTACCTGACCTTTGCCGATACGCGGATGATTTTTGGCCGTACCCAGTATAATGTTCCCTCGAAGTTTTTGGGCGAAATTCCGTCCGCCTTATTGCTGGAGCGCGATCCGAGCGATCCGCCGCCGACCAAAACCGCCCGCCCGCAGCAGGGACAGGGAACGTCGGGGCGAGCCGCCGGTTCAACCGGCGGACGATCGGGAACCTCTCGCACGCCGGTGGTAGCGGCGAAGGTGGAGGAGTATCACGTGGGCGAGAAGGTCGAACACGATAAGTTTGGCGCGGGGATCATCGTCCGGGTACAGGGAGAAGGGGCGGACGCCTTATTGGAAGTGGTATTCAGCGGCGAGTCAAAGACCCTGATTGCGGGCTATGCGCTGCTGATGAAGCTATGACGCGATGACGTGATGACGGAGGGATAGAGGAATGGAAGGAAGGCAGCGCGCCTTGGACTTGAGAGTCCGCATTGAAAAAGCGAACGAAGAGTATTATTTGCAAGATCGCCCCAGTCTCCCGGACGCGGAATATGACCGTCTGCTCCAGGAACTGTGTGAATTGGAAAAACAGTATCCGGAGCTGCAAAGTCCGGATTCGCCGACACAGCGGGTGGGCGGCTATGTGGCGAAAGAATTTAGCAAGGTGCAGCATACGCAGCCGCTTCTCAGCTTGGATAACGCCTTTCAGGCGGAGGATTTGCGCGATTTTGACGCGCGGGTGCGCTCGGTTGCGCCCGACGCCCGGTATATTGCGGAGCTGAAGATTGACGGCTTAACGCTGGCGCTGACCTATGAAAACGGTTTATTGATTCGGGCGGCGACCCGCGGGGACGGCGAGACGGGAGAAGAGATCACCGCCAATGTCAAGACGATTGCTTCGATCCCTTTGCGCCTGAAAGCGGGACCGCTGAAGCTCGATGTGCGCGGGGAAGGCTATATGCCCAAAGCCTCCTTCGCCCGTTTGAATCAAGAACGGGAAGAAGAAGGGCTGCGGGTTTTCGCCAACCCGCGCAACGCCGCCGCCGGATCGTTGCGGCAGCTGGATTCGCGCGAAACGGCGAAACGGAAGCTGGACTATTTTGCCTATCAGGTGCTGGAGGCGGAGGGGCAGGGCTTGAAAACCCAGGAAGAGAGCTTGCGTTTTCTCGGACGCTTGGGTTTTGTCGTGAATCCGGAGTATCAAGTCTTGGCGACGATTGAGGAAGTGATCGTTTATTGTGAGAAAATGGCGCAGGAACGCCATCAATTGCCCTATGATATTGACGGCGTGGTGATCAAGGTCAATGAAGCGGAGCATCAGCGAGAATTGGGCTTTACCTCTAAGAGTCCCCGCTGGGCGATTGCCTATAAATTTCCCGCCGAACAGGTGGAAACGGTGCTCAGGGACGTCTTTGTCCGAGTGGGGCGAACCGGGGTTCTGACGCCGACGGCGATTCTGACCCCGGTGTTCGTCGCCGGTTCTACTGTCAGTCGGGCGACGCTGCACAACGAGGATTATATTGCGGAGAAGGATATTCGGATCGGCGATACGGTGCTGGTGGAAAAGGCCGGGGATATCATCCCGGAGGTGATCAAGACGATTCCGGAGAAGAGGACGGGGCGGGAGGTTCTTTTTCGGATGCCGGAGCATTGTCCGGAGTGCGGCGGCGCGGTGGTGCGCGAGGAGGGAGAAGCGGCCCGCCGTTGCACCGGCATCAGTTGTCCGGCCCGACAGCGGGAAGCGATCATTCATTTTGCTTCCCGTGACGCGATGAATATCGACCGCCTGGGCCCCGCGGTGGTTCAGCGGCTGCTGGAGGCCGAGCTGATCCACGACGCGGCGGATTTATACAGTCTGCGTCAGGAGGAGTTGGTGCAGGCGGAACGGTTGGCGGAAAAGTCGGCGGCTCATTTGTTACAGGCCATCGAAGAAAGCAAACAGCGCGGCTTAGCGCCCTTGATTTTTGCTTTGGGGATCCGTCACGCCGGGGAAAAAGCAGGGAAGATACTGGCCAAAACCTTTGGGACGATGGAAAAACTGCAAACAGCTTCTTTAGAAGAACTGCAAATCATTCCGGATATCGGGCCGGTGATGGCGGCCAGTATATTTAATTTTTTTCAGCAGGAGGGAACAACGGATTTTTTGCGGCGGCTGCGGCAGGCGGGGGTGACGATGCAGGCGACGGAGGCGCGGCAGCCGCAGATTTTTGCGGGGCTGAGTATCGTCGTTACCGGGGTGCTGACGCGTTGGAACCGGCAGGAAGCGGAAGCGATGATCGAGGAGCGCGGCGGCAAAGCGGCTGGCAGCGTCAGCAAAAAGACCGCCTTTGTGGTCGTGGGCGAGAACGCCGGCTCCAAACTGGCAAAGGCCGGGGAATTAGGGATCAAGGTGCTGACGGAAGAGGAATTCATGGCCATGCTCGGCGCGGAGGACGGTTCGTAATCATGGCGCGGAGTCGGAGAGAGGTTGCCCGTTTTTTTCAGCTTTGTTATAGTAGATACAGGCAGGATCCATCATGGATAAAAGTCAATAGGAACGGAGGGGATCGGCAGATGAGAATAACGCGCGAACAGGTGGAACACGTGGCGATGTTAGCGCGCCTGGAGTTGTCCGGCCAAGAAGTAGGGGAATATACGCGACAGCTGGACGCTATTCTGGAATACGCGGCGGTCTTGGAGGAACTAAAGACGGAGGAAATCGAGCCGACGGCGCACGTCATGCCTTTAATGAACGTCATGCGCGAGGATAGCGTCCGGGCTTCCCTGTCTCAGGATCAGGTGTTAAGGAACGCGCCGGACGCGGAAAACGGCTTCTTCAGGGTGCCGAAAATCGTGTAGCGGTGAAAGGACAGCGGCCAAAAGATCGCGGCTAAAAGATAACGAATGAATGAAGGAAAGGCAGGAGGAAAAGATGGATATAACCGCCAGATCAGCGGTTGAACTGCATACCATGCTGGTAGAGAAAGAAATTCAGGCCCAAGAGCTTACCGCCGCTTGCCTGGAAAAAATACGGACAGACGATCAGGAGATCAGAGCGTTTTTGACGGTGACGGCGGAACAAGCGCTGAAACAAGCGGCGGCGGTGGATCAAAAAATCGCGGCCGGGGAAAAAATCGGTCTGTTAGCGGGGATACCGATGGCCTTGAAGGACAATATCTCGACCTTGGGCATCCGAACCACCTGCGCTTCAAAAATCCTGGAGAGCTATATCCCGCCGTATGACGCGACGGTGGCCGAACAGCTCGCCCAGGCGGGCAGTGTTCTCCTGGGAAAATTAAATATGGATGAATTTGCGATGGGCTCTTCGACGGAAAACTCCGGCTTCGGGAAAACGTGTAATCCCTGGAACCGGAAGCACGTTCCGGGAGGCTCTTCCGGAGGGGCGGCGGCGGCGGTAGCCGGGGACGAGGTGGTGTTTTCGCTGGGTTCGGATACGGGAGGGTCGATCCGGCAACCGGCTTCTTTTTGTGGGGTAGTCGGCTTAAAGCCTACCTACGGCGCGGTGTCCCGTTATGGCTTAATCGCCTATGCTTCGTCTCTGGATCAGATCGGGCCCGTGACCCGCACCGTCGCCGATAACGCGCACGTATTCAACGCGATTGCCGGACACGACGCCAAAGACTCAACCTCCATCGCTTTTGACAAGCCGGATTACAGCCAATTTTTGCAGCGGGAGATCAAGGGCTTGAAAATCGGCGTTCCCAGGGAATACCTGGCGGAAGGCATCGATCCGGAGGTCAAACGGGTAATTCGGGAAGCGATTCAAACCTATACGGATCTGGGCGCGTTGGTTGAGGAATGCTCACTGCCGCATACGAAATACGCCTTGGCGGCCTACTACCTGATCGCGACGGCGGAGTGCAGCTCCAATCTGGCCCGCTATGACGGGGTACGCTATGGCTTGCGGGCAGCTGAGGCGGAGGATATTCTCGGCATGGTCAAGCAGACCAGAGCGCGGGGCTTCGGCGCCGAGGTCAAAAGGCGGATCATGCTGGGAACCTACGCCTTGAGCTCCGGCTATTATGACGCCTACTATCTCAAAGCGTTGAAGGTCAGAACCTTGATCAAACAGGATTTCGATCAGGCGTTTGCTCAGGCGGACGTCCTGTTAGCGCCGACGGCCCCGACGACCGCCTGGGCTTTTGGCGCGAAGGCGGACCCGCTGTCCATGTATTTGGCGGATATTTGTACGATTCCGGTAAATTTGGCTGGCATTCCGGCCATCTCCCTGCCCGGCGGTTTGGCCGGCGGCTTGCCGGTGGGGATTCAATTGATGGCCAAGCCCTTGGCGGAGGGCGTACTCTTTCAGGCGGCGCACGCCTTTGAACAGGCTACCGCTTTTCATACCCTGAAACCGGCGCCGACAGGAGGTGCGTTATGATGACGGAGAACCGTTATGAAATGGTATGCGGGGTGGAAACCCATGTGGAATTAGCGACCAAGAGCAAGATCTTCTGCGGTTGCAGCACGGAATTTGGCCGCGAACAGAACACGCAGGTTTGTCCGGTCTGTGAGGGATTACCGGGCGTTTTGCCGGTGTTGAACCGGGAAGTCGTGAAGCTGGCGGTGCGGGCGGGATTGGCGCTGAACTGCCACATCGCGGAGTTCTCTAAATTTGACCGCAAGAACTATTATTATCCCGATCTGCCCAAAAACTTTCAGACCTCACAGTATGACTTGCCGATTTGCCAAAACGGCTGGCTGGATATCCGGACGGGCGAGCAGGTAAAGCGCATCGGCGTCACCCGCGCCCATATGGAGGAAGACGCCGGAAAGCTGGTGCATTCAGGCGAGACGATTACGACTTCACAGGAGTCGTATGCCGATTACAACCGGACAGGCGTCCCGCTTTTGGAGATCGTATCGGAGCCGGATATGCGCTCGATTGATGAAGTGATCGCCTATCTGGAACAATTGGTGGGGATCCTGGAATACACGGAGGTTTCCGACTGCCGTCTGGAACAGGGGTCGGTGCGTTTCGATATTAATGTATCCTTACGTCCGGCGGGGCAGGAAGTACTGGGAACCCGGACCGAAACCAAAAATTTAAACTCTTTCAGCTCCGTTCGCCGCTGCCTGGAATACGAGATCTTACGTCAGGCGGAAGTGCTCGATGAAGGCGGACAGGTCATTCAGGAAACGCGAACCTGGGATGAAGGCCGAGGCGTGACGCTTTCCTTGCGAAGCAAAGAAGAAGCCCATGATTACCGCTATTTTCCGGAGCCGGATCTGGTACCGCTGGTGCTCGACCGTGACTGGATTGAAAAAGTCCGCGCGGAGTTGCCGGAATTGCCGGAGGCGCGCTACGCCCGCTTGCAGAGCTTAGGTTTATCGGCCTACGACGCGGGGGTACTGACGAGCTCTAAAGCCTTGGGCGATTTTTTTGATCAGGCTGGGCGGCATTATCCGGACGCTAAAAATCTGGCGAATTGGGTCATGGGGGACTTGACGCGTTTATTGAACGCGCGGCAATGGAGCGTGAAGGACGCCCTGATACAGCCGCGGCAGCTGGCGGCTATGCTGGAATTGATTGACAAAGGGGTGATCAGCGGCAAGATCGCCAAAAGTGTCCTGGAGGATATGGTGGTCAGCGGCAAAGATCCGGAGCAAATCGTCAAGGAAAAAGGCTTGGTGCAGATCAGCGACGAAAGCGCTTTGCTGACGGTCATTCAAGAGGTTTTGCAAGCCCAGCCGAAATCGGTGGAGGATTTTCGCAGCGGCAAAGAACAGGCGCTCGGTTTTCTGGTGGGACAGGTGATGAAGGCGACGAAAGGGCAAGCGAATCCGGGCGTGGTCAATCAATTGCTGCGAGAACAATTGACGGAGCAATAAAAAAAACGCCTGCGAACAGGCGCTGCGATTAGCCGCTTCGGTCAGGCGCCAGAATCCCCGGAGGAACAGCGCGAGCCTCAGCCTCTCCCGCCGGTGAAGGTGTTTTCCGCGGGACGGCGTTCATATTTTATCTGACTGGGAATCCGGGGATAGTAGCAGGGGATGGCAGGATGGCAGCCATAGAGGGCCGGATGTTTACAGAATAGCGTCATTGGCAAATCACCTCCTTTGATACCATAATATACCA
>JAITOS010000042.1 GCA_031289815.1 Peptococcaceae bacterium | reverse complement strand
CCCAGCAGATGGTTGGAGGCGTCTTCGATTTTGTTGAGGCAGTAGTCTTTTCGTTGGATTTCCGCCGCTCTTTTGCCGATGGCGGTCATGCCGATGATGGCGTTCATCGGCGTTCGTATTTCATGGCTCATGTTGGCCAGAAAGTCGCTTTTGGCCTGGGCGCTGGAAAGCGCGTCTTCACGCGCCTTGATCAAGCTTTGCGTCATTTCGTAACGTACCAGCGCATTGCCCATCAGCAGACTCCCGGAACGCATGATGTTGACCTCATCCTCGGAAAATTCGCGTTCGCTGTGGCAGTCGTCAAAGCTGACGAAACCCCAAAACTCATTTTGCAAAAACACGGGAATCGCCAGAATGGATTGAATGTCATAGGCGTCCAGCTGTTGCCGCTCCCTTGGGGTGAGCGCACACAAGGGACCGTTAATAACCTTCCTGCTGCTAAAGGTATTCTCCCATTCCAAAATACTTTTAACATAAGAACTTCCGGTCTTCGACTGTACCGTATTCCGGTGCGGTATATCGCCGTTCAGCCATTCAAATTCCTGCGCATAGCGCAGCTCGCCGTCCTCCTCGTATTTTTTCCAGATATACACGCGGTCAGCGTTCACCCCGCAAGCCAAGGCGGCCATACTCTCCCGTAATGTTTCCTCAAACTCGTCTTCATCCGAGGTGAGAAGCATCGTCGCCACGATATGTATCACATGCAATAGTTCATCCTGTTTGGCAATTTCCCGGCTGGCTTCATCCGCTTTCTCTTTTTCCCTGAGATAGATCCTGTTTTGAAAGATGATGACGAAACCAATAAACAGACCGCTGACGATGATGGATTGGAGATGATCCGCCCATCGTTGAAACATGTTTAAAGGCATGATCCATTCCGGCCTATAGAGGTTGATACAATACTCTGTGATCACCACCGTCAGGTTCAGGCACAGGAGAATCACGCGCGTCTTGCCCTTCGTCAGCAAAAAGACTAAAACGATTCCCAGAACCACATACGCGGCCATACCGCTGTCCATGCCGCCGTTTGTGAAAAAAAGACCCGGAAACAAAATATCGCACAGCACGACGAGTACAACAATCGTGCCGACTCTATCAATGCGAAAACGGTTGTTGACGAATATAAACAGCACAATCAGAACCAGCATGGCGATCATCACCGCGATCGCCAGCCACGGAACCCTTTCGATCAGGCGAGCCGCCATAGCGCTCACAATGGCCAGCAAGCCGAAGCAACAGACCATGTTCAGGATTCTGGCCTCCAACGGCAGCTCATCCGAAACAATATACCGCTGAATGAAATCTCTCAGTTTGTTCATTTTGTTTACGCCTCATTTGCTGCCGGTTCGCAAGAAAATTCACCTGTTTACTCACCAGAGAGGGCCACTCCTCTGACCGGCGCCCCTCTTTATGCTTCGCCCTTTGGAGAGCCGCGCTGTTCCGCCTTGCCGCCACTTTCCGTTTGTCAAACGGTTTGCGCGTTATTGCACAATCTTATTACACAATCTGCAAATATACCAGCGTCTGATTGAGCAGTTGCCAGGCAATCTCGCCAAAAGTGACCGGCCCGTAGAAGCCGCCGATCTTTTTCCCCTCCAGCCCGCCATACAAGAAGTTAAGGATACAATTGCAGGCAAACTCCGCGTCTGTGTTTTCAATCTCTTTAATCTTCTGGTTAAAAGCGTCCGCATAATCCGGGATATTCTCGGCAAAACGGTACTGGATCCCCGCGAATACCGGGGCGTAGAAATGAACAATCCCATCCTCAATGCTTTTGATCGAAATATTAATGCCGGCGCCGGAATAATCACCGATCAGGGGCAGCTTGGTGTCCAGCTGATTCCCGGCGATATATTCGGCAAAAACGACCTCTTTGCCATCCACGAAGCAGGTTTTTGCCTTGAAACCATCTTCGCCGAAGGTAATGACCGGGCTTTTGGCGTCCGGCGTAAAAATGTTGACGATATTGATCTGTACGGTTTTCTCTTCGGGCAAGCCAATATGCAGCACGACGGCTTTATCCGCAAACACCTCGCCGGTACTGCCATTGACCGCCACCGGCGTCTGATCCGCCGCGCCTAGATTCAAGCCGGAAATCCAGCCGACCATATTTTTGAGAAAGATATCTTCATAGTCCGCCGCATTCTGCGCGTATTGCTTATGCACCTCACTGTCAAAGGGCAAAATGATGATGGAGAAGCCGTTAGGATACGCGTCCTTCGTGACGGCGGCCAGCGTTGCCGGGCCATACGCTGACAGTTTGTAGGTATCAAAGGCCAATTCCTGGATATCCAGCGTTTCGCCGCTGACCTGCCCGCCATTTTCTTCCATAAAATACTCGGTCGAACCGCCGATCCAGTTTCCCTTAGGCAGCTTGCGCAGCAGGGCTTCAGTTCCTGAAATATGCAGCAATTTCCGTTCGCCGATCAAGGCAACGGCCTGCTCAAATGTCTTTAACATACGATCCCTCCTATAACTTCACAATCTGGTCGTAGTCAGATTGCATAATTCTCGCGAATTTATCAAAAAGTGCATTAAACTCCGCCGTGCATTTAGCCAGCGTAACAGACGTCTGATTCGCTTTGTACATCCCTTTGAGCCTTGTCAACATCATATTCAGCGCCAATTGCTTGAATTGTATGGATCCTGTATATTCCAAAAGTTTTTTGGTCTGCGCGTCATTCAATTTCACAATGACTCTCCTCTCCATCTGCCTTATTTTCCTGAAACAGCAAAATAAACTCCTTTTTTTACTAAAATCTGTATTTTATTATACCCCAGAGATTAGGTAAAGTAAAGAATAAAGAATGCGCGGGCTACAGCGCGCGGCTACAGCTCCAGCATCCGCCGCACTGCCAAAGCCGCCGGCTTCGCCGTCTCCGTCTCTACGGCGACCTGGTTCACTACCCGCCCTGCCGCGATATTCTCCAGCGCCCATAACAGCGTTTTTTCTTGCAATAAATTCATATTTTTACAAAGACTCAGGTGCGGATTCAGCGAGCGAATCATTTTTTCCGGATATTCCCGCGCCAGACGGCGGATCATATTGGCTTCCGTCCCGATCGACCAGGCGCTTCCCGGCGGCGACTCGGCTACTTTCCGGATGATATATTCCGTCGATCCGGCGTCGTCGGCCAGCGCCACGATTTCCCGCGGACATTCCGGATGGACGATGACCCGGATCCCGGGGATTTCCGCCCGCGCGTTCTGAATTTGCTCCGGCGTAAACCGCTGATGTACGCAGCAAAAGCCCTTCCAGACGATCAGCCGCGGCGGTTGCGGCGGCAGAACAATGGTTTCCGGCGAACGGAAATCCCACAGGAAGATTTCTTCCGACCGCAGCCCGAGTTTGGAACCGGTATTCCGCCCCAAATGCTCATCCGGCATGAACATCACGGACTGACCCTGGGCAAAAACATGCTGAAATACCTGATCCGCGTTGGAAGAGGTACAGACCAAGCCCTCCCGTCGTCCGCAAAAAGCCTTGACGTCGGCGTTGGAATTAATATACGTCACCGGCGTAAAGCGGTCGCCATACGCTTCCCCCAGCTGCCGCCAGCACGCTTCCACCGCGTTAAGCTCGGCCATATCGGCCATCGGACAACCGGCCAGCACATCCGGAAGGATCACTTTTTGCCGCGGCGACGTCAGGATATCCGCGGTCTCCGCCATAAAGTGGACTCCGCAGAATACGATGAATTCCGCTTCTTGCTCGCGCGCGGCGATTTGAGCCAGCTTCAATGAATCACCGCGAAAATCGCTGTGTTGAATGACTTCGTCCGTTTGATAATGATGCGCCAAAATCACCAGGCGTTTCCCCAGCGTCTCCCTGACCCCGGCGATCCTTTGCGTGATCTCCTTTGCCGCTAATCCCTGATATTCCGCAAGTTCTCTGCCCATAGCCTTTCTCCCCATCCACTCAATTTATGTCGCCGTGCGGCTTACTCCACAATATTCAGGCTGATGTCCAAAGCCTTGGCCGAATGCGTCAGCCATCCCAGGGAAATGAAATTCACGCCGGTCGCGGCTATGCCCGGCAAACGGTCCAGGGTGATCCCGCCGGACGCTTCCGTCAACGCTCTGCCGCCAATGAATTCCACCGCTTGCGCCATCTCTTCGAGACCCATATTATCCAGCATGATGATATCCGCTCCGGCGGCCAAGGCTTCCCGCACCTGCTCCAGGCTTTCCGCCTCTACTTCAATTTTTACGGTCGGGCCCACGTCGGCTCTGACCCGCTCTACCGCCGCCGTGATCCCACCGGCGGCTTCAATATGATTGTCCTTAATCATCGCCGCCTCGCTCAGGGTAAAGCGGTGATTTCGCCCCCCTCCCGCGCGAACCGCGTATTTCTCCAGAACTCTTAAACCGGGCGTCGTCTTGCGCGTATCCACGATCACCGCCGGATAGCCTTGCACCAACTCTACCGCCTGCCGAGTGCAGGTGGCGATCCCGGATAAGCGCTGTAAATAATTCAGCGCCGTTCTTTCCGCATTGAGAAGAGAGGCGGTCGGCCCTTCGATTTGGGCCAGCTCATCCCCCCGGCACACCGGCGCGCCTTCCTCCGCCAAGGCGTTAAAGACGATATGGGAATCCACCATCTCAAAGACGGCGGCCGCCACTGCCAAACCAGCGATCACCCCGTCCTGTTTCGCCGTCATCAGCGCTTTGGAACGCTGCCGGGGCCGAACAATCGCTGCCGTCGCCAAATCCCCGTACCGGAGATCTTCCAGCAACGCCATTTTTATGGAGTCCTCATATTGCAAACGATTCATCGTCATCCCTCTTTCACTCTATCATAATGCGCTTATAAGGATTGCCCAAGCCCTACCGCCGGCGACCGCTGATCGTGATGCGTAGCCAGCGACGCTTTCGCCCGGGGATGATCGGAACGGTAATGGCCGCCTCTGCTCTCCCGGCGCGCCAAGGCGGCGCGGGTAATGATCCCGGCCACCTGAAGCATATTTTTCAGGGTATATTCGTCGCTTGCCGTCGCCGCCCCTAACTTTTCCAATTCTGACAGGGCCTCGATCATGTTCTTCGCATCCCGGATAATGCCTACCTGACGCCACATGATCTCCCGCAGGCGCTGGGCTCTCTCATCCTGAGCGGCAAGGGATTTCGGCGGCAGAAAACTCCGTTTGCGGCTCACCCGGCTCAGCAGAGTATCCGGATCCGGATCCGACCATGAATGCTCCGGCAGCGCTTTGATTCCTTCGCCGATACGCCCGCCAAATACCAATCCCTCCAGCAAGGAATTACTGGCTAAGCGGTTCGCGCCGTGTACTCCGGTACAAGCCGCCTCGCCGCAAGCCCAAAGTCTGGCTAGCGACGAGCGTCCGAAGGAATCCGTCTTGACCCCGCCCATGACAAAATGAGCCACCGGCGTCACCGGAATCCAATCATGAACCGGGTCAATGGCAAAGAGACGCAGTTGTTCATGAATACCGGGGAAACGAGCGGCAAATTTAGCGCCGATGCCGGTGGCGTCCAGAAATACGCTGCGCCCCTTCTCTTGCTCAGCCGCGATCGCCCTGCTGACGACGTCTCGCGAAGCCAAATCAGCCAATTCATGATAGCCTGACATGAACCGTTCTCCCTGATCGTTGACCAGCGCCGCCCCTTCGCCGCGCACAGCTTCCGAGATCAGGAAATGGGGCTGCCCGCCCACCGCCAGCGCGGTCGGATGAAATTGGATAAACTCCATGTCGGCCAGGACAGCGCCAGCGCGCCAGGCCAACGCCATTCCGTCGCCGGTGCTGACCGGCAAATTGGTCGTCCGTTCAAAGAGGTTGCCGCAGCCGCCGGTCGCCAGAATCACCGCTTTGCCGGTGCAACAGACGAGTTCTTGCGCCTCAGCCGCCACCACGCCAACACAGCGTCCCCGATCGACCAGCAATTCCAGAACCTCTATCCCGGCGCGGATTTCGATCTGACTGCGCCGTTCCGCTTCTTCATGCAAGGCCCGCCAGATTTCCGCCCCCGTCTGATCCCCATGATGCAGGACCCGCGGCTGACCATGCGCGCCTTCCATCGCCAAATCCAGTTCTCCGGCTTCATCGCGGTCAAAACGCACTCCCAGCGCGCTCAGGGAACGAATCACTTGCGGCGCGGCGTCAGTCAGCAAGCGAACCGGACGGCGCTTGGAAAGACCGGCTCCAGCCCGCAAGGTATCCTCACTATGCCATTGGCTGGAATCCGTTTTCCCCACAGCGGCGGCTATGCCACCCTGGGCCAGTACCGAATTGCAGTCGTCCGCTTTTTTCTTGGTCAGGATCGTCACCTTGCCCACGGACGCCAGTCCTAAAGCCGCCGCCAAACCGGCAATACCGCTTCCTATGATCAAAAAGTCGGTTTTCAATAAACGCACAACGTTCACCTCCTTCATGTCTTTTCTATCTTCTTCTCTTCTTCTCTTCTTCTCTTTTTATCAGATGTCAAGACATGTGTCAAGACATATGTCTTGACTAAACGCATATATCCCAGTTAAAATGAAATCCTGAGATATTTGAAAATATTTATTATAAGGCGGGTGACAAAGATGCCTTCCGGCAGAGAGAACCTTCCCGGCTCCGAAAGACGCGCGCAACTACTGGCGATGCTGCAAAAAAACCGTGATCCGATCACCGCTTCTTCTTTAGCGAAAATCTTCGGCGTTACCCGTCAAGTGATCGTCCAGGATGTTTCCCTGCTGAGAGCCCAAAACCAATCTGTTTTTTCCACGCGTCACGGCTATATCCTGCAACATCCTTCAGCCGACGGCCAGATCCGCCAAGTGATTTATTGCCGGCATACCCTGGAGGATACCGCGAAAGAACTAAATACCTTGGTGGATCATGGCGTCACCGTTGAGAACGTCGGTATCGATCATTCCGTTTACGGTAAAATATTCCAGCCTCTGTCCATCAAGAACCGCCTAGACGTCCATCAGTTCCTTCAAGATATCCTGCAATCGGACGCCTCTCTTTTATCCTCTCTCACCAACGGTCTTCATTTTCATACCATCACCGGCTCCAATATCGACGCGCTCAACTGCGCTTGCCGCCAATTAAAGAGCTTGGGAATCCTGATCCCGGAATAAAAAAACACTCTACAGAGTGTATCCCCGCAGAGCGTTTTTTTATGCGATAAAAGGCTTTCGCCGCCCAAGACTTCAGCCGATATTCGTCCCGCACAAACGCATATTGCTGAACAGCGCTTTTTCACTGGTAAAACCGAAGATACGCGCGATTTCTTCCATCGGCACCTTCTGTTCCACCATCTGATTTACCAGCGTATGGCGGAAATCCGAAATATTCACCGTTCTCTCCAAATCTTCCGAAATATGATTGATAATCTTACCGAGCCACAAACCGGTAATCGCTTCCCCCTGCCTGCCGGCCCACAGCGGCGCTTCCGGCCCGTGTTCTTTCAGCGTAACGATATATTCCTGCATCGCCTGCTGCGCTTCCGGCGACAAAAGGAGTTCTCTCTCTCCCATCGTATTGCACACGACAATCTTCGACCCTTGATAATCCTTGATCTGCATATTCAAGAGTTCATCCGTTCTTACTCCGGTATCACGAAGCGTCAGGAAAACAGCGCGATTACGCAAAGAAGTACACAGCGAGGCCCGATTCATGGTTTCTATTTCTTCCCGGCTTAAAATCGGCGTCTTGGCCCGTTTGTTATTTTTCTTGCGTTCCGGGTAAAAGACCATCGGCAGGTACCAATTTTCCTTCAGCCATTCAGGCAACGATATCAAGGCGAGTCTCACATCCTGACGCCTTGCCGGTTCGGTCGTATTGTAAAACAAACGAAAATCTTCCTGGCTCAAGTACTTCGCGTCGTCGAGTTTTAACTCGCGGGAATCCAGATAATTCAGAAACACCTTCACGCCCGCCTTCACTCTGGCTCTTGTGTATGAAGATGTCGAGACTTGTTGATAAAAGAGATTCAGATCCGTCATCCTAACACCTCCAACGATCAGTATTATCTATACCTTACTATATCTACTTGCAAAACATGTGCCAACTCTGTTTTTTCCGTCAGCTTTGCAATATTCCCTATTTTATGGACTTTTTTATTTCTACTTTTTCCGACAAAATGAATCCTCAGCATTCATTCGTAACTTTTTGTAAATTTTTTTTACAATTTGATCTGTTTTTTCTCCCGTGAACGAAAAATTCCTCTTTGCCTCGCCGCTCATTTTCGCTTCAGAAACCCGCTTCGCCTTGTCCGATGACCGCTAAATCTGGCGATCATCTCGGTCACTATTTTTTGAAAAGATTCATGCTATTCAAACTTATACTGTCGCCTATATTCTTTCCTGCCGGTATTGTAAAAATTTTTTCATCCAGGTTTGGCGGCGGGCGGATTTGAAAAAAGACGCCCGCCGCCAGAACCGGCGTACTGATTGATGAAGGCGGGGAATAAGCCCAGCAGCAGGACCAGCGTCAGCAGGACGCTCAGAACGCGCCGCTCTTTATGAATACCTCCTTAATTTTCATAATATTCTTTCTTATTTGATTTGGGGTCTTATTTTGGGATTGTATTGGTTTGATATTTTGACCGCGCTAAAAAAATACCGCCAAGACCTCCGCGCCGATCTTTAGCAGTTATTATATCGTGTCGAAAAAAGTGCAAGGTTTCCAAATTGTTATAATTGGCCGCGTCTCGATTGGATTCCCAGCGCTTTTGCGCTGTAATCTGTAGTTTTACGGATGATTTATTTGTACAGCCGTTTGTTGTATAATAAATGTGTTCGAGAGGTTATTGAAATGAATACACAAGAAAAATACGAATACTGGCTTGATATAGCGCAAGCGAGAAAAACGCTGTCGCAGACGAAGGAGGTATTCGCGCGGCTGTTGATTTTGAAGCCGTGAACAGCGCGGCAAAGAGCTATACCGATTCAGTACGCAGCGTACTGCCGGTAGATCGAGCCTATATATTTGGTTCTCATGCCAAGAAAACGGCGACAGAGTGCAGCGATGTGGACGTTTGCTTTTTTCTGCAAAATTTCGGGGGCAAGCGCCGAGTTGACATTATAAAAGAGCTGTTAAAGCTAACGAATGGATATGACGACGTTGGTTTTGAACCTTTAGCGTTTCCGTCCTCCGAATTAGAAAATGGCAATCCTTTCGTCAAGGAAATATTGCGAACAGGCCGGGAGATATAACGGCATAAAACAGCGAAAAGTAGGGCGAGGACGAGAAGGTTACAATTGGCTGTCCCTCCCTGCCCGATGGCTTTTGGCATGACGAAGCGTGACGAAAGGTTAAAAATCTTTCGCCACGCCTCTTTTGTTCCGACCGGGAATCTCCTACGCGTGTCCTTCAGCGGCAGGCTTAGAATCAGACGAATCCTGAATCAACCCCAGCTTGGCGGCCAGATATTTTTTCGTACTGGACTGGAAGGCCAGAGTGATGATAATCGCCATAAAGGTCACCGATGAAATCAACTGCGCGTTGGGAACGCCCATAGATACGAGCATTCCGGCTAAAGCGGCGGGAATGACCCCCGTTTCTCTGGTCCACATCAGGAAGAGGATTTCTTTCATCGTCCACTTCGCCTTGCGGTCAAGCATGACCGAGCAAATCACGGAAACCGGTCTGGCCACAAAGATAAGGATGGCGACCACCCCCAAGGCCTCTTTCCAATATTGACCCAGCAGGACAAAGTCGATCTGCGTCCCCAGAATGACAAAAATCATGATCCGCAGAATCCGGATCAGCACCTCTTTAAAGGATTCGTGCAGTTCCTGGGCTTCATGCTCAATCGTAATTTTAAAGAATTCTTTATTCCCAAACACGATACCGATGACGAACACCGCCATGAAGCCGCTGAAGTCAAAGTAAGCGCACAAGGCATAGGCCCCCAGCACCGTAGCGACCGCAACTTCCCCTTTGTGTCCGTTAAACAGCGCGTACTTGCGCTCCGAGACCAGCAGCGCCACGACATAGCCGGCGATACAGCCAACCGCCAGCCCGCCCGCCGCTTCTTTCAGCAATTCCAACAGGCTGTGGCCCAAGGAAAAGGCGCCGCCGGCAATGACCCCGACCAGGGCAAAGGTAATAATTGATGCTACCGCATCATTAAAAGCCGATTCCGAAATAATGGTCTGTTTGATCTTATCCCGAATATTTAGGCTTTTAAACAGAGGCACCAGCACGGACGGGTCGGTCGAAGAAATGACGACCCCGATCAGCAGGGCGTGAATAAAACTCAGATGGAATATATGCATGGAGAAAAAACCGAGAACGACCGTTGAGATGACGAGCCCTACCGTCGCCAAAATCAACACCGATACCTTGACTTTATTGATGACCTTCAGCTCAATTTCCCGGCCGCCGTCATAGAGAATATAGGCCGCCCCAAAGGTCAGAATCAGTTGATTAGCCAAGATAAAATCCTTAAAATCAATCAGTCCCAAAACCGCCGGCCCCGCCAAGATCCCGATCACGATGAACAGGACTGTATCCGGCAATTTCACCTTACCGCTCAATTTGATCCCTATGATCCCGCAAAAGATTACGATGGAAAGCAGCGTCATGATCTGCTCCGTCAACGCGACAACATTTCCTTCCAAATTGCCACCACCTACATATTTTTTTATATCTTCATCTGACTGGTATGCCGATTACATATGGCTCGGCAAGTAAAGAGCGATACTCGGGAAAATCGTCAAAATCGCCAGACAGAATAACAGCACAGCCATAAACGGCAGTACGCCCCGGATAATCTGACCCATCGGCGCCGTACCGCTTACTCTCTCTCTGCCAAGAAATTCAATCGCTTGTACTTATAGTCTCTTCCATGTTCTCCGGTTCAGAAACACTCTCCCCGTTCTTCTTCACGACTTCTGTGCTTTCGGTCCGGCCTTCTCAGCCTTTTCCTGTTGAAAAAGCCCACGATTTCACCCCTCTCACTCCCGGATTCTGATTATTAACACAATTATAGCCTGAGCGGGCGGCAATATCAAGAAAAATCCCGCCGCCCAAAGGCGGCAGGACAAAGGCGCTTCCTCTTTATGACAAAAGTCCAAGCCATGTATTCAAGAATCTTTTATTTTTTTTCTCCGGTGTAGAGTCCCTGAGGGTCAATCACTTCCCGGATCAGTTTCAATTCCGTCTCTGACGGCGGGGTAGTCAGCGGTACGTCTTTCACATCGACCGCAAAGCCGGTATTTTCGATGATATTCTCGGCGGTGATCCCCGGATGGATGCTGAGCAACTTCAAGCGCTTCGTCGTCTCTTCCACGCTAAACACCGCTTTATCCGTGATCACCCGGCTCACGCCGCCGCCTTTAATGCCCGCGTCACGCCGACTCGTTCCTCCCTGAAGGAAGCCCGGACTCGTAATATACTCAATCGTCTCTTTCAGCTTGCGCTTGTCATGTTTAGAAACGACGAGGGTACTCTTGCCCAAGGTGGCAATGTCGTTGGCGCCGCCGCTGCCGTTGAAGTGTTTTATTTTCCCGTTCTGCGTCAGCTGGGTGCTGTTGATATTTCCGTACTGATCCACTTCCAGCGCGCCCAACACGCCGCAGTCCAAGCGGCCTCTATGCACGATCATGCCGATGACTTCCAGAAAGCCGCTGAATTTCGTCGCCCGGTACCAGGAACGGGGATCCGCCGCGCCAATACTGGGGTCGATCGGCTGACTGTCATACACCCCTAATTCAAAGAGGATACATAGGTTGGGCGCATGCATCATTTTTGCCAGAATCGCCGCTACATAAGGGAATCCAACGCCCACAAGCAGCTTATCCCCATCTTTTATTTCCCTGGCGGCGGAACAAACCATTAGTTCCGTATAGTTATATTCCATTGTGTCGCCTCCTGCTTCGTCCCTATTTTATGATTTTCACGCATCCTCGGGTTCTAGTATCCCTTATAGGGATCCGCCGCCAGATTCAGCAGCTTCATGATCCCAGCCGCCTTATTCAGATACTCTTCATGATTCGCCGTTCCCAGCACATATTCCTTCAGATAGGCTTGCGCCGCTTCCGGGTCTTTCATCGCCGCGCCGAATTTTTTCAGATGTCCCCCGTCAAAATCGTAGCATTGATGAATGACGGTCGGGTAGGCGTTATACGGTAATTCGATCAGCGAGTCCACAATCGCTCCGGGAATCACGGTTTTCTCCGGATTATTGCGGATCGTTTCCGAGGTCACGATTTTCTCCGCGAAGACGATCACATGTTTGGAGGCGTTGGCCATCTCCCGCAAATCCCATAGCGGACCGGTCAGCACGGCGTTTCCATCCTCATCGGCATAATTAGCGACCACCACGCCGAACTCCGGCTCCAGGGATCTGAGCAATACCTGTTTTTCGCCGGTAAACGGGCAGGTCGCCTCTTTCGCCTGATCCGGATATTTAGCGATCAGGTGGGTGAGGATATCAGAACCCAGCAGCGTATTGCACGGAATATGAGAAATCCCTAAACTTCCCGCTAAATAACGCAAAGTGATCGAAAGGCCGCTATGTTCTTCAATTTCCAGGCTGGCCTCGCCGATGGCGCGATTAGTCGCGGCTAACGGGCCGTAGCGATCCAAAGATCCCGTACTGTAAATCAGTTTTTTCACCGCGCCTGCGCTCACCAATAATTCGGTATCCATGCCGCCCACGCATTGAGACACCGTCAGATCCTTTTTCCCTTGACGGATTATTTCATGGGCAAAGGCGACCGCGTTTCTGGCGACAGCAAATCCCGGAAGCCCGATATGGGCGCCATTCGGAATCTTTTTAACGACTTCTTCTACGGTTGTTATTTTCCCTCTGTTTTCCAAGTATATTACCCTCCTTTTCCTTGATTAACCCAACTCCAGGCCGTACTTCTTCTCCTTTCCTTCGTTATAAGGCTAAGCTAACGATCCCCGAAACGCTATTTTGTCTCACCATCAGTCCACAGGACATGATCTAATACATCATTACTATTTTAATTTTTTAACCAGCCAGCGTCAAGTCCTATTTCGACAACTTCTTGAACTCTATTATTTTGCAATTATTCTGTTTATTTCAAGCCCATCGCTCCCTGCGCTTATTTACGACAAATTTCGTAAGTTATCCTCACCAGAAAACAAATAGTTTTCTTTCATTTTGCGGTAAATTAAGATAGAATATTCGCAAAAGCAGGTAAGACCTTGAGAAAGGAGCCTTTTAGCGTGGACGACTTTGAGGCTTTAAATCGTTTTCCCCAAATCAAAAAGTTTTTCCTTGAGACAAAGCTGCTGAAGGTGCTCCCCGGCGGCTTTGCCATCGCCACCGATACCTCCTGCCAGCATATGATCCACGACCCGGTAGCTTCGAGTTTCTTGCAAATAGAACCTTGGAGCTGCTTTTCCTACACCGATCCTTCATCTCCGGTGAAAGCCTATTCAGAAAATCAGCTTCTCCGTCTGGAAGAAACGCCTTTTCGGCGCGCCATCCAGTCCGGCGGAGAAATCATCGGCCAGGAAATTACCTTCGTCTGGAAAAACGGCCTGTTCCAAACGCTTAAATACAACGTTTCCCCCCTCTATGATGAAAACGGTCAAATCTTCAGCGCCTTGGCCACCTTGCAAAATATCACCCCGCTCTCTCCGCAAGCCTCAGCCTACGCCTCCGATCCGTCTCCGCCGACGGCGAGCGTCGCCGAAAGCGCCGCTGTTTTACGTCTGGAAAAAATTCCGCATGAGCAGGATTCTCCGTTATTTGAAAGGCGTTTTCAAAAAGCTTTTCAAATAACGCCGTTGCCCACGTTCATCATCAGGGCCCGCAATAAGATCGTCATCGACGCCAATCAAAGCTTCCTCGATTTTTCAGCGTTAAAGCCAGAAGAGGCGACAGGTCTTCCTTTCTGCGAACTCGAACTGTTTCGAGATTCCCATCATTTCATCATCGATCTCCTGCAAAAACAGAAAACCCTCCGCAACGTCGAGCTTGAGACCCTGCATAAAACCTCTTTTTTACTGTCCGCCGCTGCGTTTATGATCAACCGGGAAACCTACTATCTCTTTACCCTCAACGATATTACTGACTTTAAAAAAACACAGACAGACGTTTCTCATCTCGACCGGCTGAACCTCATCGGCCAAATGGCCGCCGGCATTGGTCATGAGGTCAGAAACCCGCTAACCGTCGTCAGAGGATATCTCCAAATGATGGGCAACAAAATGGACTTTATTTCCTATCGATCGATCTTTGACGTCATGATCAGCGAACTCGACCGGGCAAATACGATCATTTCGGAGTTCCTTTCGCTGGCAAAAGACCCGCCGGTAAAGAAGACCCATCAGAGTCTGAACGATCTTTTAGCCAAATTATTTCCCTTGATCGAAGCGGACGCCTATAGCAGAAATATGCAAATTTCTTTTCAACCCGGCGACGTCCCTCATGTGTTCATCGATGTGAAAGAAATCTCCCAGCTCATCTTGAATCTCTGCCATAACGGGCTGGAAGCCATGCCGATCCAGGGAAAACTTACCATTCAAACCTATTCTGATTCCGCCTGCGTCGTCCTCTGCGTTCATAATGACGGCGACCTGATTCCTCCCGAAGTCTTAAAGAAAATGGGTACGCCCTTCTTTACTACCAAACAAGAAGGAACCGGTCTTGGTTTAGCGATCTGTTATAATATCGCCCACCGCCATCACGGTGTTCTGGAAATAGAGAACAATCCCCAGGGTACCGCCTTCTGCTTAAAACTCCCCCTGTAAACTACTCCTGATCCGTTGGGAAGTTCCGCAAGTCCTCCAGGATATCATCTATTTCCTTCTGAAATTTTCGCGGCGCGTAAAGCGCGCCCCAGCGGCCGCCCACCTGAAACAGTCCGCCATAAGCGTCGCTGTAAAGCGTTTTTATATAATAGGGAATGTTTTGTTCCTGTAATATTTCTTCTAAAAGCTGCGCTTCAATTTGGTGCCGCAAGATAGCCAACCGCCTAAAGTCCGCGTTCTCACCCATCCGTTATTTCCCTCCCAACCGCTGCAAAAGCAATCCGGCCGTCTGCTCGAATTCTTCCATCCGCATCATTTTGGTCGCCAGCGCAAAGGTAGCCGCGCCCAGACCGCTTCCCAAAACCAGACTGACCAGCGACGCGATGTTCCCTGTTCCCAAAAGAACTGTCACCCCGGTATGTCCAAGCCATACGACCCCGCCCATCAGCAGCGAAGCCCCCAGGGATTTCCCGGCCGTCTTCAGCACCCGTCCGCCGTCAATATGCCGCAAGCGACGGCGCAATACCCCAAAGAGCAGCAGCATATTGACGACGCCGGCAATGGAAGTCGCCAGCGCTAATCCCCCTCCCGCCAGCGGTCTGACCAACATGATCATGGCCGCCACATTGACGATCATGGAAATCACCCCCAGGATCACCGGCGTCCAGGTATCTTTAAAGGCGTAAAATACCCTCGGCAGGATATTGATCACGGACTGCGCGGTGATTCCCAGGCAAAAATAAATCAAAGGAACCGTCGTCTCCGCGGTGTCTTTGGCCACAAAGGCCCCATGTTCAAACAAGAGACGGATCAAAGGATAGCGCAAGACGATCATCCCGACGGACACCGGCAGGGTGATATAGATCACCATCCGTACCGCTTGCGAGACGACGCGCCGCAGATCCTCCCATTTTTTCAGAGCCACCTGGTCTGCCAGCGTCGGAAAAACGGCCACCGCAATCGCCAGCGCAAAAATCCCGATCGGTAGCTGGAAGAGCCGGTACGAACGATTCACCGCACTGACCGTTCCGGGCGGCAATAGGGACGCTAAATTCGTGTAAATCGCCACCGGAATCTGATTGATCGCATAGCCCAGGATCATGGGAATCGCCAGCAGAACGATTTTACGCACCCCAGGGTGACGCCAATCGATCACCGGATAGTATCGCCCCCCCAAGCGGCGCAGAGCCGGAATTTGCACGGCGAAATTGGCGATCGCTCCAAAAACGACGCCAAAAGCAAAACCGTCGATTCCCAGGTGCAGGCCGGATACCAATAACGGCCCGATCACGATAATACAGGCGTTATAGAGCAGCGTACCCAGGGCCGAAGGCCAAAAGATCTTATGCGAATTCAGAACGCCCATCGAAAATCCGCTCAAGGTGAGAATCAGCGGCTGAATCAATATAATCCGGGTTAAAAGAACGGCCAGCGGCTTGTAGGCCTCGGGCAATCCCGGCGCTTGCAAGGCAATAAACTGCGGGGCAAAGACGAGTCCCAGCAACACAAAAAGAGATAACGTGAGCAGAATGATATTAATCGCCGAACTAACGACCCGCCAGCCTTCTTCTTCTTTTCCTTTGGCAATGTATTCTGAAAATACCGGGATGAAGGCGGAACTCAATACCCCGCCCATCAAGAGCCAATAGAGCAAATCCGGCAAAATAAAAGCGATATTATAGGCGTCCGTCGCACTCTGCTGGCCAAAATAGCCGGCAATCAACGTTTCCCGCAAAAATCCTAAGATCCGGGAAGCCAAATTTACCGCCATCAACAAGCCGGCGGCCTTGGCCACTGTTCGTATTTCTGGCATGGTGGAACGACCCGCTTCCTCTTTCAATCACGCACAACCTGTTTTTCGCATTATACCACCTTTTGCCAAGGCGTTAAAGTCCTCCGGCTTGCGCCGCTCATTCTTCCAGGGAATGGCGCTCCAGCCAGTCCGCCAGAATTTCCGCGAAGGCTGCCGCTGCGATTTCCGATTCCGCCAACGAGTTCAACTGGCTGCCAAACTCTATGAGCAGGGCGCCGTCCGCCAGATGTTGATTATATCTCGCCTCGGCGGCGTAACTGATGTTCTGGGCGAATAAGCCGGGATATTTTTCCTCTCCCAATGCCATCAGCTCTTTCGCCAAGGCTTCATTCTTTGACCAATGAGGGTTCTTCTTCCCGATCACGATCAAGATACGCGACGCCTCTTTGCCATTAACGGGCGCTGTGGACTTCTTCACCCCCGGCGGCAATCCGTCCCGATGGAGATCGAGCAAGAGGATTAAAGACGCATTCTCTTCCAACATTTGCGCCGCGGTTTTTAAGGAGGCGCTGTAGGCTTTCATAAAGTCGGTCGCATCATGGATGGCCAATGACTGCGCCGTCCCTATTCCCCTTTTCAGCAGCTGCTCTTTCAACACCTTGCCCACAGCGACGATATCCCCGTTTCCCTCTTTCCGTTCGCTTCCTCCGTTTCCCGCATAGCTTTCGGCATTATGCGTATGGTAAATCCCCACCAAGATTTTTCCCGCCAAGCCTGGCGGCGGCGCCGTTTCCTGCGTATCCTCAGAATTTTGACGTTCCTGGATATTTTGCTCATTCTGCTCTTTCACTTTTTCCGCACTGTCCTTCTCCGGCAGATCTACAATCTCACCCTCCCGTTCAGGATCTTTTGGGTTATACGCCCAGCCCAGCCAGACAGGTCCTTCCGGCGGCGGCGAAAAATAGTTGAGAAAAAAGGTCCGGGCGTCCGCGATATTGACTCCCGTTAGCAGGAACATTCCCAAAGAAATTCCCTGATGACGGGCATTCTCTACCAACACACGCTGAGGTTGGGAATAGCCGGCCGCCCCTTCGAGGAAAACAATCTCCAGGGGAATTTCCTGTTCGCTCAGAATTCGCATCAGTTGACCGGCGCTTCCCTGATTCAGGGCGTACATCGTCCCCAACCATCCTGAAACTATCAATAACAGCGCCCCCAGCCCTTTGATCCAAGCCGCTTCTTTCGTCTTCAAACGGACTCTTTTTTCCGCGATCTCCGCATAATCAAACAACGACTTGTCCCCCTTCTTTCTTCTATCCGATAATGAAGAAATATGAAGGACAAGTCGTTTCTAGACCTGAAGATTGTTTAGCAAGAGAGATTTTTAAATTATTTTAATTCTGTCGGCACGACGCCATCAATGACCCCGATCACCAGCGCCGCCAATAAAGCCCCGATAATGCTCACATTAATTGCCGCCGGTACGACAAATTGACTGGCATAAATAATGACGGCGGCGGTGAGAAAACCGATGACTCCCCGATGCATCCGGGTGATCTTCTCCTTGCCAAAAGCCATCTCTATCACCCAGCCAATGCCGGCGATCACCAAGGCGGCAATCAGCGCCCCCGTAAATCCGGCGACCTGCAAACCGGGAACAATGTAGCTGATCAGCAGCAACACAATCGCGGACACGATAAATCTTACAATTGCACCAAGCATCATGAAAAACCCCTTCCCAAGATTATTGCAGAAGAATTTCTGCTTCCCATAAGGTAGTTTAGACATTTTTTCCTCAATTTATTTATTCCCGGCCAAAGATTTTCCGAGTTTAACGATTTTTTCTTGCACAAAATCCTGCCCGATGTTAAAATATAGTCTGTGCATGAGCGTCTCCGGGAAATGTTTTTTCTGATCGTCCGGCGGTTTCGTGTAATCTCCTGATACATTCGGCAAGGACACATTAAATGAAGGGGGTGACTGACTTGCCTAATATAAAATCCGCTATCAAAAGAGTAGAGTTAACCAGAATCCGTACCATCCGCAACGCGGCGGCCAAATCGACTCTGCGTACCTCGATTCGCCGTTTTGAAGAATCTTTGAATACCGATCTTGAGACCGCGACCACAGCGCTGAAAAAGACGACTCGCGCTTTGGATAAAGCGACTTCTAAAGGTTTGGTGCATAAAAACACGGCGGCCCGCAAAAAGTCCAGATTGACGAAAAAGCTGGCCAAGACGTTTACCCAAGCCAGTTAGCCGCTTGTCTGTCACTCCGTATCATCCTCTGCGAGTCCGGCCAGAATCGAGGCCGGACTTTGTTGTTTTTATGAGAAGGGTTGACAAATATTTCGCCGCGCCTTATTATATAAACAGTTGCTTATATGTTATTGCGAGGTGAATAAAATGTCCGTAATAAAAAAAGACGACGCCCTATGTTGCTGCAATATGATCCACGAGGATATCGTCCGTCAGGTTCGTTCCGGCTTGACCGGTGATTCCCATCTGCACAAAACCGCCGAATTGTTCAAAGTGCTGGGGGACCCCAGTCGCTTAAAGATCATTAACACCTTGATTCTGTCGGAGATGTGCGTCTGCGATATCGCCGCTCTGTTAGACATGACCCAGCCCGCCATCTCTCACCATTTAAAGGTGCTGCGCCAAACCCAGCTCGTCAAATACCGGCGGGACGGTAAAGTGGTCTATTACTCTCTGGACGACGAACACGTCAGCAATCTTTTTTATCAAGGGTTGCTCCATGCTTGCGAGGCTTAAACGGCGGCGGATTTTATGGCCTCAGCTGTATACGCCTGACGGTATGTATGAATACTTTATTACAGAGAACGGGGGTGCGTAGTTTGGAAGCGGTCGTTCGCAAAGAATATATGTTGGATGGGCTTTGCTGCCCCATGTGCGCGGAGAAAATACAGAAACACCTTCGCCATCTGGACGGCGTCAACCAGGCGACTGTTGACGTTTCCTCACAAAAACTCACGCTGGACATCCATGATCCGGAGAATCTGTCCGCCATCGTAGCGCAGGCCGACAAGATCATCCGGCAGTACGAGCCGACAATCCGGATGTCCGAAATTTCACCGGCCACACCCGGCGAGAAAATCCTGTACCTGGCAGGTCTGGACTGCGCCGATTGCGCCGGAAAAATTGAAACGCGGGTTCGTCATATCGAAGGCGTTCAAGCCGCCGAGCTCGACTTCCTGGCTCAAAAACTGCTGATCCGGGCCGAAGACCGGACGCTATTGCCTGCAATCCTCCGGCAAGCCTCGCAGCTGGCCTTAGAGCTTGAACCGGGGATACGAATTTCCTTTACTGAAACGGAAGCGGCGCCAACGGGTGCGAACCGAAAACAAACTCTCCGCCGTGCCGGACTCATCCTGGGCGCGGCGCTATTTGCCGTCGGCCTGCTCTTTGATTTCCCCCAGCCGCTTGACCTCGTTTTATTTCTGGTCAGCTTTGTCTTCGTGGGCGGCGAGGTCGTTGGGAGCGCCCTCCGAAATATCTCCAGAGGACAGGTATTTGACGAAAACTTCTTGATGAGCGTCGCCAC
>JAITOS010000148.1 GCA_031289815.1 Peptococcaceae bacterium | reverse complement strand
AAGGAGGGCTTCTCATGGACGAAGACCTGATTTCCAAAAAAGAACTGCTGGCGCTGACCGGAATTTCCTACGGGGCGCTCTACCGCTGGAAGCGAAAACAATTGATCCCCGAAGATTGGTTCATCAAAAAATCCAGCTTCACCGGCCCGGAAACCTTCTTCCCACGCGTGCGGACGCTGGAGCGAATCGCCCGGATTCAGGACATGAAGGAGGACCTCTCCCTGGATCATTTGGCGCAGACCTTTGCCGGAACCCCGCTGGATATCCGCGTCCGGCCCCAGCAATTGATCGAGCAGGGACTGTTGTCCGAGACGGTCAGCCGCATGAAGCTGTTTTCGCCAGACGAGATCTTAGACTTTTACGGCGCGCTCTATCTGTATATTTGCGATCAGCTGCTGACCGGCGGTCAGATCACTCTGGCGGAAAGCGACCAAATTCTCTCTCATCTGCTGGCGGATTTTAAGAGCTTTGGCAGCGCGCCCTTACTGACGGTCTATCGCAAAATGGGCGTCACCTTCAGCCTGCTCACCAGCGAAAACGCCAGCGCCGCAGCCGATCCCGACGCGAAGCTCATCGTCGCCGTGCGCACGGCTGAGCTCTGGGAAACCTTGAAAATAAGATGGAGGGCTGAAAAATGAACACCATGAAATTCAGCGGCATTACCCAAACCGACGGCGGGGTCTATCAAAACGTCAAAATCGAGGGCGTCGCCAAAATCAACGGCGACATAACCTGTGAAGAACTGAGTCTGCAAGGGGTTTCCACCTTCAAGGGCGACCTCACCTGCACCGACGTCCATATCGAAGGCACCTGTAAGATCGCGGGCGACGTCAAAAGCCGCCACTGCCGTCTGTCGGGGCTGATCAACGTCGGGCGCGACCTGGAAGCGGAGAGCTTTACCGGCAGGGGCGCCCTGAAGGTCGGCGGTTCCCTGAACGCCGAGAAAGCGGACATTCGCTTCGTCTACGGCTCCTCCGCTCACGAGGTGTGCGGCCAGCAGCTCAAAATCCAGCGGGAAAACGCGAACGGCGCGCTGGAGTTTATCACGGATCTGATCCCCTGGCGGCACAAGGGCAAGAGCTTTCGCTGCGCGCTGATCGAAGGCGACGACATCGACGTCGAACACGTCACCGCCGATACCGTGCGGGGCAAAAACGTCCGCATCGGCGCGGAATGCCAAATCCGGCTGGTCGAGTATCACGAAACCGTCTCGATCCATCCCCAGGCGCGAGTTGAAAGCACGGTGAAGCTGGAGGGCTGAGACCCACAGTCGTCCGGAAACGGCACGGCAGCGATTTTTCGCCAAATACATCATTGAATTTAAATCGTTTTTATACTATACTAGAATGGTGAATTTATGCCAACGATCTTCTATCTTGCCGTTTTTCCAGTGCGCTAAAACGTCATCACTACGCTTGAGGAGAGTTTCCGGACGCTATGCTTGATAAAATAAAGGACCATTTCTTCTATCGCACCTTCTTTTCCGAGAATATTCCGGCGGACGCCAGACTATTTAACGTCGTCTTGATGTTTTGTCTCGTCGGCAGCTTGGCCGGATGGCTATCCACCCTGCTCCAGGCTTCATCATCGATATCCGTCCTATCCACCTCCTTGCTGCCGGTCACGATTTTTCTGTTCTTATTCTGGATTAACAAAAGCCGCCGTTATAAACTCGGCGGCCTGTTGATGTGTTTCTTGCTTTGCGACATCGTTTTTCCGTTCATTTTTTTCTCCAGCGGCGGCATCCGCAGCGGTATGCTCGCTTATCTGCTTCTGGGAATCGTTCTCCTTTCCGTTTTGCTCCACGGAAAAGGCTATGTCCTCATGCTGTCGCTTTATCTGCTCATCAGCACGGGGTGTTTCTGGATGGCTTACGAGCATCCTCAATGGGTCACGCCCATCGCTTCGGAATTCCTCATCTGCATCGACATCGCTACTTCCTTCATCTTTTCCAGCCTACTGATCTCTCTCGTGATACGATACCAGCATTATGAGCAGGTCAAGGCGCAAAAAACGGCGGAAAATGAATGGCAGCGGGCGGAGAACGCTTCCCGGTCAAAAAGTGATTTTCTCTCGAACATGAGCCACGAGATACGCACCCCCATCAACGCCATTATTGGGATGATTACCATCGCCAAAACCGCCTCTGATCCGCAGAAAAAAGACGATTGCCTGAATAAAATAAACGACGCCTCCCTCCATTTGCTGGGAGTGATCAACGATATCCTGGACATGTCCAAGATTGAGGCCAATAAATTAGACCTTTCCCTCTCGGAGTTTGATTCTAAAGAACTGTTTCAGGAACTCGTCAGTATCATCCGCTTTCAGACAGACGCCAAACAGCAGCACTTTACGCTCCGTCTCGACGAAACGATTCCGCGCCTGTGGATCAGCGACCGGCAACGGCTGGCGCAGGCCATTATGAATCTGCTTTCCAACGCCATAAAATTCACCCCGAAACACGGCTCCATCCGCTTGGACGTCCGTTTACTGGAGAAAATTGATAATTTTTATACGATTCAGATCGAAGTGACCGATACCGGCATCGGCATCCTCCCGGAACAGCAGCCCAACCTCTTTCATTCCTTCCAGCAGGCTGACAGCAGCATCTCGCGGAAATTTGGCGGTACCGGTCTGGGTCTCTCGATTTCCCAGCATATCATCGAAATGCTGGGCGGCAAAATACGGGTGGAGTCTGAGTTTGGCAAGGGCTCCACTTTTGCTTTCAGCATTCAGGTCGAACGGGGCAAAGGCGCTCACGCGGTCGGCGCTTTCCGTGGCGCGGATAATGATCCCTATGACACGAACGGCTTTGAGGGTTATCATATTCTGTTGGCGGAGGATGTGGAAATCAACCGGGAAATTGTACTCTCCCTCCTGGAACCGACTGCCCTAACCTTCGATTGCGCGGAAAACGGAGTGCAAGCGCTTCAATTATACGCTGCCGCCGCCGAGCGCTACGATTTTATTTTTATGGATATCCAAATGCCGGAAATGGACGGCTATGAAGCGACCCGCCGGATTCGCGCCCTCGACCTTGAATGCGCCAAGCAAGTACCGATCATCGCCATGACCGCCAATGTCTTCCGGGAAGATATCGACAAATGTCTCGCCGCAGGGATGAACGGTCATTTAGGCAAACCCCTGGCCTACGATAAGATGTTAGCCGTGCTGCGCCAATACTTACCGCCGAAAGGCGAAAACGTCCCGAAGCGCCCGGATTGATCAGTGACGGTTCGGACTGTTAAAGCTGGGCGGCGTCGGCTGGTTGGCGTTAAAGTTCTGCCCGGAGGTATTGGACAGATCAAAGTATAATTTTGAATCCTCCGTCACCCCGAAGCTCTGATTGGAACCCGTTTGGCTGACCTTGTTAAAGGCCTCCCGGAACATGGTATTGTGGGCTTCTTCCCGGTTGAGCAGGAAATCCAGCGCCTCCAGCACGTATTTGTCATTGATCTGCCGCATTAAATATTGATAGACCACCTTGGCTCTCTGTTCCGCGGCAATATCCGATAGCAGGTCGGCGCATAAATCGCCCGTCACCGCGATATAGTTGGCCGTCCAGGGATTCCCTGACGCATTCATCAAGCCGGGATTCAGCCCGTTGACGACGTGCGCCTGAATCGTGCCGCCGTTCACCGTCCGGTAATCCACCTCATGACCGTTGAGCAGGTTGACCAGGGTCGCCACCATCTCCATGTGGCTGAGCTCTTCCGCGCCGATGTCCAAAAACAGATCCTTGATTTGCGGATCCTTCACCCGGAGGCTTTGCGAGATATACTGCATTCCCGCACTTAATTCGCCGTTGCTTCCCCCCACCTGTTCCTGAAGCAACACAGCGTATTGAGGATTCGGTCTTTCCACCCTCAGATCTTTCAAGAGATTTTTATCGTGTCTAAACATCGTTCTTCATCCTTCCCGCTTCATTTTATTTTGCAAGCCATTTTGGCCGCCACTGGCGTTCTTTCTCTATTATTTGCCGCTGAAAACGAATTTATCCGCGCCGCTGGTCATAAGTTTGCCGCCTCGCTCGCTGATTATTTTTCGACAGTATTTGCCGGTGTTTACCCTCCGTTTACTCTCCGTTTACGCTCCGTTTAATTTTCGATCGTATAATATCCGTCAGGAAGCGGCATAGGCATATATCGCGCATACATCCTCATCCTCCGGCCCATCCCCCACAGCGCCTTCACCGCCAATAAAGTAAACGCCGCTCATAAAGTCTCTACCAAGTATTGACTTTATGAGTCAATAGTGATACTTTATTATTGACCAAAATAGTCAACGCGGAGGAACAGCGATCTATGAACGATCTAAGCGAACATAAAATCATGCAGATCGACGAGGAAAAACGGAGCCGCATTCTGAACGCCGCCATCAGTGAATTCACGAAGGGGTATAAGCAGGCGTCTACCGACGTCATCGTGCGGGAAGCCGGTATTTCCAAGGGACTCCTGTTCCACTATTTCGGCACGAAAAGGGATCTGTTCCTCTTTCTGTTCGTCTACGCGGTTCAGACCGTATCCACGGAGCTGCTCGGACTTCTGAATCCGCAGGAGAAGGATTTGCTGGCGCGCTGGCGGCAACAAGTGTTTTTAAGAGTCGATCTGTGCCGTACCTATCCCGCCATCTTTGAATTTATTGCGGCGACCTGCCATGCCGACATCCATGAAATCGCGCCGGATCTGCAAGCCTACTACAACTCCTTTGCGGAAACCTTCTGGCCCAAGCTGTTTGAGGGCCTCGACACCTCCTTGTTCCGCCCGGATATCCCGGCGGAAAAGATCTGCGAAATAATTTTTATCTTCATCCAAGGCTACCATCACAAACACTTGGGCTTCAAGGATTGTACGCTGGAATTTGACGAGATGGTTCAGGAAATCGACGCCTATATCCTCATTCTGCGCAAGTGTTTTTACCGATAGTCTTTTCGCGCTCATGATTTCCATCCGTACCCGCATGTACCTTGCCATTCAAAAAATACAGAGGAGGAGACTGGACTGATGAACAGAAGAACACCAAAAATCGTATTATCCGGCTTATTGATAGGCGCGGCCTTATGGGGGCTGAACGGCTGCGGCGCTACAGATACGACCACGGCGGAAACCAGCGTCAACATCGAGACGGCGGCAGCTGAAATCAAGACGATTGATAAATACGTGACCTATACCGGGCGGGTCAAAGGGAGCAACGAAGTCTCGGTCTTGCCTAAGATCGCCAGCCGGGTCACAGCGGTTTACGTTCAAGCCGGACAAAGCGTGGGCGCGGGCCAGACCATCGCCTCTCTGGATTCCAGTGATCTGGAAGTATCTATGGCGCAAGCCCGCGCCAGTTTAGCCGCCGCCCAAGCCAGCAAAGCGGCCAACGATATCAAAATCGAGGCTGCCGAGCGCAATTACGCCCGCTTGCAATCGCTGTTTGAGGCGGGCGCCATCGCCAGCCGGGACTTGGAAGCCGCCAGAGACGAGCTCAACGCCCTGACCTCCGGTACGGTCAGCGCCAACCTGGCCCAGATCGAAGCCAGCCTGCGCTCCTTGGAACAACAATTGCAGAACTGCCAAATCACCACCCCCATTGCCGGCGTCGTTGGCTGGCTGGATCTGTCCATCGGCCAGACCGTCAATCCGCAAGCGCCCGTCGCCCTCATCAACCCGGATAACGGCCTGGAAATCGAGCTAATGATCACCGAATCCGATATCAGTTATCTGACCGTCGGCCAGCAGGTCAACGTCTCCATCGACGCGGTGGATTCCGCCGTGATCGCCGCCAGCGTGAAAACCGTTTCCAGCATCGCCAATCAGGCGTCCCGCAGTTACCCTGTCGTCATTGCCCTCCCGAATCCGGAAGGGAAAATCAAATCCGGCATGTTTGCCGAAGTCCGCTTAGCCACTTTGCATAAACCGGGGGTCGTTTGCATTCCTTTGACCGCCGTCCTTCCCCAAGAGGGGGTCAGCGTCGTTTTTACCGTCAACGCGGAGCAGCGGGCAGAGAAGCTGTCGGTAAAAACCGGCGTCAACGACGGCGTCGATATCGAAATCACGGAAGGACTCCAAGCGGGGCAGCCGGTGATTACCAAAGGCAACACCCTGGTACAGGACGGAACCCTGACGAATCTGGCTGACGGAGGAAGCGGGCAATGAAAAATATTGCTAAGTTCGCGGTTCGTCATCCGGCCAGCATGATCGTCTTGATGGCGGCCATTCTGATCATGGGCTTTTTGAATTTCTCCCAATTGCCGGTGGCTCTGATGCCGAAAATGGATTTACCCATCGCCGCCCTCATCGCGACCTATCAGGGCGCCGGCCCGGAAGAAGTGGAAGACCAGGTGACGAAGCCGCTGGAAAGCGCTTTGGGGATGATCGGCGGCATTAATACCATCTCTTCTATTTCCAGCTCCAATTCTTCCCTGATCATCGTCCAATTTAATTACGGCACGAACATGGATAACGCCATGATGGATATCCGGGACAAGGCTTCGATGATCGAGTCCGCCCTGCCGAGCGGGGTAAAGCCCACCATCATCAAAGCCGACCTGAATATGATGCCGGTCATTGAGATGACCCTCAGCGGCGATTACACCCTGGCCGAGCTGCAAAGCATCGCCGAGAATAATTTTGAAAGCCGTCTGGCGCGCATCCCCGGCATCGCCTCGGTCAATATCAAGGGCGGGCGGGAGCGGGAGGTGACGGTGGACGTCGATCCCGTGAAAGCCGCCAATTACGGTCTGAGTCTGAGCCAGATTGCCGCTTTTTTGCAACAGGAAAACTACAATATGTCCAGCGGCAGTATCGCCTACGGCGACCGGAAGTATTTTGTCCGGGGCCTGCAACAGTTTGAGAGCTTAGACGATATCGCCAACGTCGCCATCACGACCAATACCGGCAACCGGATTTTCCTCCGAGACATCGCCACTATCGAAGAAAATTATAAAGAACAAACGGGAATCATCCGCGTCAACGGCGAATACGCGGTCAGTATTTCCTGCCAGCAGGAGTCGGACGCCAATACGGTGGATTCCTGCAAAGCCGTGCGCCAGGAAATCGAAAACGTCATTCAGGAGCATCATCTGAACATCGCCGCCAATATCGTCATGGATCAATCCGAGTATATCCAGAATTCCATCAGCAGTACGGGCCGCACCATGCTGGAGGGCGGAATTCTGGCTGTACTGATCATTCTGGTCTTTTTACGCAATATCAGTTCTACCCTGATCGTCGCCGCCGCGATCCCCATGTCCATCATCGCTACCTTCATCGCCATGTACTACACCGGCAGTACGCTCAACATCATCACCCTCGGCGGTCTGGCCTTAGGGATCGGTCGTATCGTGGACGATTCCATCGTCGTCTTTGAAAATATCTATCGCCGCCGCACCGCCGGAGAGTCCCCGTCCGAGGCCGCGATTCGCGGCACCGGCGAAGTGGGGGGCGCGGTGTTGGCGTCTACCCTAACCTTATTGGCCGTCTTTTTGCCGATCGGTCTGGCTGAGGGGATCGCCGGCGTTCTGTTTAAACCGCTGGCCCTGACGATCGGCGTCGCCATCGCCTGCTCCCTGGTCGTTTCTTTGACCATCATTCCTTTCCTTTCCTCCCGTATTCTCACCGATCAGGCGATGGCCAAACGAAATTTAGGCGACACCTGGGTGCGCCGCAGCGTGAACGCCTTAGGTCGGGCGCTGGACTCCATGGAAAGCAGCTATCAACGAATCCTCCGCTGGTCTCTGCACCATCGGAAGCTGGTCGTCTTCAGCGTCGCCCTGTTGCTGCTCGCCTCGGTCCCTCTGTCGCTGTTGGTTGGCGCGGAATTCATGCCCGCCTCCGACAGCGGCAACATCACCATCACGGTCGAAGCGGATAAAGGCACCCAGCTCGACGCGATGGAACAAGCCACCATCATCGTCGAAGAACAGCTCTTAAACCATCCCCTGATTAACATGGTCGCTGTCACCATCGGCAATGACGGCGGTTTCCTCGGCGCGCTGAGCTCGACGGTCGTCTCTACCATTACGGTGAAGCTCATCCCGCTGAATCAGCGCCGGGGTCACAGCGCCCAACAGGTTGCGGCGGAGCTGAGCCAGTCCCTGTCTAAGCTGCCGGGCTTGAAGATCAGCGCCGTGGCTTCCGAAGGCTTGTTTGGCGACGACGACGACAAAGACGTCACCCTGTCGATCCGGGGGGACGACTTAGCCGCCTTGAAGCAAATTTCCGACGAAGCGGAAGCGCTGGTGAAACAGGTTCCGGGAATGCTGGATATTTCTTCTTCTCTGGCGGAGGGCGATCCGGAGGTGCAGGTACGCATTAACCGCAACCGCGCCGCTGATTACGGCCTGACTCCTCGTCAAATCTCCACGGATATCCGAACGGCGATTGACGGTCTGGTGGTTTCCAAATACCAGGCGCTGGACAAAGAAATCGATATCCGCCTGCTCACCAAGCAGGGACAAACCCAAGATCTGGATGCTCTGAGCGGTTTGAAGGTCCTCACCCCGTCAGGGAGCACGATTCCCTTATCCGACGTGGCCACCTTTGAACTGACGCGGGGCCCCTCCAGTATCAACCGAACCGATCAGGTACGCGAGGCTACTGTCACGGGCAATATCCTCAACCGGGACTTAAACGGCGTGATCAAGGATATCCACGCCCTGCTAGACCCCCTGCCGCTGCCCCCGGGATATGAGATTGTTTATACCGGCGCCAACGAACAGATGAATGATAGCTTCTCCAGCCTGATCATGGCCTTGCTGATGGCGATCCTGCTGGTCTATGTCGTTCTGGTCATTCAGTACGAATCCTTTGTCGATCCCTTTGTGATCTTATTCTCGATTCCGGTCGCTTTCATCGGCATCGTCCTGGCACTGCTGATCACCGGGCGCACCTTTAGCGTCAGCGCCTTTATCGGGGTCATCATGCTGGCCGGGATTGTGGTGGCCAACGCCATCGTCTTCATTGATTATCTGAAACAGCAGCGAGCCGCCGGTCTCGCACGCAACGAGGCCATCATTCACACCGGCGGTACCCGCCTGCGGCCGATCCTGATGACCAGCTTATGTACGATCTTGGCGATGGTTCCTATGGCTACCGGGCTGGCGGAAGGGTCAGAAACCAACGCCCCGATGGCCACGGTCGTCATCGGCGGGCTGCTGGTATCGACGTTTATCACCCTGATTCTGATCCCGGTCATTTACACGATCTTTGACGATTGGGGCGTCAAATTCCGATCCCGGCGGGCGCGCAAAAAAGAACAGCGGCTTGCCAGAATAGCCGCTCAATAACCGGCAAGAGCCGCAAAGAACCGGCTCTTTTCCCGCCGACTTGTTTTTCACTGTTTTTCACTGTTTTTCACTAAACAAAACCCTCAAATTTTTCGATAAATACTGTGTCAACATAGTATCAACGCAGTGTCAACGATGAATGAAGGATCTGCATTGCCTGCAACATCGGCGCTGATCCTTCATTCAAATTCAAGAAAGAAAGCAGGAATACTTTATGCTCAAGAAAATATTTATCGCGTCCCTGATCGCCGTCACCGCCTTCGCTTGTACCGCCTGTAGTAACACGACCCGCAATCAGTTAGCCGATCAGATCTCTAAGGTCGCCCAGTTGATTTCCGGCGATGTCACCGGCGAGACCGGCAAGAGCTACGCGACGCAGTGGTTTGAATTCACGGTGGTCTCCATCACGCCGGTAGCGGAATACGCGGGATACACCCCGGCTGATGGCAACCGGCTCCTTGACGTTGTGATTACCGAAAAAGGCACCTTCAGCGACCCTTCCCCTATGGGAACCTTCGACTTCTATCTGGACTCCCCTTCCTTCGACGACTACATCTATCCTCTGGATCCCCTGGATGAAAGCATGATGCCCTATGAGTTTACCCTGGAAAAAGGTCAGGCGGTGGACTATCATATGGTATATGAATTTCCCTCTGATTTTTCCGACCTGAAGCTCATGTACACGGAAATCGATGAAACAGAGCAAGAAGGCGTCACTTTCACGATCAACGTGGAGCTTTAACCGTGGCTTTGACTTGCGCCGTTTACTAATATAGCGCCTTTTTCATTCATCATATTCAGTGAGTCCTTTCCCGATTTCTCACCAAATATATATGCGGACAAGCTGTTTTGCTCAATGTCCGAGATAAACCGGCTCTTGCCGGAGCCGGTGTTGCCGACAATCGCGTAAACCTCGCGCGGCTTTAAGACAATACGATCAAACGGTTCGGCGGCGCCATTCTTGTCAACGCCGGGTAAAATTGTAATTGAACGCAGCATTAATTAGACACAAGAAAATGGTCGGGACAGACGTCCTCACTAAGCGCAACTGTATAGGGAAATCCGATTTTTTCGTACATAGCCGCGTCATCCGTTTTTAGACAGTCAATTTTACACAGCGCGGCGGTTTTGCTATTTTGTTTAATAAATTCCGTAAGGTGCGCTATCACGCGTGTTTTGCCTACAGACGCTGCGCCACATAGTATAATAACTTTCCGTTCCATAAAATCCTTCGCTAATAAACAGGCATGACACACGTATGACGGTGATGGTCGTCCTGATACTCGAAAATCTTAACGTCAATCCCGAACGCTTTGGCCAGGTTTGGCTCGCTGATCACATCGCGTGCTGCGCCGTAAACGCCCGTACCGTCTTGCTGCATAATCAGCGCGGTGTCCGAGATCGTCAGCGCGTGGTCGGGATAGTGTGTATTGACAATTGAACCGATGCCAGATACCGCTTTCAGATTTTTGATCGTTTCCAGCACCGTCGCTTGATTGCGAAAATCGAGGTTCGACTCCGGCTCGTCCAGAATCAGCATTTGCGGCTTGGTTGCGAGCGCACGGGCGATCAGTACCATTTGAAGCTCGCCGCCGCTGATTCTTGAGCACAGCTTATCTTGCAGATGTGCGATTCCGACGCACTCTAACGCTTCGCGTGCGATTTGCCTGTCGTCATTATTCGGCAGTTCAAACAGGCCAAGATGTGCCGACCGACCGAGCAAAGCCATTTCAAGCGCAGTGTATGTAAAAGCGTTCAGCCGCGCTTGCGGGACGTAACCGATTTTGCTCCACACATCGCGGTACTTTAGCTTTCTAAGCGGTACGCCGTCCAGTTGCGTTTCGCCACGCTCCCACTTGAGCAGTCCGAGCATACAGCGCAAGAGCGTGGTCTTGCCGGCGCCGTTACTGCCGAGTATCGACATGATCTCGCCGCTCTTGGCAACGAACGAGATTTGCGACAGTACGCGCTTACCCTGCGGGTAACGAAAGCACGCGTTATGAACTTCAAATATCACGACGACACACCTCCGGTTTTTCGTAACAGAATGATAAAGAACGGTGCGCCGATTACAGAAGTTAATATCGACACGGGGATTTCCGCCGCCATAGCGGTTCGGGCGATTGAATCAACAATCAGCATAAACAACGCGCCAAGACCGATGCACGATGGTATCACATACTTGTTGTCAGAACCGAATATCATCCGCGACACATGTGGAATAAGCAGCCCAACCCAACCGATGAGTCCGCACATTGAGATTACCGCCGCCGTCACCGCAGTTGCCGAACATATTACCAAAACTCGCGTTAGCTTGACATTTATACCAAGCGCTTTTGCCTCGTCCTCCTGTAACGACAGCGCGTTTAGCCGCCAGCGGAGCAGGAAAATAACCAGCGTTCCGACAATCATCAGTGGCGTACCCAACGCAAGCCGCGCCATATTAACGCCCGACATTGTACCGAGCAGCCAGTACGTAATCGACGGCAAAAGGTCTTGCGGATCGGCGACATATTTTACAAGCGATACCAGCGCGGAGAACAGCGCGCCCACGACCATTCCCGCCAAAATCAGCATAATCAGCGACGACGCGCCCTTTATGCGGCTGACAGAGAACACAATCACAACCGCGATTCCGCCTCCAGCCAGCGCCATGAGCTGTATACCGACAGATGGCAGTCCAAGCAGTATTCCCAGCACCGCGCCGAACGACGCGCCCGCCGCCACGCCGAGCGTGTCCGGCGTAGCAAGCGGATTGGCAAACAGTCCTTGGAACGCCGCGCCGGACACGCTAAGACCGGCGCCGGCGAGTAGCGCAAGTAAGATGCGCGGCACGCGTATGTTGAACACAATGTTTTTGATATTATTCGTGATTTCAACGTCCGGGAACGCGCCGGGGAAAACGCAGGCCGCGATTTCTCTGACGCTTAGCGCGTAACGTCCCCAACCTATTGCGCATATTGCGACCACCAGCGGCAGTATAAAAAACGTCGTCAACAGCACTCTGCGCTTCATTGTAACCATCATCATTCGCTCCTGTTACTTATTCATGAACCCTGCGACACCCGCATCCGCAGATGGATTATACATCGCTCGAACATCCTCGTCCGTCAGTGTGATGTTGAAGAAGTCTTTATAATAACTCTTGACCCTCTCGGTCAGGTCGATGTCCGCAAATTTGTCTGGATATAGCGACTTCGCCATAAACAGCAGTGTCATTGGCGTGTCAACACCCGGTGTATAGCTGCGGTACGCGCCCAGCGGCATCTTGTACACTTTCTGGTTTTTTACCGCCGATACGCTTGACCAATCATCGCTTCTGACGGCGTTATTATACAGATCAGCAGGTTCCGTTGGGGTGAAGTTCGTGATGTAAATGACGTCTGGGTTCCAAGCATAGACCTGCTCCATATTGATTGTAGCGTTTGAACCAATTTCGCTCAGTTCTTCCGCCACATTTATGCCGCCTGCGGAATTGATCCAATATTGTCCGAAGAAGTTTTTGCCAGACGTTATCATAACCGTATCGTCGTATTGGAACAGAAACATCGCCCGAACACGTTCGTTTTCAGGTATGTCCGCGATTCTTGTTTGTATATCGCTTAGAATCTCTTGCGCATATGCGTTCACGCCCACCACTCTGTCCTGATGGGGGAACACTTGGTTGAGCAGATCTACCCACTTGTCGAATGTCTCGATGCAGTCGAACTTCCACTTGGTTGAGTGTACGCCAATTACGGGTATACCCGCGTTACGCAGTGTTTCCGCCTCGGCGGTTTGCGCCGCGTTGTAAAATACCACATCCGGTTTGAGCTTAATCAGTTCTTCAATGTTTAGTGAATCACCTTGCATCCAGTCGGTGCTTGCGTTCAACAGCTCCGGATAAATTTTGCCGAGCATTCCAGCCTTTGCCGCCGCCATCGACACGGGGTGGATGCCAATGAGTTTTTCCGCAGAACCCAAATACATCGACAGCATGGCAGGGAGCGGATAAATGGTAGTCACGGCAACACGGTTGATTTCAGTCGGGATTTCGACCTCGTCGCCATTATGGTCAATGATAACGCGCGTGGCAGACGTGGAATCGTCGGGCGTTGACACGGCAGGGCCTTCGATTGACGCGCAACCGGCAAGCATAAGCAGCAATGCCGCGATTAATGCGATGGATAGAACTGTTCTTTTCATTTTTGGTTTACCTCACTTTTAATTGTTTTCTGACCTTGTTTGCCAGACACCGCGTAGTGTCCGACAGGGATTAGCGTTTTATTGGCGTCCCTGACCAACGCGCAAATGAGCGGGTCGGCGATGATGGTATCGTACTTTGGGCTGTTTACCTCCTTTATCACCGCCGCCTCGTCAGGCAGATAGATATCCCCCGCAAACTGCGATCCTGGTACGGAATTGTTAAACACCACAGCAATCGTCGCGTTTGAGCCTGTTGCGCGGCGGATCTCGTGTGCTTTGACTCTGTCCGCGATAATCAACGCATTCGTGCCCACGAACCTCTCGTCAAACAAAAACCCTGGGATTTCGGCTTTGTACGGCGTACCGAATCTCTCGTGTAAGTATCGCGCAACCATGAGTCCACTCTCGCTAACCGCATAGTTCAACGCCGCTCCTGCGATTTTGCGGATTTGCGCGATCTCTCCGGTCAACGTAAAATTGACCGTGCTGCCGTCAGCCGCGACCGCGCCAATCAACCGCTTGTACTCATCCTGCCAAAAATCGAGCGGCGTTGCGCCGAGTATGTTCACAACGCCCGGTTGGCACGGATACGGTTCGGCGTAGCGGTCGATCAGCTTCTTCAACGCGAGGAAGTAACCATCCGTATAATATTTGGTACCGTTAGTCGGGAAGCCGAACGTCGTGACCCCCGTCGCTGACTGCACCTCTTGTGCCAAACCAACGAAATCCGTGCCGATGACCATAGGCACCGGGCTTCCGACAATCGCTATGAAATCAGGCTCTGGGTTGTCGGTGAGGGCTTTGCGTATGCGGTCAATAAATTTACTCTCGCCGCCGCTGATTGCGTCGTTCTTTCGCAGACCGGAGCAGTATATTTGCTTTACCGAGCCGTACCAGCGCGGCTCGTCGAAGCCGGTATAATTCCCAGTGCAGCCCGACGCATCATGAATCATAATGAGCGCGTTCATCTCGAACAGCGCCGAGCATACGCCCGAATAATCCGGCGCAAACGGCGGTAAGTACACACACAATTTTGCCATTAAACCACCACCCCGTATTCGTCCATAAGTTCGGCGAGGTCGCTTTCGCTTTGGTAAGCCGCCGCTAACTGCCACATAAACCTGCACACGCCGTCGTAACCGAACATACCGTGATCTCCGTTGGCGTTAACGATGCGGCGCGAACCTGTGATGTACGCAGCTTCAAACCCGACGGCGATGGATTCCGGGCATTCGCTGCGAAGCGAGATGTTCTTAGGGTGCTGCGGCAGGTAATTGCGCAAACCCACCCCACAAGCGCACAAACCCTCATACGCCGCTTTATCCGGTGGGATTATATCATCCGACATCACGGACACTACGTTGAAGCCGTACCGCAACAATGCCGCCGCAAGCCCGTAGGTTTTTAGTACGCCGGACACCGCAATGGGCGTGTCGCCGATTATCTCTCGCGCACGATCAATCTCCCGCCTCGCTCTATCGATATGCGGCGTGAAGTCATAGCCGTCACAGCGGAGGAATGTCAGGAGCCGCTGGTAATCGCCTGCTATTTCATCGAGGTCATACGAAACGAACAGCGGCAGATGCGGTTGACCGTGCTTACGCTCCATATTCCGCGCAGCGAGTGAGGCAATGGGGGACAACACGAGGTTGCACTCGCTTTTTGCCATATCCTGAAAAGCACCGAATTCCCGATAGTCCGATATATGCCGCACGGGCGCTGCGCCGCAATGCTCTAACACAGCATACAACTCACACTCGCTCGGTAGCGACGTCAAATTGCCGATGAGGTTAGCGCCTCGCTTTTCGCTGCCGTACACATCAAGAAAGCTAAACATCGCATCCTGCGTAGTAAGCGCGGGCGGGGCGTTGCTGTCAATAGTGATCGGGTTCATATGCCCGGCGCGGAAGTGAATGTCGGGATGTTGCGCTTTAAGTTCACAGCAGAGGACCTTGAGATCTGTACCGATGAGGTCGTCAAGGCAACTGACGTAAACCATTATCGCTTTCGGGCGGCGGGGAAGCATTGACAGCAGCGTCGGCACATGAACTTTCACCGCTTCGGCATAACCGCGAATGATGTCCGTGCGGTCAATGTAGATATACGACAACCTGTCCTTAAAGCCCTGACCAAGCGCGCCGAGCGCGCCGTGCCGCCCGCAGGCCGACGGACAGACGAACAGCAGATGGCATTCCGGCACAAGCGCGGCGACACGCACAATGCCCCAGTCCCCGTGCGACGGCGGCGAATATAGTAACGTGTCCGTATCGGTTACATCGATCATACGTTCACCTCCGCACAGTCGTTTATAATGTAGTCCGCCAATGCTTCAAACTCACGCGCCGCGTCGGAGTTTGGGAATGCTTCAATGACAGTCTTGTTCTGCTCCTCCGCAAGCTGAACGAACGGACTTCGGCTGACGCCGAAAATTATCCGACTCTCGGACTTTGCCGCCACGTCACGCGTGAGCGCGTCCTCGTTCTTGACGTTGCGGCGGTTAAGGATAAACCCGCCGTTGCGCGCGTAGCCTTTTCCTGCAAATGTTTTTAACGCGCGCGATATGTTCGACGCGGCAAACAAAGCCATTTTTTCACCTGATGTGACTATGTACACGGTGTCGGCATAGCCGCCGCGCATAGGCATAGCGAAGCCGCCGCACACGACGTCGCCAAGCACGTCGTACAGCACAATGTCCGGCTTGTATACACCGAACGCGTCAAGCTCGTCCAGCTTTTCAAACGCCGTGATAATCCCCAGTCCCGCGCACCCGATGCCCGGAGTCGGACCGCCCGATTCCACGCAAATTACGCCGCCGTAGCCTTCAAATACGATGTCGCTAAGCGCAACGTCCTCATTGTCACGGATTTGGTCGAGTACGGTCGGTATTGCCCTGCCGGCAAGCAGATTAACGGTAGAGTCTGCTTTGGGATCGCACCCGATTTGCATAACCCGGAGCCGCCTAGACAGCGCGGCGGCAAGGTTCGATGTGAGTGTCGATTTGCCGATACCGCCTTTTCCGTAAAACGCAATTTTCCTCATAATGTAATAGACCGCCTTCCATAAATAATCACTACATCACCTAAAAATAACCTCTCTCGCTCGCGGTCCCACGCTTGACCTGCATGGGCGGTGCAGTATACTAAAGGTTAGCTGATACTAACACGTCAGTTATTATACACTAACCAACGCATTCGCGTCAATAGCGCCGATTCTTTGTGATTTATATGGCAGCCACGCCTCACTTCGCAAAGTAAATGCAACGGCCCCATTTTGTAAAGGTTGCATTTACTTTGCGAAGTGAGGTAACGAAGAAAACGCGGCAAGAAGTTGATGTTGATACTTTTCAGAGAGCGGATTGTGTTGTATCATAGAAGTACACACCTTTCGGTTTGGTATTTTTGGTCGCTTTGACACTTCCATTGTACCAAATTTGAAGCGTCCACCATCATCCACCACCTCACACCCTGATCCCCGCCCTCCTGAGCATCGGCTCACAGTGCTTCTCCAATGCCAGAATAGCTTCAACCGTGGGCGTGCCGCCGAATTTTTCCGCCGTCATTTTCTGAACGGCGGCGACAAAATCGCGCATATCACAGTTCCCCGCCCGCTCTCCTATCCCAAAAAGCGTAACGTCTACATAGGCGGCTCCAGCCCGTACCGCCATCAGGGAATTAGCCACCGCCATCCCCAGATCGCCGTGCGCGTGAATCCCTACCTCCATCCCGCTCTCCCGCCGGAGACCCTCGATCACCTGATAGGCGCGGCTGGGCGTCAGGATTCCCACCGTGTCGGCATAGCGTATGAATTCTACCTCTAAAGGCTTTAACATCCGGGCCAGCGAAAGCATAAATTCCCACTCCGCCCTGGAGGCGTCCTCAAAGCCTACCGAAACGGGGTATCCCCGCTCTTTGGCGTAGGACACACATCTTTTTAACTGTTCCCGCACAAAACGCCTGTCCCAGCGCAATTTCTGAAAAATATGCAGATCAGAAACAGGCGCGCTGATATGTATGCTATCGGGGCGGCAATCAATCGCGTGTTCAATATCCCGCTCCAGCATCCGGTTCCAGGTCGAAATCTTGCTTTGGCGGCAGTTTTCCTTGATCTTGACGATGCTGGCTTTTTCCTCCTTGCCCATCGCCGGGATACCCGCTTCAATCTGATAGACCCCTGCCTGATCCAGGCAAACCGCCAGCCGCAGTTTTTCTTCGGCAGTGAAGAGCAAACCCGCCATCTGCTCCCCGTCCCGCAAGGTGGAATCGATCAGACGCATTGCTCCGCCTCGCTGTTCAGCCCCGCCAGCAGCCGTTCAAATTCCTCATCCAGCAAGCCGCGGCCCAAACGCCTACTCTGCTCCTGTATGCTCGCCAGCAAGGCTTCTTCTTCCCCCGACCGCGGACTGATACCGCGCGCGCTCAGAGCGTAGCGGACGTTGGCTCTGCCGGAGTGTTTTCCCAGCCGTATGGAGCGGCTGGCCCCCACGGTTTCCGGCGAAAACGGTTCATAGCAGGCCGCGTTTTTAAGAATCCCATCAACGTGGACGCCGGATTCGACCTCAAAAATACCTTTTCCCACCACCGCCCGATACGCCGGTACCACTTCTCCCGTCGCCCTCTGATAAACCTCTCGCAAGCGCGTGAACAGGGATGGATCAAACTTTTCCCGCCAGCCGTGCAGCCACAAAGCCATCACGACCGTTTCCAAAGGAGCAAAACCGCCTTTGCCCAGGAAGCTCACCGCGATATTTTCGCCCCCGGCCAGCAGCCATTCCACGGCCAACGCGCCAGCGAAGCCGTTGTGATCCTCCGGACAAAGCTCCACGCCCCCGGCCTCGCTCTGCATTTGAGCGAAAACCGCCGCATAGCGCTCCGGAAACCAATGATCCGGAACCGTCAAACGCACCGCGCTTTTCTCGTTTAACTTCGCCCAGGGGATCGCTTGCGGCTCTGCTACGCGGATTTCATAGAGGATGCCCGTCTGCTCTCCGTTTCCGTTCGCGTTCCCATTTCCGTTCCCATCCGCGTATACGCACCGCAAACCAGGCAACTGAGAGACTTCTTCGTCAGCAATGAAAGAGGGACGGAGACACCGTTTCTCATCAATCACGCCGCGGAGCTTGGCATAGACAGCCGGACTCATCTCCAGGCGATCCACGCCCAGCCCCAGGAGCAGCTCATAGATCTCCCGCAGCGACGCGGCGTCACAGCGTTCCATCCCCTGCCAAGACAGTAACCGGTCGGTCAGCCGCATCTCGCCCTTCCTCCCTTCTTCCTCCGGCAATTTATAAATACTGCTTTCTATAAATACCATTTATTATATACCCTGTTTATTATACATCTTGTTTATTATAAACCCTATTTACTTACCGCACTCAGATCGTCCATTCCTTCACCGCCGTTCCGCCTTTCCACAGGCGGTTCCGCCTTTTTTACAGCGGCGGCGCAATCCTCCGTGCGGTAATGACCGGAAAGATCGTTTGCTAAAGTCCCCACCGCGTCCGCACGGCACTGTGCGCAATGGTGCATCTGCGGGCATATTTCTTCACACTTGCGACGCATATCCTCGATCTCTTTTTTGCTCGTCAACGGCGTCCGCTCAAAGGCGCTGCCCTTGACCGGAATCATCTGCATGATATTCGTCAGCTCACAGCCCAGCGCCCTGACCTTTTCCACCACTTGCGGCACATGATCATCATTCAGGCCCTTGAGCATGACGATATTGACCTTGCAAATGATCCCCAATTCCCGCAACCGGTAAATACCCGCGAGCTGATTGGCCATCAGGATAGCGGCGGCGCTCTCCCCCGTATAGCGCTGCCCCATATAGTCTACATGGTGGTAGATACGCGCCCCGACAGACGGCTCGACAGCGTTCACCGTCACCGTGACGTGCGACACGCCCAGCTCCGCGAGCCGGTCGGCGTACAACGGCAGCATCAGGCCGTTGGTCGATAAGCAAAAGGTAATGTCCGGCTCTTCCTGACGGATCAGGGACAAAGTCTGATACGTATTCTCAAAATTCGCCAGAGCGTCGCCCGGCCCCGCGATCCCCACGACCTCCAAATGCGGGATCTCTTCTTTCGCCAGCCGGTAGCGCTCTAAGGCCTCCGGCGGCGACAGCACCTTCGTCGTCACCCCCGGTCGGCTTTCGTTGGGACAGTCAAAATCGCGGCGGCAATAGTTGCACTGGATATTGCAATCCGGCGCCACCGGCAGATGAATCCGCGCGTACTGACCGCCGCAGCCGTTGAAACAGGGATGCGTCCGGCTTTTTTCCTGATGCGCGGCCCGCGCTTCCTCGCCGCTTCTTCCCGCTCCGGCTTTCGGGATCCCCGGATAATATTTTTGGTACAATTCCTGACGAAAGCTCTTCTCCGTCCGGCTGAGCATCGTATTCGTAATCCGATCCAACAGTTCCACACTCCCTTCATATCCCGACGAACAAACCCTTTGCCCTCCCACAGGATCATGCCTGGGCAAAGCGCGGCGCGCCTCAGCCCATTCATTACATCACGAGTTCTACATCTTCATCCGCCGCGTCGCGGTCTTGCCGATCCATCAGCGCTTCGGAAATCTTCTCGACGATACGCAGCGCGCCCCTATAGCCCACAATCGGAAAATAGGAATGGACATAGCGATCCAAAATCGGGAAACCCACGCGCACAAAAGGAATATCTTCCGCTTTGGCGATCTGCTTTCCATAAGAGGTTCCCAACAGCAGCTCCACCCGCTCGTTTTTGATCCATTGGTGCAGTTCAAACAGGTCGCCGCCTGCCTTGACGGTACAGTCGTCTTGTTCATACCGCTCCAGCAGCGCCCGCGTTTTTCTCAGGAAAGCGTCCCCCGGCGTTCCAGTCAAGATATATTTAGGGATCATCCCCATCTCCAAGGTTAAGCTGACCAGCCCCAGCACCGTATCCGGATCGCCGAAGATCGCGACTTTTTTCCCATAGTGATAGAAATGAGAGTCCAGCATGACGTCCAGCAGCTGGCCGCGTTCTTCTTCCAGCTCGTAGGGAACGTCCTCCATCGTGATCTGCGAAGCAGCCATAATAAAGCGATCCGTGTTCTCGATCCCGATCGGCAACGGCAGCGTTTCATAATGCACTCCGCACAGCCGCTCCAGCATCTTCGCCGGTTCCTCGCTGGTCAGTTCGCCCAAAGCGATCACTTGGGCGCAATCACCCAGCGACTTGATTTCTTCGATGGTCGTGCCGCCTTTGGGATACATACTGTAGTAGCCGGTCATCGGCGCGTCCATGACGCCGCTGGTATCGGGAAAAAGGGTGTGGGAGGTCTTCAGCAAATTCAGCATCCGTTTCAACTCCCGCATATCTCCCGGATTGACAAACCCCGGAAAGACCGCCGTCTTCCCGTTGGCTTGGCCGCTGCTTTGGGCGAGATATTGTATAAAACCGTTCATCATATTGGCATATCCCTGAATATGCGAACCGACATAGCTGGGCGTATTGGTATGCACCACCAGCTTACCTTCGGGAATCGTCATCTCGCTGATATAGGTTTTCAGATCGTCGCCGATCGTCTCACTCAGACAGGTCGTATGCACGGCGATAATATCCGGGTCATAGCTGGCGAATATATTTTTGACCGCCGCGCGAATATTACTGCCGCCGCCAAACACGGCGTTACCTTCGGTAAAAGCGCTGGAGGAGGCGATAGCGGGTTCCTTGAAATGCCGCGTCAGGAAGCTCCGATGATAGGAAGCGCAGCCTTGGGAACCGTGGCTGTGCGGCATACAGCGATGCACCCCCAGCGCCGCGTACATTGCTCCCACCGGCTGACAGGTCTTACAGGGATTGATACGCAAAGCCGACCGCTCGGAAATCTGTTTAGGCGTTAACTGCAACATTTTCCTCTCCTCCTCCCGCTCTCCTGCGCGCTCGTCGCAGCGGCTGATTCTTCCACGGCGGCGTGACAAACCGCCAAGCCGGGGTATACAGCCCCATCGTGATATCTCTAGCAAAATTGACCGCTCCCTGAAAACCGGCGTAAGGGCCGCTGTAATCATGACAGTGCAGTTGGCGGGAGACCACGCCCGCTTTTTGCAGAACGTATGGATCCTTGAGTCCGGAAAGAAAAATGTCCGGCTTGAGTACACGCAGGAGTTCTTCCGTTTCGCCGTGATTCAGATCATCGACGATGATCGCTCCGGTCTTCATATCACGGATCATCCCCTTACCGTCCGCGAGCGCTATTTTTCGGCGCAGCGTCTGATACTGTTCATCGGTCAGAAAGCTGCGGAAGCGGAGTTC
>JAITOS010000067.1 GCA_031289815.1 Peptococcaceae bacterium | reverse complement strand
ACGCCATACAACGCGCCGAAAACGCGCAAAAGCTGATCGCTTGGATTCTCACGGCACAAGGGCAGGAACTCGTGGAAAAAACGGGATATGTAGCGATCAATGGCCTGAGAGCCGTTCCGGCAAGAGCAAGGTAAATGCCGGAATTATCACCTGGTGATAATTCCAAAGGAAGAGAGCTCCAGAAGCGGATTCTAAAGCTTTCTTCCCTCGTTTAGGCGAAGCTCTCCATTGCCATATCCCCGAACGTCTAAGACCTCAAAGAAAACAAGCCAGCCGCGAAAAAAACCCAAACTTAGGCGGAGGGCAGGCGGTTCCGCGAAAAGCGAAGCAGGAGCGAAGTGCGTCTGTTTTGCGCCAGGGACGGCGCAACCAGACGAAAAGCGGAACCGCCTGCCCTCCGCCGGGTCTAAACAAGCCCAACGAACCCAAACAAACCCAACGTCCCCAAACGCCCCTGAATAGGCACGGACGCCCCTCAACCGCACCGCGCGTTTGGACGGTGCGGCTATCGCCCTGAGCGCTCCTTTTCTGCGATGATCTAGGGAGTTTGATGGTCGTCCGTCACCGGATGAGAGGGAGAATTGCCGATTTTTTGTATCGCGTTGGCGATTTCAGCTAATATTTTAGTTTGGTTGGTCAAATTCCGGTTCTCTAAAAAAGTAAATACCTCGCCTTCCTGAGAAACACTGTATTTAGCGGGCAAGCGGTTTAACGCGTAGGCCATAATATCCGCCTGACAACGTTCGCACATGCATTTCAACGGATATTGTTTAAGATAATCAAAAAGAGCCTCCCGAACCAGGTCTTCCATGTGGTTTTTCAAATGATACATAAAAACTCACTCCACACATCAAAATACTATATACCATACATATTATAGTACTTTTGGAGTTGAAAGGCTAAGAAAAGTTTGGAAAAAGTATTTTTATCGTATTTTACCGTGGTTTTTTGGTATTTGTATACTATTCGTACTATTTATAGAATAAACTTCAATTTTATTTGCACTAAACTATTCTTTTTGTTATACTATTGGTAATTACTCTTGTGAAATTTTGAGGTCTGAAGAACAATCTTGATCCTGGGACAAAATCCTTAGACGGTGTGAGGGAAAAAGTTGTAAAGGATCCAAAGTGAACAAAGAGCACCCAATAAGGAGGATGTCTAATGTATCAAGACAAAACGTTAAGCTGTAGGGACTGTGGTCAGGAGTTTATTTTCTCAGTGAGTGAACAGGAGTTCTACGCTGAAAAAGGATTCCAAAATGACCCCAGCCGGTGTTTGCAATGCCGCCAATCCCGTAAGCAATCCACAGGAGGACGTAACGGAGGAGGATTTTCTCGGGCTCAGAGAACCATGTATCCGGCTATTTGCGCGGAGTGTGGGAATGAAACCGAGGTACCTTTTCAACCATCAGGGGATAAACCGGTATATTGCCGTCAATGCTTTGATGCCAAACGCCAATACTAACTACATGATTCAATCAAAGTATAAAAGTTAGGATTGATAAACCAGAGACTATTATTGGTCTCTGGTTTTGTGTTAAAATGGTTTATACCGTGAGTCTATACCGCTTGAGATAGGGTCAACCCGGTGCGCCGCTGTTGGAGCAGGCCTGCCATCGCCATAAGGGGGAATTCTATTGAAAAATCTGCGAAAAATCGTTGGCCTGCTTTTGCTGGCCGCGAGCGTAGGGGTACTCAGCTATTCCCTGTACACGGTCGTCGGCCAGCAATTAGCCGCCAGAGCGCTGGAACGGGAGTATGCCGCCCTTGCCGCTCTGGCTCAGGCCGAAAAAGACGCTGAAAACAGCAGCGTCTATCGGAGCCCTGTTGATTTCACGGCGCTTCGGGAGATTAACCCTGATATAGTCGGCTGGATCCAGATCGAAGGGACCTATATTGACTATCCCATTCTTCAGTGCGCGGATAATGAAACCTACCTTCATATTACCTTTAGCGGTGAACCGAATCCCGCCGGCGCCATCTTCCTGGACTATCGCAGCGCGGCGGACTTCTCCGACCCGAACACGCTGATCCACGGGCACAATATAAAGAACGCCGCGATGTTCGCCCTGCTTCCTGAATATAAGGCGCAGGCTTTCTACGAGGAACACCCGGCGGTCCTTCTCTATACGCCGGAAGCCGGATACCGGTGTGAAATCTTTGCCGCTTATGTGACCGCCATGAACGATCTCACCTATAGTATTTATTTTCCTAAAGAGGGTAGCTTCAGCCGCTATCTGGAATATATCCGAGGCCGCAGCTTGATACAAAGCGGCGTGGCGGTTCAGGATACGGACAGGATCATCATGCTTTCCACCTGTGATTACCAGTTTGAAGACGCGAGAATGGTGGTTTACGCGAAGATGGTGAAAATAGAGTAAAGGAAAGGCTGCGGAGAGCCGCGCCAGGAACGGGGGAGGAAAGAGGATGACGTTAAAAGCAGGCTTGAAGGGTTGGGCGGAAACGACGGTCAGCCGGGAAAACACGGCGCTGGCAATGGGCAGCGGTTCCCTGGAGGTGTTCGCCACCCCGGCGATGGTCGCGCTCATGGAGAACGCCGCCATACGCGCCATAGAACTCGAAGCGGGACAAACGAGCGTCGGGACGCTCATTCACGTTTCGCATACGGCGGCAACCCCTTTACTTATGAAAGTGCGGGCGGAGGCGGAACTGGTGGAAGCAGACGGGCGAAGATTGGCGTTTAAAGTCTCCGCCTATGATGAAAGCGGTCTGATTGGCAGCGGCAGCCATGAGCGAGTGATCGTCGATACGGAAAAATTCAGGCGGAAAACCAACCGGAAATCAGAGCCAAGCGGGGAGTGAGATGGATAGTTTCTATACGGTTGCGGAGTCCTATGAATGGGAACAAATCATTGAAAAATCAAGATTTATCGGACTCGTCTGTCCGGCCGGGAATATGGCCGACGTCGATCAGGCCCTGAAAAAAACGCGCGAAGATTTCCCGAACGCTCGCCACTATGTCTATGCCTATCGCTTGCTGGAAGGAAAAAGAGAAAAATCCTCGGACGACGGCGAGCCGCAAGGAACAGGAGGACGCCCGGTGATGGACGTGCTGCAAGGGAAAGAATTATGGAACGTCCTGGTGGTGGTGGTTCGTTATTTCGGCGGGATTTTATTGGGTACCGGCGGTCTAACCCGTGCCTATGGCGGGACGGCTCGTTTCTTGCTCAATGAGGCGCCGGTTCAAAAATTAACGGCCAAGGCGGCGTTTACCTTGCACATCCCGTACCCTTTATTTGAACCGCTGAAGTATCAGTTGGAATTGCACCATTGGGGAACGGGTCAGACGACGTTCAGCGAAGCCGTTCACCTGAAGGTCTACATTCCTCAGCGAGAAAAAGAAGCCTTCCTGCAATGGCTTCAGGAGACTTATCACGGTCAGATAGACTGGCAGCTGGGAGATGCGCTATGGCAGGTTTGAGGGGCAGAGCCGGTTCAGGGCGCAGACGCCGCAGTCCGGACGTCGGGCGGAACAGACGCGGCGTCCGTGCCAGATGAGACGGTGATGGGTTGCAATCCATTGCTCTACCGGGACGACGGTTTTCAATTGTTCTTCCGTGAGCGAAACATTGTCGGCGTGAGCTAATCCTAAGCGGTTGGACACGCGAAAGACGTGGGTGTCAACGGCCAGGGTGGGGATGTTAAAAGCATTGGCCAACACGACGTTGGCCGTCTTGCGCCCAACTCCGGGTAAACGCGTGAGTTCTTCCAGGGTGCGGGGGATTTGACCGTCAAAGTCTTCCTCTAATAACCGGCAGGTAGCCAGGATATTTTTGGCCTTATTATGAAACAAGCCGATTTCATGAATGATTTTTTCCAATTGAGCCGGCGGGATACTCCTGAAATCAGCAGGCGTGCGGTAGCAGGAGAATAGTTTTTCCGTGACGGCGTTCACTTTTTTATCGGTGGTTTGAGCGCTGAGGATGGTAGCGATCAATAATTGAAACGGGCTGGAAAAATTAAGCTCGCAATGGGCGTCCGGGTGGAGCTCAGCGAGGATATGTAAAATACGTTGCGCCTTTAGCGGCGAGATATCCCGGCTGGGCGGCGAATTTTCTGGCATAAGCAGCGATACCTCATCTCAATCGTTTTCCGGGAGGGGCAAATCATGGGTTATTGGGTCTATCTTGCCCGTTGCGCGGGCGGTAAGCTATACACAGGGGTGACGACGGATCTGGAGCGCAGGATGCATGAGCATAACCATACGCGGAAGGGCGCTAAATATACGGCGGCGCACCTGCCGGTAGCCTTGGCGCAAGCCTGGCAGGTAAGCGATCGGGGTTCGGCTTTGCGTTTGGAGGCGGCGATGAAGAAATGCTCTAAAAAGCAAAAAGAGCAATGGATCAAAGACCCGGAGAGTATCGCCGCGGTTTTGCGGCTGACGGATAGCCGCGGCGTTTTCAGCGTACCGGCGAAGGCTGGGTCCGGCTCAGGTATAAAAGAGACTGCCGCCGGTGAATTCTCGGAGCAGTGAATTCGAGGGAATAAAACCCACGTCAACGGGGACGAAGAAAGAGAGCAGGCGCAATAAGCGCTGCGCGGATGTATGATAAATGTGAACTTCCGGAATCGCTTGTAATAGCGGCTCGGCAAACGGACGCAGCGCGTTGAGCTCGTAAAGTAAACTGGAGTTGAACATCACATTCGCTTCTTCCTGATAAGGGAAAATATAGTTTGTCTCTCCCCGGCGCACGCTGTCCCATTGAGATAAGGTACGGTCGGGTTTGGAACCCCTGAATTGATTATCGCGGACGATCCGGCGGATCAGCCGGGTTTCCGTGGTCGGTATATGATTATAAAAGTCAAGATTGAGCGGGAAGATCGCGCTGATATAGATCTTATAGAGCTGATTCTGGTCAAAACTGGGAATGAGATTGGGATTTAAGCCGTGAATGCCTTCGATGACCAAAACATGATCCGGGTTCAGTTGCAGCGGTCGACCCTCGGCTTTCCTCCTCCCTACAAAAAAATCAAAGACGGGAAGATCGACGCGCTCTCCCTTGATCAGCCGCTGGAGATCAGAATTGAGCTGTTGCAGATCCAAAGCGTAGAGCGATTCAAAATCAGGTTGACCGTGTTCATCTAAAGGGGTATCCTCACGCGCTAAAAAATAATCGTCGAGGGAAATAGGAACCGGTTGCAGGCCATTGACCCGAAGCTGCACGGACAGACGCTGGGTAAAGGTCGTTTTGCCGGAGGAAGAGGGGCCGGAGATCAAAATAATCTTGAGGTGATCATGCGAGCGGAGAATGACGTCGGCGATGTTGGACAAATACTTCTCCTGCACGGCTTCGGAAATAAGAACGAGGTCTTTGGCGTGGCCTTCGGAAATCATGGCGTTGATCTCGTTCACCCTGGAGAGCTGTAATTTCTCTACCCACTGCTGAGATTCCTTAAAGGTAGCGGACAACTTCTTGGGCGGAATAAACACCGTAGGGATACACGTATTTTCTTCGGTTCTGGACAATAACAGGATAAAACCGGGCGGATAGTGAACCAGTTTAAAATTATCCACTTTGCCGGAGGAATCAAAAGAGGGGTAAAGCGTTTGTATGGTTTTCCCGGAACAGGTGCAGGAATAATAAGACGGCTCGGGGACGCACTGGATGGGAATGTCCCGGGCAATCCATTTTTCCAGGCCCTCTTCAATATGGGTGACTTCACGGGAAGATAACGGGGAGTTGTCCAGTTCAAAGTAGATGCCGTTTAAAATGGAATAAGAAATCTTTAGTTGTTCTTCCGGATACAGTTCTTGGGTGGTCAGGATCAAGCCAATAATAATATTTTGACGTGACTGACGAAAATGGTCATCGATCATTAGTCATTGCCTCCTAAAAGATAATCATGTAGTATATATATATATACGGTGAATCGGGCTGATTTCTTTAGTTTATCATTGTTCGTACCCGGAAGTCCTACGTTAATAATAAACAATAAATAGAATTTTCTCAAGTAGAGGAGGGGAATCCTTTGTATCTGAGTACACGAGGCAATATGCCGGCGCAAAGCGGCAGGCAGGTGATCATGCAGGGAATGGCGCCTTCGGGCGGCTTATATGTGCCGGAGGTGATTCCGTCTGTGGATTGGCGGCAATATGAACAGCTTTCTTATCCGCAATTAGCCCAACAGGTGCTGGAATTATTTCTGCCTGATTTTGACCGGGAATTTTTAGCGGCGTCGGCCCGCGTCTACGCTGAGCCGGTCTTTGATTCCGAAAATCCCGCGCCTTTGGTTTCGGTGGGGGACGCTAATATTCTGGAACTCTGGCATGGCCCGACGTCCGCCTTCAAAGATATGGCGCTGCAAATCCTGCCGCGCTTGCTGACCTACAGCATTCAAAAGGAAAGACCGGGGACGGAAACCCTTATTTTAACGGCGACTTCCGGAGATACGGGCAAAGCCGCTCTGGAAGGGTTTAAAGGCGTTTCGGGGATCAAAATCGCGGTTTTTTACCCGGAGGGAGGGGTCAGCCCGGTTCAGGAACGTCAGATGCTGACGACGGGGGGAGACAATACGGTCGTCGTGGCGGTGAAAGGGAATTTCGATCAATGCCAAACCGCGGTAAAGGAGGTATTTACCGCTTTTGCGGGTGACGGCGCCAAGCCAGCCGGTCAGAAACTGCTGTCTTCGGCGAACTCCATTAACTGGGGCAGACTGTTGCCCCAGATCGTCTATTATGTCTGGGCCTATGTGAGCGCCGTCCGCCAAAAAATCGTTCCGGCGGGTTCGCCGCTGAACGTGGTTGTGCCTACCGGCAATTTTGGCAATATTCTGGCCGCCTGGTATGCGAAGCGCATGGGGATTCCCCTGGGGAAACTGATCTGCGCCTCCAACAAAAATAACGTGCTGGCTGATTTCTTCCTGCAAGGGGAATATCACAGCCGCCGTCCCTTTTACCAAACCATGTCGCCGTCGATGGATATCCTGATATCGAGCAATTTTGAACGTTTCCTTTTTGAAATGTGCGGCCGGGACGCGGAAAAGATCAACCTTTGGTACGCCGCTCTGGCTGCCGACGGCTCGTTTCAGGTGGACGGTCCGACACTGCGTCAGTGTGAGGAAAATATGTACGCGGGCTGGGCGGATGAGGAAGATGTTTTAGCGGCGATCCATAAATATTACGCTTCTTACCGGTATGTGCTGGATCCCCATACCGCCGTAGCCGTGAAGGTATACGAAGATTATCGGCAAAAGACGGGCGATTCTCAGCCGGTGATGATCGTCTCCACGGCCAGCCCGTATAAGTTCGCCGGCAGTGTTTTGCGGGGAATGGGAGATGAGACGCCGCTAAACGATTGGGAAGCGCTCACACGGCTGGAGGAAAAGACGGGCTGGCGTATACCGCTGAATCTGCGGGATTTGATGGCGAAGCCGCTGGCGAAGAGCTTTCAGTGTCGCCCGGAGGAAATTTATGACTTTGTCTTAAAGCTGTAGGAATTATCACCAGGTGATAAT
>JAITOS010000038.1 GCA_031289815.1 Peptococcaceae bacterium | reverse complement strand
TGCTTCATCCCCAGCCCCCGGTCGGACGAGCTGTACCGCGACGGCTCCGGTCCCTATTACGACCCTGCTGTCCGCCTTGACGTGCGCGGTTATCCCCGTGACCCTTTCCCGAACGCGGGCGCGGTGGAAATCTACTGGACGAAGTTTGATCCGGGCGTCGGCGCATGGATTCCGAGCGCGATCCCGGCGGGTTCCATTGAGAGCATAAGGACGGCTGGCGTGTGGTATCTCGTCGCGAACCCGCCGGTTTCGGGCACACCCGACACGGTGCTAACCTTTCCCCGTGACAGCGTGACCCTCGCCGACCCGACGTACTACAGCTTCCGGGGCTGGCTGAGCGACCAGCCGTCCAATCCGGCGGATCCTCCGGCTAACTTTGTCTATCCTACGGAAGATCCCGGCGTCGTGGCGCCCTCCACCAAGCAGCGTTACACGGCGCAATGGGCGTATCTAGCGGGCGAATTCCGCGTGGACTTCGACCTGATGTATGATGTGAGCGGCGTTCCGCAATACGGTGTTACGCAGTTTGTCACCAGCGGAGACTGGGCAAGCGAACCTGAGCCCCCGCCGACCCGCGCAGGCTATGTGTTTGAGGGCTGGCATAAGGAGCAGACGCTTGTAACTCTCTGGGAATTTGACAACGATACCGTAACGCAGGATATCACGCTGTACGCCAAGTGGAGTGTGCGGCTTGTCCCGCCGGACGATGGCGGAGGTACCCGAAGTACCGGATGTGCCTGAAGTACCGGATGTACCCGAAGCGCCGGATGTGCCTGAGATACCCGATGTGCCGGAAATACCTGCTGAACCGGGCGATACCGATCCTGAGCTTCCGCCTGTACCGGACGTGCCGGGTCCTGAGCTGGCGCCAGACGACGACGGCGTCTATATCGAGAGTGACAATGACGGCGTTTCGCTGGGAGAATGGTATTATGACGAAGAAAAGGGGGAGTGGATTTACATGGAATACCCGCCGCTGGAAAATCTTCCGCAGACGGGGGGTAACGGCTATATCAGCAGGTATCTCAACGCCCTGAGTCTCCTGTTCGGCAGCGTTGCGTTGCTGTTGCTCTGCGGCGGCAAGAGAAAGCGCGCGACGTGTTCATGGCGACGCCAAACAGGCGGGAACGCAGAATAATTGCTGAGATTCAAATCCGAACATTGAGCCGGGGCTAATCGGCGAGAGGTTCGGATTTGTACTTTGCGATCAGAAGTCGGTAGTATTTTTTTGAAAATAACACGAAAATAATATAGAATAAGGGAATAATGCATTCCCCTCCACGAGCCGTCGTCAAATTCTGGCGGGTCTGTGGGGTTGGGTAGGCGCGGCGCAATACTGTAGCAGACTAGCGACCGTACACGCTAAAAGGAGAAATAGCATTTGAAGAAGAAATCGCGTTGTAAGAAGATATTGCGCGTCCTGCTCATTTGGACCGTTATCTCGCTCCTCATCCAAGGCGGGGCGTACTCGCTGTTAAATCGCCAGGTTATGAAACTTTTAACTCCGATAAACAACGGGCCGATCACGCTTTCTCTCCAAGCGGAGATTCCGGCGGTTGACCTTGAAAATATCCAGATATCTTATGCCAAAGATTACTTAGCTTACATGGAGAAGGGCACCCTGAAGGTTTTCAACCTGATCAGCGGCGAAGTGGTGTTTGAGAAGAAATCACCTGCCGCCAATGACGGGGCGTTGGGCATTATCGCCTACCAATGGCTGCCCGACCGCAATACCCTGCTGTATTTTTACGCCAGGAAAAACCCTAACGCCGTAACCGTCGCCGCAGCTGTCGCCCCAACGGCTGTGGCCGCCGTTCCTCCTGCCGCTGCCCCGGTCACCCCGCCCAGCCCTGCCCCGGCGGTCGTTGATCCGGCTGCGGATAAGGATCGTGACCCGGAAGACCCGACGGCGACGCCGACGCCTGATGATCCGAAGATTCCCGAAGCAGCGCCCCCGGCGGCGCCCCCCAAGCCGGTCAATCCGCAAATCACGGAGCTTTATTCCCTGGAGCTGCCCAACAGCAATGAGACGGACGCTCCGGAGGATACCTTTAAAGAGACGATCATCAATTTTCCGGCAGGCGGGAAAATCGCCAATATGGTCTTCTCCACCCCGACCAACCTGATCTATATTACCGTCACCAGCGGAACGGCGAAGACGCTGCTGGAAATCAACGTGATGGGATCAGAAGCCATCTTAAACAGAGCCGGGGAAGCGATCGACAATATGGCCGCTTCCGACCGCAACCCCACCCTGTATATTGACAGCCAAACCGGGACGGGCAGTCAGGTCGTCGCTGTGGACGTAACGAAGCGTTATGTCGTCTCCAAGAATGATAACGATAAAATCCTGGGCGTCAGAGAGGGCAGGGTCTATATCGGCGAAGTCGATAAGGATCAACTGATCCGGATCAAAACCGCGGCGGACCTGGTCGAATTGACGGATCAGCCTTCCCTGACCACCGAATGGGAAGGCTCGCTGCCCTTTGACGAGGACACGCGCGTCCTCATTGGTGTGAAAGGGCAAGTCGTCGTGTATGATTATCAAACCGCCTCGATCATTATGAACGGCGAGCTGGCGGCGGTCGAACTGCAAGGCGACGAGAATTATATCTCTCTCGACGGCGCGGAGCTGATTCAATTAACCAAAAAAGCGAATGCCACCCTGGTAAAATTACAGCCGCTGGCATTACAGCCGCCGAAATGATCAGAAAACGATCCCCGGCAAAAGGAACCCCCGGCTTAAACGCTCCGCCATCCGGAGCGGATCGCAAAAACGCCTGATCGCCTGATCAGAGAGGAGCTTCTATGAGAAACAAACAACCAAAACAAAATAAACGCAAAATGCGCTACGGAATGCTGATCCTGTTTATCGTCTATAACCTGGTTTTGGCGGTGGCGCTGGCGCCTCTGACGCTCTTTTACGGCCCCTTTGACGGCCTGAAAAGCGTGGCGGTGGCTTCGGTGCTCACATCGCGGCACCCGCAGGTGGTGCAAGCCTTTCTCTCGGACGAAAAAATTGAGGAAATCACACACAAGTATGAGCGATCCGGCAACGGCACCGACGTCGTCACGGAGAGCGTGGCGACCGATGTGGAGGGGATCACGATCGAAGAAGTGAAAGGCAGCGGCTGGGCGGGAAAGGTCATGCTGATTGATGATCCCAAATGGATTCAACTCGCGGTGACGAGCAAATTGGGCGTTACCGGCGAACGCGTCAGCACGCTGGTACAGGCTAACGGCGCGATTGCCGGCATCAACGGCGGCGGCTTCGATGATCCCGACGGTGGCCGCGGCAATGGTAAATATCCCCAGGGGATCGCGGTACACAAAGGAAAGATTGTCCACAACAGTATGGGGAGCGAGGCTACGGATATGGTCGCCTTCGACCGCGACGGGCAGATGGTCATCGGCATCATGACCGCGGCGGAGGTGATAAAGAACAACATCTGGGAAGGCACGTCTTTCTATCCGCCGCTCATCAAGGACGGCAAGCGGACCAATTTTGTCGATGGGGAATGGGGGATCGCGCCGCGAACCGCCATCGGTCAGGCGGTGGACGGCACGATTATTTTTGTGGTCGTCGATGGCCGCCAGCCCCTTCACAGTTTGGGAGCTCAGATGACCGATCTGTATAATATTTTTCTAAAATACGGCGCGGTCAACGCGGCCTGCTTGGACGGCGGCTCTTCCGTGACCTTAGTCTATCAGGGCAAGGTCATCAATAAGCCCTGCGACATCATGGGTGAACGTTATGTGTCGGACGCTTTTGTGGTGGTACCGAACTGAACTAGCGCGGCTTCCCCGGGAACCATTGAAATCATGGCGCAGGCTTGATACAATATAAGAGGGAACGGAATTCATTTTGCGAAGAAGGATTTAAAAAAACAAAGCATTTGGAGTGAGTGAAATTGGATCTGGTGACGGCGGCGAAAAAATTTTTAACTGCTTGCGGGATTGATTGGCCGGTCAAAGCGGCGTTTCAGAACGAAAAAACCGCGGCGGCGGTCTTTGACCCGAAAAGAAAAGAATTCAGAATTAATATGGCGCGAATTTTTCAGCTGGCCGACAAGCAAAAAATGAAGCCGGAGGATTCTCTGATTCTGGCGCTGTGTCATGAAATCGGCTACTATGCGGATCCGCAGTTTGAAGAACTAACGCGTACTATCGACGGCCAATATCGCCAATTACAAGAATTTCAAGCGGTAGAAGCGGAGCTGATGGCGACCATCCTCCAGAGAGAAATTCAAGCCCGGAACCTTGGGCAGGCGTTTGTGCCGGAGCGGCTGCGGCTGAGTTATCGTCAGGCGGAGGAGAGAAACCTGCAAATGCTGAAACAACGCTCGGAAGTGGAAATTTTAGAGTGTAAACAAAAATGCCAAAGACTGAGAATGTCTGAAAGTGATATTGAATATTATGCCAGGGAATGAGCGTGAAAGAGTTCGGCGCTGGCGCGAAAATACTAGAAATTTGTCGCAAAAAGTCTGATCACTTGACTTGAGGACGCATTTTTTATACAATTTCCATACAATACGATAAACCTTTTGCTGTATTTAAAAATTTGCCGCCGGTTCAGAGAATGACGGCTTTTCCTTTATCATTAAAAAAACGACGTGATTACCACGCGTACAGAGGGAGGGAATCGATGTGGCTTATTACTATAATGAACCGTCAAGAACCTTTAGTGAATATCTCCTGGTGCCGAATCTGACAAAAAAAGAATGCATTCCGGAAAACGTTTCCCTGAAGACGCCGGTTGTCCGCTACAAGGCTGGTGAAAAATGCCCGCTGGAAATCAACGTTCCGGTCGCTTCGGCGATTATGCAATCGGTTTCCGACGCGACGATGGCGATCGCTCTGGCCAGAAGCGGCGGCATATCCTTTATTTTTGCCTCGCAGGCGATTGAAAAACAGGTGGAAATGGTAGAAAAGGTGAAGCAATATAAAGCGGGGTTTGTGGTCAGCAATTCCAATCTGACGCCGGAACATACCCTGACGGATCTTCTGGCGCTGAAGACCAAAACCGGACATTCGACCGTTGCGATTACCGATGACGGTTCTTCCAGCGGCAGATTGCTGGGGATCGTGACCAGCGGCGATTACCGCTTGAGCCGAACGCCTTTGAAGAGCAAGATCCGAGAATTCATGACGCCCTTTGATTCCCTGATTTATGGGGCGGAAGGCATCAGCTTGGGGAAAGCGAACGACATGATCTGGGATCATAAGCTGAATTGCCTGCCGATTATCAATAAGGACAACCATCTGCTCTATTTGGTATTCCGCAAGGACTATGATGATCACAAAGAAAATCCGGACATGCTGCTGGATCAGGATAAACGGATGATCGTCGGCGCCGGGATCAACTCCAGAGACTACAGGGAACGCGTTCCCGCGCTGATTGAGGCGGGCGCCGATTTGCTGTGCATTGATTCCTCGGACGGTTATTCCGAATGGCAGGGAGAAACCCTTCATTGGATCAAACAGCGCTATGGCGGTGAAGTGAGAGTGGGCGCGGGCAATGTCGTGGATAAAGAAGGCTTCCTCTATTTGGCCGAGGCGGGCGCGGACTTTGTCAAGGTCGGCGTTGGCGGCGGTTCGATCTGTATCACGCGGGAGCAGAAAGGACTTGGGCGGGGACAAGCGACGGCGGTGATTGAGGTTGCGAAAGCGAGAAATGAATATTACAAACAAACGGGCGTGTATGTTCCGATCTGTTCTGACGGCGGGATTGTCCATGATTATCATATGATGCTGGCCTTGGCGATGGGCGCGAACTTTGTCATGCTGGGAAGATATTTTGCCAGATTTGACGAAAGTCCCACCCGGAAGATGAAAATCGGCTCCAATTATGTTAAGGAGTATTGGGGAGAAGGGTCGAACCGGGCTCGCAACTGGGAACGGTATGATTATGGCTGGGACAGTAAACAAAAGCTGGAGTTTGAAGAGGGGATCGATTCCTATGTACCCTATGCCGGCAAATTGAAAGATAATCTTGATATCAGCATGAGCAAAATTAAGTCAACCATGTGTAATTGCGGGGCAACGACGATTGATGAATTGCAAAGAATAGCGAGAATCACGCTGGTCTCATCTACCAGTATTATCGAGGGCGGAGCGCATGACGTGATATTAAAAGAGAGTTAATAACCGTAGTCTTCCTTGAATGCGGCAATAAAGAAAGCGCCTGGAAAATCATAACGGCGCGAGGAGTTTTAACTTGATTGGTAATCAACTATTACTGAATATCTGTATCATGATAGCCTTTATAAGCATAGGAAACCAGATATTAACGAACCGGGAAAAATCCTATGATACGTCGTGGCGTCTTTGTATTGCTTTCAGCCTGATGGCGGGGATTGTCGGGATTATCCTGAGCCTGAACCGGGTGTATGTGGCGCCGGATATGGTTCTGGACTTTAAAAATGCCGTGATTGTACTGGCAGCCGCCCTCTTTGGCTTCGCGGGCGTATTGGTCACAGGAGCGATGCTCGCTGTATATGTATTGTTATACGACGCGGGAAGCACGGCGTCTGTCGTGGAAGCGCTGGCTGTGGTTATCATGGCTATTGGCGGCGGTTTGATCGCAAAATATGCGTGGCCGGAATGGGGGTGGCGGCAATGGTTCACCATTCTGCTATGGAGTGTGGCGGTCAGCGTCATTGCCGTCGTGATCAGGATAACGGATGTAGAAGCGGCGCTCCAATGGGCGGCGCTCTATGGGGTCAGCTTCATCGCCATCTCCGCGGTTATTTATGTATATGTCAATTACCTTAAAGTATTGAGCGTTTATTATCGCAGTTATAAAGAAAATTCTCTCATAGACTACCGCACGGGGTTAAATAATATCCGGCAATTTGAAGAAAAATTTGGCCGTATCGTGCAAAACCTGACCGATCAGAGCCTGATCGCCATGCTTTTTATTGATATTGATTTCTTTAAGAAGATCAATGATCGTTATGGGCATAAAAATGGGGATAAAGTCCTTGAGGATCTGGGGAAAATCCTCATCAGCTCCTGTAATCACATGGATATTGTCTCCCGCAACGGCGGCGAAGAATTTTCCGTGTTAATGACGGATTGTCCCCGAGAAAAAATATTGGATGTGGCGGAGAGAATCAGGAAAGCGGTACAGGATTATAAATTTATTCTGCTTGGAGGAGACATCGTACATATGACAGTATCCATTGGGGTAGCCGTCTATCCGGATACGGTAAAGGACATTCAGCGATTGGTGGAGATAGCGGATAAAGCGATGTATGAGGCAAAACGTTCGGGACGAAATAAAGTCGTGGTGGCGAAGCCTTGAAGAGCTGCGTCAGGACGATGGCTCTGAAGCGATCTCTCCCAGCGAAACTTGAACTTGAGCGGGTTGACCGTTGCGAACGTAGGTGATGGTTACGGTATCGCCGATGTTCAGTTTATAGAGTTCGCGGATCAGCTCCGAAGAACTTTTAACGACCGTCTGGTTGATCTGCGTAATGACGTCGCCTTCGGCCAGTCCGGCCTTTGCCGCCGGGCCGTTGGGCGTCAAGGCGGCGATATAAGCGCCCAGGGGCAGATTATTCGCCTTGGCGTAGGGGAGATATTGATCGTTGATCTGGATCAGCAGGGCCGGATGCTTGGCGATGCCGGTAGCGATCAATTGCTGTATGGCCGGCATGGCGTCGGTGATGGGAATCGAAAAGCCAATTCCCTCAAACCCGGTCAGGGAAAATTTCGCCGAATTAATACCGATGACGCAGCCCGCGCTGTTGACCAGCGGGCCGCCGCTGTTGCCGGGGTTGATGGCCGCATCCGTTTGAATCAGATCAAAGCTCGATTCTCCTTGTAAGCTGATACTGCGATTCAGGGCCGAGACGACGCCGGTGGTGACGGATCGCGCCAGATCATTGCCGCCGGGATTGCCGATCGCGACGACGGGTTCGCCGACCTGGAGCTGAGACGAGTCCCCGATATTTACGGCGGTAAGACCAAGAACGGCGGCGTCCGGGACCTGAAGTACGGCAAGGTCGGTGCGTGGATCCGCTCCGATTAACACGGCCTCCAGGGTTTGATCATCACTCAGCGTGACCGTGATTTTCTGAGCGCCGTCGATCACATGATTATTGGTGACGATGTAGCCGTTTTGAGCGTCGAGAATAAAACCGGAGCCGCTGCCAATCTCCTGAAGATTGCGGTTTCCCCGGAAGCCCTGAACGGTCTGGAAGTTAGAGACGCCGACAACCGCCGGCCCTACGCTGGCCGCGATTTGAGTGGTGGGAAAGACGGCTTGCTCGCCGCCGGTAAGGGTGGGGGCGTAAGAAGAGCTGTTGGGGGCGGACTGGCGGATTTGCGGATAGATATACGGCAGGAAAGCGGCGGTAATGAAGCCGCCGATCATGGCGCAGAGTACGCATAATACGGCGAGCCCGCCATATTTTTTGAAAGGCTTGCCCGCGGGCGGAGGAGACGCGGTTCTCTCCTGGGCGGGTTCTTCGACTGGGCGTTGCTCTTCGACTGGACGCTGTTCAGCGGTCGAATGTTGTTCATCGGCTGGTTGCTGCAATTCCGGGTTCATTTCTTGGATATCCATATCCATACGCGACCTCCTTATATTTCGATTTCGTCATCCCGTAAAGTTGTGCCTAAGCGTATTCTAACACGAAGAATCAATGAAAGTTGTGAATAGCGAGAGGACA
>JAITOS010000054.1 GCA_031289815.1 Peptococcaceae bacterium | reverse complement strand
AGAACAAGCTCCGGAATCAAGAGTACGAAATCCTGCGTATAGACCCCTATGTACAACCCTACCAGAAGGATATTGCCTTGCGGATGAAAACCTGTGAGGAAACGAAAAAGCGTCTCTTGACGGCGGAAAAAACGCTGTCGGCCTTTGCCAACGGCCATCTGTATTTTGGCTTCCATCAGCAGGAGGACGGCTGGTATTACCGCGAATGGGCGCCGAACGCCCAGAGCGTCTCTTTGACCGGCGAGTTTAACCAGTGGAACCGGAGCAGTCACCCACTGACCCCGCTGGGCGGCGGGGTGTGGGAGATATTCATTCCCGGCGCGGCGTCTCTGCCGCACGGCTCGCGGATCAAGATTCAGATCACGGCGGACGGGCGCACTTTCGACCGGATTCCCCTGTATTGCCGGCGGGTGGTGCAGGACATGGACAGCAAGATGTTCGACGGGCAGATCTGGCAGCCGGAACAGCCTTTTCCCTGGACAGATCAAGCCTTCGTCAGGAAAACAACGGAACCGCTCCTGATCTATGAATGCCATGTGGGTATGTCCGGCGAAAAAGAGGGCGTGGCGACTTTCCGCGAATTTGCGGCGCAGGTCTTGCCGCGGGTGGAAAAGCTGGGCTATACGGCGATCCAACTGATGGCGGTCATGGAGCATCCCTATTACGGCTCCTTCGGCTATCAGGTGTCGAACTTTTTCGCGGTCTCTTCCCGCTTCGGCACGCCGGAGGATTTGAAGTATCTGATTGACGCCGCGCATGAACGCGGGATCGCGGTCTTTCTCGATTTAATTCATTCCCACGCCGCCCGCAACACCCTGGAAGGGATCGGCGCTTTTGACGGGACGGAGTATCAATTCTTTCACAGCGGCCCCAGAGGGGAACACCCGGCTTGGGGAACCAAGCTGTTTGATTACGGCAAGCCGGAGGTGCTGCATTTCCTCTTATCCAATATCAAGTTCTGGCTGACGGAATATCATTTCGACGGCTTCCGCTTTGACGGCGTGACCTCTATGCTGTATCATAATCACGCGCTGGGCAGCGCCTTTACCGACTATCGTATGTATTTCTCCTTGAATACGGATACCGAGGCCGTCGCTTATTTACAGCTGGCGGCGGAACTGGCCAAAGAGGTGAAGCCGGACTGCGTGCTGATCGCCGAGGATATGAGCGGTATGCCGGGCATGGCCTTGCCGCTTGCCGACGGCGGGCTCGGTTTTGACTATCGCCTGGGGATGGGTCTGCCGGACTATTGGATACGCATTCTCAAAGAAAAACGGGATGAGCAGTGGGATATCGGGCAGCTGTGGTATGAGTTGAACCGGCGGCGGCCTCTGGAAAAGGTCATCGGCTATTGCGAATCGCACGATCAGGCGCTGGTGGGGGATAAAACCCTCATGTTCCGGCTGGCGGATCAGGAGATGTATTGGCACATGAAAGCGGACGAGCCGAATCCGGTCATTGAGCGGGCGATGGCGCTGCATAAAATGATTCGCCTCATTACCTGCGTCTGCGCCGGGGAAGGGTATTTGAACTTTATGGGCAATGAATTCGGCCATCCGGAGTGGATCGATTTTCCCCGCCAGGGCAATCATTGGAGTTACCGCTACGCTCGGCGGCAGTGGCATTTGGCGGACGATCCGACCCTGCGCTATTATTATTTGCGGGAGTTTGACGCGGCGATGCTCCGCCTGGTGAAAGAGCGCAATCTCTTAGCGAAGCCGACGGAGCTGCTCTGCCATCATGAGGAAAACAAGACCCTGGCCTTTGCCAAAGGCGGCCTGATCTTCGCTTTTAACTTTCATCCGGACAGGGACGCCGAGGTCGATATCGGCGCGGAGGCGGGAAAGAATTATCACCTGGTGATAAACAGTAATTGGAAATCGTTCGGCGGCTACGCCGAGGACGGCGCGCCGGGGACGGCGGCGGTAGCGCCAAGTCAGGACGGTCGCTGGCGCTTTCCCATTCACAAGCGGACGGCGCTCGTTTACCGGTGAAGGCGGCGGCGTTTTCGTGAACGTTTGGCGTATGAATCTGAGTATGGGTATGAGCATGAGTATGGAGCATGAGTATGGAGTATGAGCATGAAGTATGAGTATGGAGTATGAGCATGAATATGAGTATAAGTATGAGTTATGAAGTATGAAGATGAGTCTGGAGTATGAAGATGAGGAGTCGGAGACGGGCGGGAAATTCCCCGAAAAAGAGATCGCCTGCAAGAGATAAGATAAAAACGTATGAAGATTAAATTATTTCGTTTAAACCCGGTGCGGATTATTATCCTGGGATTTATGTTGCTGATTTTGGCGGGCGGGATTCTGCTGGCTCTGCCGGTCAGTTCCAACAGCGGGCAAGCCGTCGGCTTCATCGACGCCCTGTACACCTCTGTTTGCGCCGTCTGCGTCAGCGGGCTGGTCGTGGTGGACACGCACACGCAATGGACGCTGTTCGGCAAGATCGTCCTGCTGATCTTAATTCAGATCGGGGCCTTGGGGATTATGTCCCTGGTCACGCTTTTTTCGATGATTACCAGAAAACAGATGGGACTCAGGGGGCGGCTGATGATTCAGGAATCGACGCGGGATTTTTCCATGAAGGGCATTGTGAACACCTTCAAGATCATTCTGGGCGTAACCCTGGGGGTGGAAATGATCGGGGCCTGTATGCTGGCGAGCCGCTTTATCCCGCTGTACGGGGTGTGGGATGGGATCGGGATGAGCGTCTTTCACGCGGTTTCGGCTTTTTGCAACGCGGGCTTTGACCTGTTTGGCACGGCGGACGCTCCTTTTGCCAGTCTGACCCCCTTTCAAAATCAACCGTTTATCTTGCTGACCGTCGCTCTTTTGAGCCTCATTGGCGGGCTGGGTTTCATCGTCTGGATGGATCTGGCGGGGAAGCGGCGGCTCTCTAAATTGAATCTGCACAGCAAGCTGGTGCTGATCACGAGCGGAGTCCTGCTCGCCGTTGGCTTTTTGCTCTTTCTCCTGTTTGAGCATGATAATCCCGGCACGATGGGGGAGATGTCATGGCCTTTGAAGCTGGTTCACGCCTTTTTCCAGTCGGCGGCGCCGAGATCGTCCGGTTTTAACGCCTTAGCGACGAGCGAATTGCGGGATACCTCCAGCTTTTTTCTGTTGCTCCTGATGTTTATCGGCGGCGCGCCCGGCTCGACGGCCGGGGGCGTGAAGGTGACGACGCTGGCGGTGATTCTTTTGACGATGGTTTCCTTTGTCACCGGCAGGGATGAAGTCCAGGTATTTGACCGGCGGATCGGTCTGCGCTTCATCATCCGTTCCATAACGATTTTTGCCGTCAGTTTTTTGGTCGTCATCGCGGGAACGCTGATCCTGTTATTCAACGCCGAGGGCAGTTTTTTGCAGGTGGTTTTTGAAGTGACCTCCGCCTTCGGCACGACGGGATTATCGACGGGGATCACGCCGGGATTGAATACGGTGAGCAAATGTGTTTTAATGGTCATTATGCTGATTGGAAGGATTGGTCCCTTTACGGCGGTTTTGGCCTTTACTTCCAGGTACCGGAAGAATAATATCTATAAATATCCGGAAGGCGACATCACAGTAGGATAAGGAGATCAGCAGATGAAATCGTATATTGTTTTGGGACTTGGCCGTTTTGGGATCAGCTTTGCCAAGACCCTGATGGAAATGGGTCATGAGGTGCTGGGGGTAGACGGCGACGAAAAGCTGGTGCAGCACTATGCCAATGATCTGACGCACGCGATGGTGGCGGATCTGACCAATGAGGATTATCTGGTAGCGATGGACGTGACCAAGTTCGACGCGGCGGTGGTCGCTGTGGGATCTGTTCTTCAGGTGAGCATTATGACGACCGTGATTTTGAAAGAGCTGGGAGCGAAGTATATTCTGGCGAAGGCGCAAAATGATTTTCACGCCAAGGTACTCTATAAAGTGGGCGCGGATAAAGTCATTTTGCCGGAAAATGACATAGGGATCAAAGCGGCTCATAATCTGGCCGCGGATAATTTTTTCGATATGATCGAGATTTCCAAGGACTACAGCATTATCAATATTGATACGCCGGAGAGCTGGTATAACAAGACCCTGGGAGAATTGGCCGTGCGAACTAAATACGGCGTGAATGTCGTCGCCATTAAACACGATGAGGACAGGGTCGTGATTCCGGACGCGCACACCGTGATGAAAAAGGGAGACAATATTATGCTGATTGGCTCCAATCACGATTTAAAAAAGATACGGAACTCAAAATAAAGAAAGCGGGTAGAGCCGGATGAAAATCGTGGCCCTGGGGGATTCGATTACGGAGGGATTTCCGTATAGCGTGCGGGATTCCTGGGTGCATTACGCAGCGGGCAGATTGGAGATAGAAATCTTAAACCGGGGGATCTGCGGCAACCTGACAGAGGAAATGCTGTACCGCTTTGACGGGGATGTGCTTGCCGAGACGCCGACCCAGGTGATCCTGCTTGGCGGCAGCAACGACGCGGCGCTGAGATTGCCGCTGGCGGCGGTCAGCGAGAATTTTGAGGCGATGGCGGCGCTGAGCGCGGAACACGGCGTCGTGCCGATCATCGGGCTGCCGATCCTTTCGCTGGATGAAGAAATAGAGCGCTGGCTGGGAAGCTACCGCGACTGGCTGCGGGAATTTGCCGCGCGGGAAAAATTCCTACAGATCGATTTTTACGCGCCGTTTCTCGCGGTTCAACGGGAGGGGGGCGCGGCGGCGCTTTTCGCGGACGCGGT
>JAITOS010000032.1 GCA_031289815.1 Peptococcaceae bacterium | reverse complement strand
ATGGCGATTTCCATCGCCAGGAGGCCGAATAAGGTGGTGAATTTGATGATGGGATTTAAGGCCACCGACGAGGTGTCTTTGAAGGGATCCCCTACGGTGTCCCCGACGACGCAGGCGTCGTGCAGGGGGGTGCCTTTTTCCTGCATGTCTACTTCGACTACTTTTTTGGCGTTGTCCCAGCAGCCGCCGGCGTTGGCCATGAAGACGGCCTGGAATAGTCCGAAGATGGCGATGGAGACGAGGTAGGAGACGAAGAAGGAGACGGGTTCATTGGTTTCCTTTGGCGCTGAGAGGAAGGCGAAGGCCAGCGCGAAGGAGAAGAGCGCTATGAAGATGTTGAACATCCCGGTTTGCGCGTATTGGGTACAGATTTTGACGACTTCTTTGGATTTTTCCGTGGCCGCTGATTGACTGGCGTTTTCGTCGAGCTGGATGTTCTTTTTGATGTATTCTACGGCCCGGTAGGCTCCGGTGGAGACGGCTTGGGTGGAGGCCCCGGTGAACCAGTAGATGACGGCGCCGCCGCAGATGAAGCCGAGGATGGTGTAGGGGTTGAGGAGGTTGAGGACGGTTTCCGGCTGGATGCCGAGGACGTTTTTGATGACGAGGATGAGGGAGAAGATCATGGTGGTGGCGCCGACGACGGCGGTGCCGATGAGGACGGGTTTGGCTGTGGCTTTGAAGGTGTTGCCGGCTCCGTCGTTGGCTTCGAGGTAGTGTTTGGCTTTTTCAAAGTCCGGTTGGAAGCCGTACCCTTTTTTGATTTCGCTTTCGATGTTGGGGATGGTTTCGATGAGGGAGAGTTCGTAGATGGATTGGGCGTTGTCGGTGACGGGGCCGTAGCTGTCTACGGCGATGGTGACGGGGCCCATGCCGAGGAGGCCGAAGGCGACGAGCCCGAAGGAGAAGATGGAGGGGTAGATCATGATGTCCGCCAGACCGTAGCCGCTGACGTATTGGGCGACGAACATGAGCAGGACGAAGACCATGCCGATCCAGAAGCCGCTGAAGTTCCCGGCGATGAGGCCGGCGAGGATGTTGAGGGAGGAGCCTCCTTCTTTGGAGGCGGTGACGGTTTCCTGGACGTGGGCGGATTTACCGCTGGTGAAGATTTTGGTGAATTCCGGGATGAGCGCTCCTCCCAGGGTGCCGCAGCTGATGATGATGGAGAGGATGTACCAGTAGCTTCCCGATATGGCGTAGACGTCGGAGTTGCCGGAGCCGGGGCCGATGAGGAAGTAGCTGGCGATGAAGGTGACGAGGATGGAGAGGATGGAGGTGATCCATACGAGGTTGGTGAGCGGCTGTTCAAAGTCGAATTCGTCTTTGCCGCTGTAGAGGCCGTTGCTGATGATTTTGTTGATGTAGAAGGAGACGATGGAGGTGATGACCATGAGGACGCGCATGACGAAGATCCAGGTGAGGAGGTTGGCCTGGAGGGAGAGTTGGTCGGCTGCCGGTAAGGTTCCTCCGACGGCGAGTACGATGAAGGTGATGAGGGCGACGCCGGTGACTCCATAGGTTTCAAAGCCGTCAGCGGTGGGCCCGACGCTGTCGCCGGCGTTGTCTCCGGTACAGTCGGCGATGACTCCGGGGTTACGCGGGTCGTCTTCTTTGATTTTGAAGACGATTTTCATGAGGTCGGAGCCGATGTCGGCGATTTTGGTGAAGATGCCCCCGGCGATTCTCAGGGCGCTGGCTCCCAGGGATTCGCCGATGGCGAAGCCGATGAAGCTGGCTCCGGCGAGCTCACGCGGTACGAATAGGAGGATGACGAGCATCATGATGAGTTCGACGCAGACGAGGAGTACGCCGATGCTCATGCCGGCGTCCAGGGGGATGTTGAGCAGTTTTAAGGGTTTTCTTTCCAGGGCGGAGAAGGCCATCCGGCTGTTGGCCAGGGTGTTCATCCGGATGCCGTACCAGGCGACTCCGTAGGAGCCCAGGATGCCGATGATGGTCCAGCAGAGGATTAACAGGACGCCGCTGACTCCTTTTTCCTGGAGATAGCCGAAGTAGAAGGAGATGCAGATGGCGATGAAGATGAAGAGGATGACGAGTAGCTTCCCTTGCTGTTTTAAGTAGGTTTTACAGGTTTCATAGATGATGTCGGCGACGCCGAGCATGGATTTATGCGCGACGATCTTTTTGACTTTGGTGAATTGATAGAGTGCGAAGACCATACCCAGTAGGCATACTCCGATGCCGATGTAGAACAGGTTGCTTTGCGCCGCGGAGAGCTTGGGTATGTTGAGATCCGCTTCGCTGGCGTAGGCCGCCAGGGGGGTTATGAGCGTCAGCGCGATAGCGGTTAAGGCTATATAGAAGTATTTCAATCGTCCAAAGAACAACATTAAAAAAATTCCTCCGTTTCTTTCTTATATTCCGTTCAATATCTCATTCCGTTCAATATCTTGAATGAAGGCCCGTTCTTTCCATCATTGAAGCAGCGATAGCACCAGGGATGAGAGCAGAAATACCGCGGCAAAGCCCGCTGTCAATTTGCCGAACAATTCATCCATACCCTTTTTCTTGCCGAAAATGTTTTCTCCGGCTCCGGATATGGCTCCGGACAGTCCGGCGCTCCGTCCCGATTGCAGCAATACCGTCGCAATCAGGCCAAGCGAAGCGATGATGAGTATAATAACCAAAGCAATTTTCACAGTTTCACCCCCTTAGACCGACCCGGCTTCGTGCAACAATGCCAAAATAAATGCAGAATTCTATATTTTCCCTTCAAAAAAAACTGTCGCCGAGTACGTATTTTATCACAAGAATTCGTGAAATACAAGCCGGCGACACTTACGCGTTTTGTCTAATAAACCCTCTATTTATCTGGCTAACGCCTGCGCGCCCCGGTAAACCGCCGAACCGCCCAGCTCTTCTTCGATACGCAGCAGCTCATTGTATTTGGCTACCCGTTCCGTTCTGGCCGGCGCGCCGGTCTTGATCATGCCCGCGTTCACAGCCACCGCCACGTGCGCCATCGTCACATCCTCCGTTTCGCCGGAACGATGAGAGATGACGGCGGTATAACCCGCCCGTTTCGCCATTTCGATGGCGTCCAGGGTTTCGGTCAGGGTGCCGATCTGATTGAGCTTAATGAGGATGGAATTGGCGCACTTTTCTTTGATGCCCTTGGCCAGACGTTCGGGATTGGTGACAAATAAATCGTCCCCGACCAGCTGAACCCGTCCGCCTAAACGTTCGGTGAGCCTGCGCCAGCCTTCCCAATCGTCTTCCGCCAGACCGTCTTCGATCGAGACGATGGGGAATTGCTCAATCAGGCTTTCATAGTAAGCGATCATTTCGTCCGCGGTTTTCGTCAGCCCTTCTCCCTCCAGGCGATAGACGCCGTTCTGATAGAGCTCCGTCGCCGCCACGTCTAAGGCCAGACCGACTTGCTGTCCCGGTTGATAACCGGCGTTCTTAATCGCCTGTACGATCAGGGTCAAGGCTTCGGCGTTGGATTTCAGATCCGGCGCGAATCCCCCTTCGTCCCCGACCGCCGTCGCCATGCCTTTTTCTTTTAACACCGCTTTGAGCGCGTGATAGATTTCCGCCCCCATGCGCAGGGCTTCCCGAAAATTCGCCGCGCCGATCGGCATGACCATAAATTCCTGAATATCCACGTTGTTATCCGCGTGCTGGCCGCCGTTGAGAATGTTCATCATCGGTACCGGCAGTTCCTTGGCGTTGACGCCGCCCAGATATTGATACAGCGGTAAGCCGATCATTTCCGCCGCCGCTTTGGCCGAAGCGAGGGATACCCCCAAGGTCGCGTTGGCGCCCAGCTTCCCTTTATTGGCGGTGCCGTCAAGCTCTTTTAAGGCGCTGTCCAAGCCCGGTTGGTCAAAAGGATCCAGCCCTTCCACTTCCGGGGCGATGAGACGATTCACATTCTCCACCGCTTGGGTCACGCCTTTGCCCAAATAGCGGCTCTTATCGCCGTCGCGCAGCTCCACGGCCTCAAAAGCGCCGGTCGAGGCGCCTGACGGCGCCGCCGCCCTGCCTAAGGTTCCATCTTCGAGGATGACGTCCACCTCAACGGTCGGATTCCCCCTGGAATCCAGAATCTCCCTGGCGTATACGTCGCTGATTAAACTCATTTTCATTAAACCCCTTTCATCGTTATCTTTTTATTTTTAATTTTTTTACCGGCGAAATGTGTTCGGTTCAGAACAGGGCTTGCCCCGTCATCTCCGGCGGTTGGGGAATCCCCAGGCGTTTCAGCAGGGTCGGCGCGATATCGCACAAGGCTCCGCCCTCGCGCAGGTGAACCCCCAGCAGACGGTCGTCCGCCAGAATACAGGGTACCGGATTGGTAGTATGCGCCGTAAACGGCAGACCGGTCTCCAAATCGACGTTGCTTTCCGCGTTCCCGTGATCGGCGGTAATCAACAGCGGAATCTTCTGCCGCCGCGCCGCCTCCGCAATCTTTCCCAGGCACTGATCCACGGCCTGCACCGCTTGAATGGCCGCTTCCAGTACGCCCGTATGTCCCACCATATCCGGGTTGGCGAAGTTCAAGACCGCAAAGTCGAAGGTCGCCGCTTCCATTCTGGCGAGAAATTCTTCCGTCACCTGAAAGACGCTCATTTCCGGCTGTAGGTTGTAGGTGGCGACTTTGGGAGACGGGATCAGGCAGCGTTCTTCTCCCGGCAGGGCTTCCTCCACCCCGCCGTTGAAAAAGAAGGTGACGTGAGCGTATTTTTCCGTTTCGGCGATCCGCAGCTGCCGCAAACCCTGCTGCGCCAGGATTTCACCGAGGGTATTTTCCAGATTTTGCGGCGGAAAGGCTACCGGCGCGGTGATCGTCGCGTCATATTCGGTCAGGCAGACAAAATGGACGCGCGGCCTGCCCGGACGCTCAAAGCCGGAAAAATCCTCATCGACAAACGCCCGCGTCAATTCCCTGGCCCGATCCGCTCTGAAATTAAAGAACAGGATACTGTCCCCGTCCTCCACTTTCCCGACCGGTTTCCCCTGCGCATCGACGATCACCGTCGGCAGGAGGAATTCATCCGTCACTTTCAGATCATAGGACTGAGCGACAGCGGCCAACGCGCCGGGGGCTTTTTCCCCTTCCCCGCAGACCAGGGCCCGATATCCTTTTTCCAGCCGTTCCCAGCGTTGGTCGCGGTCCATCGCGTAATAGCGCCCGCTCACCGTCGCGATCTTCCCGATCCCTAGGTCTTTCAGTTTTTCCTCCGTCCGCGCCAGATAGACCTTGGCGCTTTCCGGCAAAACATCCCGGCCATCCAAAAAAGCGTGGATAAAGATTTTTGTCAAACCCCTGGCTTTCGCCATCTCCAGTAAGGCAAATACGTGCTCCAAGTGCGAATGAACTCCGCCGTCGGAGAGCAGACCCATGAGGTGCAAGGCTTTCCCCGCTTTCCGGGCGGCGTCCATCGCCTGACAGATGACGGCGTTACGCGCCAGCTCGCCGTCGGCGGCCGCTTTGCTGATTCTCGTCAATTCCTGATAGACGACCCGTCCGGCCCCGATATTCAGATGGCCCACCTCGGAATTGCCCATTTGTCCGGCCGGTAAGCCGACCGCTTCCCCGGACGCCTGCAACCAGGTATGCGGGTATTTCGCCTCTAAGGCGCGAAAATTCGGAATGTCCGCCTGGGCAATCGCGTTCCCTTCCCAAGCGGCGCTGACTCCCCAACCATCTAAGATCATGAGAATGAGAGGTTCTTTTAATGTCGTCATGCTTTCCCCCCGATTTTATTACGGCGTTCGCAAAACTTTCAACGCGCTTGCTAAACTTCAGCGCGCCTGCTGAACCAAGGCGGCAAAGCCTTGCGGGTCCAGACTGGCCCCTCCGACCAGCGCGCCGTCAATATCCTCCCGGCGCATCAGCTCGGCAATGTTCTCCGCTTTAACGCTGCCGCCATAAAGAATCGGCAGAACCGCCGCCGCAGGACCGCTCAGCGCGGCCACCACCGAACGGATACCGGCGCACATTTCCTGCGCGTCTTCACTGGAAGCCGTCCGCCCGGTGCCGATCGCCCAGATCGGCTCGTAAGCGACGACGATGCGCGCTATTTCGGCGGCGCTGAGCCCGGACAGATCCTGTTGGATTTGCCCGCGAACCACGTCCAGGGCTTTATTCTCTTCCCGCTGCGCCAGATTTTCCCCCACGCACAGGATGGGCGTCAAACCCGCCGTCAAAGCGGCTTTTATTTTCCTGGCGATCATTTCATCCGTTTCCTGTAGAAGCTCGCGCCGTTCGGAATGGCCCAGGATCACATAGGTACAGCCGGTTTCCAGCAACATCGCGGCGGATACTTCGCCGGTATACGCGCCCTCCACCGCCCAAAACATATTCTGCGCCCCCAGCTGAATGGCACTTGCCACCAACTCCTGTTTCAAGACCGGCAATAAGGGGTAGGGGGCGCAGACCACCACCTCTACTCCCGGCGCTTCTCCCAGCGCTTTCTGGAAAGCCGCCGTATACGCCCTGGCTTCCGGCGCGGTCTTATTCATTTTCCAATTTCCGGCAATGATCTTGCGGCGTTTTGCCATGTTTGTCCCTCCTTGGCTTATTTATAAATTTCTGATCCGGGTGATCCTGACCGATTAGGTTTTGTCCTCCAGCGCCGCCACTCCGGGAAGGATTTTCCCTTCCAGAAACTCCAGCGAGGCCCCGCCGCCGGTAGAAATATGGGTGAATTCCGCCGCCAAGCCGAGCCCTTCTACGGCGGCCACCGTGTCCCCGCCGCCGACAATGGTCGTTCCGGCACAAGCGGCTGCCGCCCGCGTAACGCTTTTAGTCCCCTGGGAGAATTTTTCGATTTCAAATACGCCCATCGGCCCGTTCCAGATCACGGTTTTGGCCGGGGTAATCCGGGAGGCAAACAGCTCGCCGCTGGCCGGGCCGATATCCAAGGCCATTTCATCGGCGGCGATCTCCGTCAGCTTGACCACACGCGTTTGGGCGTCCCCAGACACCTCTTTGGCCGCCACCAGATCGACCGGCAACAGCAGCTCTACGCCCTGCGCTTTGGCCTCCGCCAGCAATTGACCGGCCAATTCCACCTTATCTTCTTCGACCAGCGATTTCCCCAACGTATAGCCCTGCGCCCGCAAAAAGGTATTCGCCATACCGCCGCCGATGATGATGGCGTCTACTTTCGTTATCAGATTTCTGATGACGCCGATCTTATCGCTGATCTTGGCTCCGCCGATGATCGTGATGAAAGGACGTTCCGGCTTTTCCAAAGCGTTCCCCGTAATATTGACCTCTTTTTCCATGAGGAAACCGGCGACCGCCGGCAGATATTTCGCAATACCCGCGGTGGAGGCGTGGGCGCGGTGCGCCGCCCCAAAGGCGTCATTCACATACACTTCGGCCAGAGAAGCCAGCCTGCGCGCAAATTCAGGCTCATTTTTTTCTTCCTCCGCGTGGAATCTGAGATTCTCCAGCAGCAGCACCTGCCCATCCCGCAAACCATTAGCCAGCGCTTCCGTTTCCGGGCCAACGCAATCCGGCGCTAAGAGAACCTCCTGTCCCAGCAGCTCTCTCAGGCGGACGGCCACCGGCTTCAGCGAATATTTCGCCGTCACCTGGCCTTTCGGGCGACCAAGATGAGAAGCCAGGATCACCTTGGCTCCCTCCTTGATCAAGTATTCTATGGTCGGCAAAGCCGCCTTTATTCTCGCGTCATTGGTGATCTTCCCGTTCTCGTCCTCAGGCACATTAAAGTCAACGCGCACAAATACCTTTCGCTGCTGAAGCGGAATGTCCCTGACCGTCTTTTTATTCATGATTCGCTTTCCCCTTCCTGTCAAAATTCATTGGAAATCCAGGCTTCGTATTTGTTTTTGCTCAAAGGAACTTTCTCCGGCAGACTAAATTTCCCTCCTCCTTCATCATCGGTCAATTCCGGCAAAAACTATAAAAAATGTCGCTCGCTCTAAAAACGTTTACGGACAGAAGCCGGGGGCAGTCCCATTTCATCCCGATATTTGGCGACCGTCCGGCGGGAAATATTCATTCCTTTTTTGCTGAGGATTTCCGCCAGTTTTTGATCGGAATTGGGCCTGCATCGGTCTTCCGTGATAATAATCTCTTTGAGCGCCGTCTTAATTCCCTCCGCCGTTAAATCGCTGTCGCGGTTGACCCCGGTGGCAAAGAAAAATTTCATATCAAAGATCCCCCTGGAGGTCTGCATATATTTATTGGCCGTCGCCCTGCTGACTGTGGATTCATGCACCCCCACCTCTTCCGCGATATCCTTTAAGGTGAGCGGCTTCAACTGGCTGATCCCGTAGCGCAGAAAATTTTCCTGACGGCGAATCATCGCGTTCGCTATTTTATACAGCGTCATGCGCCTCTGCTCCACACTGCGAATGAACCAGGCGGCGGCATTCAGTTTGTTTTCGACAAACTTGCGGGTTTCCGTGCCTTTCTCCTCTTTTAACACCTTTAAGTACGTATGATTAATCCGCAAACGGGGAATGGAAACGTCATTGATCAGAATCATAAATTCCCCGTTCATTTCCTCAATGAGAATATCCGGAATGATATAGCGCACGTCTCTCAGGTCGGAAAATCTCAGACCCGGTTTGGGATTCAATTTACGCACCAGATTCGCCAGCTCCGTCACCTTGCTCAGAGAGATTTTCAAGGCGTTGGCGATTTTCTGAATCCGCCCCGCCGCCAAATCTTCCAAATAATATAGAAATTCCGGCATTTCCGGCGGACACTCCGGCAGTAAATGAAGCTGCAAGCTCAGGCATTCTTTCAGGGAGCGGGCGCCAACGCCAGCCGGTTCAAAACCTTGCACAATCTCCAGCGCCTGCCGCACATCGTCCAGCGGCACGTTCTGCTCGGCGGCGATATCTTCCAGCCCGAGGATCATATAGCCCCGTTCATCCAAGTTACCGGCAATATATTCCACCAAGTAGCGGACGATTTCATCTTTGATCCCCTTCTGGAGATTCAACTGTTCCAGCAAATATTCCTGCAAGGTCGGAGCCGGCGTGATAAAAGGCTCTGATGAGGGTCTTTCTATAACTTCATATTCTTCCGCCCTGCCGGAAGGCCCATCCTCAACATCATGAAAGTATTCTTGCCAATTGATCTCGGAGCGGCGAGATTCCTCCGAAGGGAGGACGCGTTCTTCGCTCGGTTCCTGCCCCTGTTCCAGCTTTTCTTTATCCTTATCTCCCGTCCCTTTGGCTTCCCCTTCCTCAAAGGATTCGAGCAAAGGGTTTTCGGCAAGCTGTTGATCCACATAGGAGATTAACTCCTGCGTCGATAATTGCAAGATCGCAATCGCCTGGCGAAGTTCCGGCGTCATCACCAATTTCTGCGTTTGCTGCAAGTTGAGATCATAACTTAGCCGCACGATGCTCCCTCCATTTTTCCGCTAATTCCTCAATCTTTCGCATCCGGTGATTGACTCCGGATTTCCCGACTTTTGAGGATAACATAGCTCCGAGTTCTTTTAAACTGACGTCCGGGTATTCCAGCCGCAAAAGCGCCAGTTCTCTCAGCGGCGGCGGCAGGGACTGCAAGCCCACCGTTTTTTGAAGCAAACGGATATTTTCCACTTGCCGCAAAGCCGCGTCCACCATTTTATTCAGATTCGCTGTTTCGCAATTCACCAAACGGTTGACCTGATTGCGCACGTCCTTCACCACACGGGTATTTTCAAATTCCAATAACGCGTGGTGCGCGCCCACGATCCCCAGAAATTCGACGATATGATCGCTTCCCTTCAGATAGACGACATATTTGTTTTTCCGCAAGCTGACCTTGGCCCCTAATTTAAAGCGGTTTAACAAGCGGCAAAGCGCTTCCGCGTGATATTCGCCGTGGGTGATCATCTCCAGATGATAGGTTCCTTCCGGACTGTTGATCGAACCGGCGGCCAGGAACGCTCCCCGCAAATACGCTTTTTGGTCACAGCGGTATTTTATCAGATTTTTAGCGATACCGGGTAATATTTGCATCTGATCATCCAATAATCCCAGACGTTGCAGAGCTTCTATATTCTGTACATATATTCTTACCAGGTAAGAATTATTTTTGCGCAGTTGCAGCTTCCGGCGCACGACGATCTCCGCCTGACACGGCAACAGGCTTTTGGCTAACCGGTAAATCTTACGCGCCACAGTCGCGTTCTCGGTGACGGCATTCAAGGTGTATTTTTGCTGGAGACTGATCTGCAACGTCCCATCCATGCGCACCAGCGCCGCCAGTTCCGTAAATTCACAGCAGCTTTTCACATCGGTTAACCGGGCAAGTTCTTCTTTGGTTATCACACTGAACGACATCATTCCCCACGCTCCTTTACGGACGGCTACAGCTCCCGGCGCAGTTTATGGCTCAACGTATAGGTATCCAGAAAATCCACTTTCTCTCCCGCCGGTTTCAACCGGAATAAAATGCGAATCAACGCTTTGGCCAGCCGCCGCGAGTCATGCCGGATCACCGCGCCTTCACTGACTAACCTGGATTCGAAATACTTTATTCCCAAACGTTCCATCCCGGCCGCTTCCCGTTCCACCGGCTTCGACCCTTCCATCGCGTAGCGAACCAGCAAGCGCCGCGGAATTTCCTGACCGTTCGCCAATACCGCGTCCAAAAGCCCTTCCCCCCCGTGATCGAGAATCGCCCGCACATGATCCAGCAGCCGATAATCGTCTGTTTCTCCCGGTTCCGTCATAATATTACACACATATACACAAGGCGCGTCCGCTTCTTTGATCTTCTCTCGCAGTCCTTTGACCAGCAAATTAGGCAAAACGCTCGTATAGAGGCTTCCCGGCCCCAGAACGATTAAATCCGCTCGTTCCAAAGCCCGCAGCGCTTCCGGCAGCGGGCGGCAATCCGCCGGCGTCAAATAGACGCGCTCGATCTTGCCTGCCGTATTCCGCACCTTCGTTTCCCCCAGCACGCGCTTGCCATCCGCCAAATCGGCCACCAGGGTGACTTGTTCCAGCGTCGATGGATAAACGTTTCCCCGCAAGGCAAACACCTTGCTGATTCTGTTCACCGCCACTTGAAAATCACCGCAGGCGTCCGCCATCCCCGCCAATAACAGATTTCCCAAACTATGACCCGTCATGGTCCCGGTTTCAAAGCGATAGGAAAATAAATCCTCCATGATATCTTCTTTATCCGCCAAAGCCACCAGACAGTTTCGTATATCTCCCGGCGGAATCATCCCCATTTCGCTGCGCAGCATCCCGGAGCTGCCCCCGTCGTCCGCGACGGTCACAATGGCCGTCAGATTACTGGTAAACTCTTTCAAGCCGCGCAATAAAGCCGATAATCCGGTGCCGCCGCCAATCACGACGATCCGCGGGCCGCGTCGCAAGGACTGACGATCGTACATCACATCCACCAGCTTTATCTCTTCATCCGGTAAGAGTACGGAAATAATCGACTGCAACAGCCGCCGAAATCCTACGACCGTCAGGACGATCCCAAAACCACTGACTAAAAGACCGGCTGAAAGCGCGTTTCCGGGGACATTCCCGGTCAACTGATACATCAGCTCCCGGATTTTCACTTCCAGATATCCCAGCGCCGTCCCGTCATTCATGACCGCGAACCCGGCGGCAAAGAAAATGATCCCCAGCGAAGCGAGTAAAAACCAGCGTTTTACCTTCAGATTCGGATACAGCCATTTCGACCAGCGCAGCGAACGGCCCTTTTTTTTCCTACTCAAAGCCTTCCACACCCTTTAGATTTCTGACCGCGTCCCGGTGTTTGACCGAGAAGAGATAGTCTTTCTTTTTCAAGAAATCTCCGATGCGCTCAGCAATCGCTACCGAACGGTGTTGCCCGCCCGTGCAGCCGACGCCCGCCACCAAGTGCGTCTTTCCCTCTTTTTGATAATACGGCAGAATATATTCCAGCAGAGAAAATAACCGCTGCATAAATTCCCGGGTCACTTCCTGCTCAAACACGTATTGCTGAACCAGGGCGTGCGCGCCTGTCAAAGGGCGCAAATCCTTCACATAGAAAGGGTTGGGCAAAAACCGCACGTCGAACAGAAGATCGGCGTCCAAAGGGATTCCATATTTATAGCCAAAAGAAACGACGGAAACATTGAGCCGACCCAGGCTGTTTTCTTCACTGAACAGTTCCGCCACCTGGCGGCGCAGCTGCGCGGCTGCCAATTCGGTCGTGTTAATAATCTTGTGCGCTTTCCCCCGTAAATCTTCCAACTGACGCCGTTCCGCGTAAATCCCCTCCAGCACCCGGCCCTGGGGGGACAGCGGATGTCGTCGGCGAGACTCTTTATAGCGGTAAATCAACGCCTCGTCCGACGCCTCTAAAAACAATATTTCAAAATGAAATCCCGCCGCTTTTAAATTCACCAGGGCTTCGCTGAGCGATTCAAAAAAAGTCCCGCCGCGAGAATCGCACACAATCGCCGCCTTTGATACTTTTCCCTGTGATTGGGCGCATAATTCAGCAAATTTGACAATAAAGGCCGGAGGAAGATTATCTACGCAAAAATAGCCCTGATCCTCCAGGCTCTGCATCGCCTGAGTTTTCCCCGCGCCTGATAATCCGGTAATCACGACCAGGCGTAATTCTTCTTTACTCACGGTTCTCATCTCCCACCCTGTTTGCGCCCTTTCCTTCAGGTCATTGATTCCAGCTCCGCCACGCCTGCGCCTGCGCCTGATCCAACGCGTCCCGCGGGCTGGCCTTCTCAGCGAACGCATCCGCCCAAGCCTGATCCTGCAAAGCGATTAACTCCCACAGCTTTGGATTTCCCGGCAATACCCAAGCATTCGCCAAGGCTCGGGCCGTCGCCCGCTCCAGGGCTGACGGGGACAGCGAAGGGTAGCATTTCGTATTGGCCGGCGTCCGCTCACAGACCTTGGCCATCACCGCTTCCACTTCCGGCTCCAGCAGCGCTTCCTCCAGCGTCCGGATCGCTTCGGCCTGATCCGCGTTCGTCCGGGCCGCGGCGTTGGCCATCCCTACGGTGTAAGCCAGCACGGCCTGACCCTGGCCTCCCATGACATCGGAGAGCGCCGCCGCCGCGTAGGGAATGCTGATCTGTTCCGCCTGACCGGCTCTCATGATGATATAGGAAACCTCCCCGCTGAGGAATGCCCCGACAGGATCAGACCCGATAACGATCCGCCGGTTTTCCCGCGCCAGCGTCATGGATTGCAAAAAATCGACGTTTTCGGCGGCGTTCAGGGACGGCTCCGCCGCCGCCGTCAGCAGACGTCCTCCCCGCCCCTGCCACCACGCGCCCAAGGTGGCGGTGTCAAAGGCTGCCAGCGCTATCCGTCCGTTCAGGATATCCTCCAGGCTCAGCGGCGGCAGGGCCGTCTCGTTCCGGTAAAAAATCAGCGGCACATCGGTCAGCCACGGCAAGGCGTAAGCCTTGTCCCCATATTGGAACTGAGCGCCGTCGGCGGTAAACACATCCTCCCCAGCCGCCAGCACCGCCGCTAAGGATCCCTGCGCGTACAACTGACGAAGGATCGCCGCCGGGGCCAGAAAGATTGCCGGTCCGGCTCCGCCGGCCTCCGCCTGATAAGCCCGCGCGGCAAAATCTTCTTCCCGCACCTGCCTGGTTTTGACGATGATTTCCGGATGATTCGCCGTTATTTGCTGAAGCTGTTCCTCCAGAACCGCCGCTTCCGGCGTCGTCAAGGTATGCCAAATCGTGATCACCGTCGGCGCTTCGCCGCCCGGTTCCCCTTGCCGCGGCGCTTTGCCGCAGCCGGAAAGCAGCAAGACCGCCATGAGCGCCCCCAGTCCTATGCTTTTTCTCAGGTTCGACGTCTTTCTCCCCACTGAATCCTCCCGCGTTCCATTTTTTCGCTCCCGTAGCCATGAGCGTGACCCGTAACCGTCGCTGCGGTCATCAGCGCCGCCGTCCCGCGCGCTCCGACCGCTCTGGCCATCCGCTAATTGTAAACCTCAAGCTCGTCGCAAGGTTTACAATACACCCTGACCCCCTGTTCCCCGTAAAAGAAGAGGAACCAAACCTCGCGCAGCTCCCCGTTTTCCTGGGACACGTCGTAAGCAAACCCGGCAGCCTCCGTCACCCGCGACCAACGACGGCGATCCAGCGTCCGCCCCTCCGGCACGAGATCCAGCCACTGGGCCTGAGCCGCCGCCCCTTTCCGCTCCCGCACCGTCTCCGTTTGCATAAATTCCGGAATACTCCCCGGACGCTCCCAGCGATAGTAATCGAAGCGCAGCGCTTCCCGCAAGCGGATTGCAGCCGCGTCCGAGAGCGGCGAGCGCGAGCAGTAGCGCCACAGGTTGCTAAATAGCTCTTTCCCCCGCCACGCTTGTTTAAACCAGCCCTGTTCCTGCCAGAAAAGTGCGAATTCATGGTAAAAATCAAACGGCGTAGGGGCTAAACGCACCGCTTCCCGCAAGCTATAAAAAAACTTGCCGGTATTATAATATTTCTCGACGAGGTCCTCGATCCGTTCCAATTGAATCAGTTCCTGATAGCTCAAGTTGGGCGTTTGCATGACCGTGTAGGGCGGCTGCGGCTCATGGATCAAGCCCCAGCGCTCCCGGTCATGATAGAGACCGGAGCCTTTCAGGAGTTTCAGAAAACCCAATTGCAGCCGCTGCGGCAGCAAAGCGTAGGTATCATTAAACGAGGTCTTACATTCCGCCCACCCCTCCAGCGGTAAACCGGCGATTAAATCCAAATGCAGCGGTATTTCGGTGTGCAGCCGCAATTTCCGGACGAAGCCCCGCCAGCGGTCAAAGCGCTGGGGGCGTTGAATCGCCTGCAAGGTCGGCGGATTCGTGGACTGTACCCCGATTTCCAGCTGGAGCGCGCCCTGCGGGTAAGCGGCTAAATAGCGGTACCACTCTTCATCCAGCAGCTCGCCGGCCATTTCACAGTGCGTCCGGATGCTTTTTTCCGGAAAACGGCCCGCTTCCTCCCGCGCAATATCCAGTATGCGAAAGGCGTGCGCCTGGTTGGCGTTAAACGTCCGATCCACCAATTTAACCGTCTGCACGCCCAGCGTCAGCAAGCGGCGAAACGTCCGGCGAAAATGCTCCGCTTCCAGATAGCGGACGCCCTGACCGGCGGAGGAAAGGCAGTACTGACATTGAAAAGGACAGCCCCGCGCAGTCTCCACATAGGCTAAACGCCCGCTCAGATCTTCATCTTCCTCATACGGCAGCGGTAAGGACGAAAGATCTGACGTCGGCGGGCGGGCAGGATTCACCCTGATACGATCTCCCTGCCGCCAAGCCAGACCGGAGACCCGCTCCGGTTCTTCGCCCCGCTGCCAGACGGACAGCAATTCCGCGAAGGTTTCTTCCCCTTCTCCCAGCACAATCCCGTCCGCCGCGATTTGCTTCAGCCAGCTTTCCGGATCATAGCTGACCTCCGGCCCGCCCAGCACGAAGCGGGTCCGCGGGCAAACAAGGCGCAAAGCGCCCACCAACTCCGCGATCCTGCCGATGTTCCAAATATAACAGGAAAAGCCGACGACATCGGCCTTATTTTCAAAGATCTCTCCGGCAATCTTCCGCAACGGTTCATTGATCGTAAACTCTTTGAGCGCGACGTCTGAAAATTGAGGTCTGATTCTCGCCCGCAGATAGCGTAAAGCCAAATTCGTGTGTACATATTTGGCGTTCAGCGCGACCAGCAGTATCCGCAAATCAGGCTCCTCCCTCTTCCTTGTCCTCACTCTTTACTATAAGTATACATTTTTCAGCGCCTTAAAGCAATTATTATGCCAACTCCGTTCTTTAAAAATAATTTTCTTTTGGCTGGATACCGACAGGGTGACGCTGTGTCATTTCTTCTGGCTCTGAGGGCGACGGCGGGCGGACGGTTGTCCCTTTCTTCTGTCTCTGGGGTCAGCGAAGGGCGGACGGTTCCGCTTTTCGCTTGGGTTTGGGGTCTTCAGAATTCAACATCATAAATAATGAAGGCTGCAACGCGGAGTTATTCCGGCAATGTTTACATAATGAACAACTGATTACATAAACACACACCAGAACAGGAGTGAACGCTCATGCCAACGCCAACGCTGGTCAACCGCCAGTACAAAGACAGCGTCTTCAGCCGCTACTTCTCCGAGCCGCAACGCCTGATTGAGCTCTACAACAGCATCAAGGGCGCGCATTACCCGCCCGACGCCGATGTAGACATCCAAACCCTGGAGGACGTGCTGTTTCATGAGCAGATCAACGATCTGGCCTTTTTGCTCGAACACCGCCTCATCATCCTCATAGAACACCAGTCTACCATCAACCTGAACCTGCCCTTGCGGCTGCTGCTCTACATCGCCAGGGTGTATGAAAAAGTCCTGGACAACGCCGACATCTACAAGCGCGGTCTAATCAAGATACCTAAGCCGGAATTCATCGTCCTGTACAACGCGGACGCCTTTAAGGAAGCAGACATTCCGGACTTGCTCGAATTGAAGGTAGCGGTGTATAATATCAATGAAGGGTGCAATGCGGAGTTGCTCCGGCGGAGCCGCTCTCTCAGCGAGTACGCGGCGTTTGTCGCCCAGGTACGCCGCGGCACGGCGGAGAAGCAACCGTTGGAGACGGCGGTCAAGAACGCGATACGGTATTGTTTAGCGAATGACGTCATGGGGGAATTTCTCACAGCTCACGGATCGGAGGTCGAGAATATGATTATGACTGAGTTTAATTTAGAGACGGCGAAGCAGGTATGGCGGGAAGAATGGCTTGAGGAAGGTCGCGAGGAAGGTCGCGAGGAAGGCGTGGAGTTAGGTATGGAAAAAAGCCGTCGCCTGACGATTCAAAACATGAAGCGCGAAAATCTTCCCGATGAGACGATCGCTCGTATTTTCAATATGACGGTGGAAGAAGTACAGCAGAGCTTAAACTGATTTTTTTGAAGCGCGGCGAAAGGTAAAAATCTTTCGCCGCGCTTCTTTGTCCGCTTGGGGAAGCAGTGCAGAAACGAGGAATGAAAATGATACAAATTTCAGGCGCGTGTAACACCGCCGTCGTCTACACGGACGAGTTGGAGGCCAAGGCGGCGGAGCAAATTCGCGTAGTCTGCGAGCAGAGCGAATTCGAGGGCTGCAAAATCCGCATAATGCCCGACGTTCACGCGGGTAAAGGCTGCACCATCGGCACGACGATGACCATAAAGGACAAAATTGTCCCCGGCATGGTCGGGGTGGACATCGGCTGCGGCATGGAGACTGTAGAGATTGCCGAGCGCGCGTTGGATTTCGCCAAGTTAGATGAAGTTATCCATCGCAGTATTCCCGCCGGGCGCGAAGTTCGCGCGGAGGTTCACCCGCTGAACGACAAAATAGACCTGACCGCGCTCCGCTGCATCGGACAGGTTCATACCGACCGCGCACATCATAGTATCGGCACGCTCGGCGGCGGCAATCATTTTATCGAGGTTGGCCGCGCCGACGATGGGCGGTTATTCCTCGTCGTACATTCGGGCAGCCGTCATCTCGGCACGGAGGTTGCGGGCTATTACCAGGAGGAAGCATATAAGCGGCTTTCGGGTAACGCCAAAGTGCAGATTGACGAGGTCGTCGCCGCGCTTAAAGCCGAGGGGCGTCACCAGGAAATCCAGCCCACCGTTCAGCGTCTGAAAGCGGAGGACGCGCTAACGCCCGCCATTCCCAAGGATTTAGCATACGTCACCGACGAACTGTTCGACGATTACCTCCACGATATGCGGATAATACAGCGGTTTGCCGCGCTGAACCGACAGGCCATGACCGAGGTAATTCTGCGCGAGATGGGGCTGACGCGGCTTGACAGCTTCACAACGATTCATAACTTTATTGACACGGAAGCAATGATTCTGCGCAAAGGCGCGATTTCGGCGAAGTTAGGCGAGCGGCTGCTGATACCTATAAATATGCGGGACGGGAGCCTGATTTGCATCGGCAAGGGCAACGACGACTGGAATCAGTCCGCTCCGCACGGCGCGGGACGCATCATGAGCCGTATGGCAGCGTTCCGTCAGCTTTCGATGGACGAGTACAAAGCGACGATGGCGGGCGTTTTCACCACCAGCGTGACCGAGCAGACCCTCGATGAATCGCCGATGGCGTACAAAAGTATGGAGACCATCGTTCGTCACATCGAGCCTACCGCCGCTGTCGTGCTGAGGATAAAGCCCGTGTATAACTTCAAGGCGGGAGAATGAATATGACCATTTACGACATTACACAGCCGCTGTTCGCGTGCGCGGTCTATCCGGGCGACCCCGCGCCGACGCTCACGCAGACGAAGAATATCGCCGAACACGGCTGTAACCTAAGCGAAATTGCGCTGTGCGTCCATAACGGAACGCACATTGATGCTCCGGCGCACTTTCTGCAAGGCGGCGCGGGCGTAGACCGCTTGCCGCTTGACGTATTCTTTGGCCAGTGCGCAGTCAAGGCGTGGGACGGCACAGTTCCGCAGGATTGCGAGCGGTTGCTGCTAAAAGGCGACCACATTCTGACCGCAGAGGACGCGCAGCTAATCGTCCAAGCAGGGGTTAAGCTCATCGGCGTTGAAAGTCAAAGCGTCGGCGACCCTGCCGCGCCTATGGAAGTGCATAAAATCCTGCTCGATGCGAGCGTTATTCCACTTGAGGGTCTTGCTTTGCGGGAAGTAGCGGAGGACGAATATCTGCTGTCGGCGCTCCCGCTGAGCTTGGGCGCGGATTGCGACGGTTCGCCCGTCCGCGCCGTGTTGATAAAGTAATTTTGGCCGGGGAAATACGGCCATCCATAATGAAATCCTGCAAGCAACCAAAATCAAGGCTCGGAGAAGTACGCGCAAATTCACCGATGAAGTGAGGCAAAAACGATGACCTATGTAAAAGCAATGACGCCGGGTATGAAAAAATACCAAAACCTACTGATTGCGGCGATATTTATGCTCACGCTCGCCGGGTGCGGAGCTTCAGTGAGCGACAGCGGACAAATTTCGCATCCGCGAAACGAAGCAGGTCAACTGACCGTCAGCTTTGACTATGAAACGCAGTCGGGCTACGCAAGCAACCAGTTTGCCGTTTGGATTGAGGACGCGGACGGAAAACTCGTCAAGACACTGTGCGCGACTGCCTTTACCGCGAAAGGCGGCTACAAGAACCGTCCCGATTCAATTTTGAACTGGGTCGGAAAATCCGAGCTTTCCGCTATGCCCAAAGAACAAGTTGACGCGATTACGGGAGCCACGCCGAAATCCGGCAAACTCTCGTATGTGTGGGACTTGACCGACAGCGACGGTGACGCCGTGCCGGACGGAAACTATGCCTTTTGGATCGAGGGGACATTGCGGTGGAAGAATTACGCCGTTTTCAGCGGCGACATTGCCGTAGGCGGTGAACAG
>JAITOS010000035.1 GCA_031289815.1 Peptococcaceae bacterium | reverse complement strand
CCGGCGTTGATCCAGCCGCCGTTTTCCTTCGCTTTCTCCTGGAAACCCGTAATCGTGCCGTCGCGGTCGTTGATATCCAGCACCCCGAAGCGTCCTCCCGGCTGGATCGCCGAGAGGGTTACGGTCTTGCCGGAAGCTTCGTGGGTTTTTATGAGCCTGGGCAAGTCAATGTCCGACACGCCGTCGCCGTAGGTCAGGAGAAAGCGTTCCCCTTCGACGTATTTTTTTATGCGCCGAATGCGCCCGCCCGTCTGCGTCGCCTGCCCCGTGTCCACCAGCGTCACCTTCCAGGGTTCGGCGACGTTGGAGTGAACCGTCATCCCGCCGCCGTCCGCGAAATCAAAGGTTACGTCCGAGCGGTGCAGGTAGTAGTCGGCAAAATATTCTTTGATGACGTACCCTTTATAACCACAGCAGATGATGAATTCGTTGCAACCGAAATGACCGTAGTATTTCAGCAAATGCCACAGGATCGGGTTGTCGCCGATTTCGATCATGGGTTTCGGGCGCAGGTGCGATTCTTCGCTGATGCGGGTGCCGTAGCCGCCCGCGAGGATGACCACTTTCATTTTCTCATTCCTATCCCGCCGTGTTGCTTGTACGCGTCATTGTCCGTATGTATGTATTGAATCACGGCTTCATCATTTAGTTTAGCGGTGCGCTGACATATTTATTATCGGATGAGTCGCGTTATTTCTTTAGGATTTTCGTATGAATAAGCGGCGGGAAATACCTCCCGCCGCTTGTTCGTGTGTTACCTCATTTGCTCTCTCATCCGCAAGCAGACGGACGGATAGATCGCCCGCCAACGATCAAACGCTCAGCTTGTAAAGGGTGTACTGATTCAGCGACACTCCCTCTTTGTCAGCCTCCATCACCAGACGGGCGTGGAGGGACTTGGGAAGCCTGACAATATATTTCCCGCCGTACTCCTTAGAGCTAGCTGAAGTGGATGGGATAGGAACCTCTAACCCTGCTTCTATTTTACCCTCGCTCCAGAGCTCCATAGCCTCGCGGATGTTCGATAGTGCTTCCTCTTGGGTCGCCCCGTCGCTCATGCAACCGGACATTTCTTCGACCGTGGCAAAGTAATATTCGCCGCTTCCATCGTTCATGTGGCGGATCGTGACGCCATAAGGCAAATCCAGGTATTCTTTCATGTTCTTGTTCTTGTTCTTGTTCTTGCCTCCTCGATGATATCTAAGATTGCCGCAACACACCTTTCATGATCATTATATAGTTTTTCCCATATCCTGTCAGCATATTTATATCAAATCAGGCAACAAAAAACATAACATATTTGCTGACAATGGACTTTGCGCCCAACGCCTCTCACAACGGCATCAAGCCAATCAAAACGCCTTGGCTTGACTTTTGGGGCGCGTAAGGCGGTTAAAAGCGTTGAAAAACATACCCATCTATAGTAAGCTAAAGCTATCAACAAACGACGGACAGGGGATGAGCAAAAGCCTTTGTTTTATAGATTGCGTCAGATTCGGCAGACCTATTATCCAAAACTGACGGCGTGGGAGATCGCCTGGGTAAAAACTGTCCTGCCACCGGCGGCGTTTGCCTTGTTTTGGCGTCAGGAACAAAAAGAACAACGTCACGCCTTTGACGTTGCTTCGGCGATTGAGCGCAGCTATCCCGAACTGAGCTATGAAGACCAGCATACTCTGTTGACGGCTGCTTTATTGCATGATTGCGGGAAGTCGCTTCGTCCTGTGCTTTTATGGCAAAGGATATTCGCCGTTCTGGCGGCGTTTTTACCCGCCGGGGTACGGACCGCTCTATCCCGGTCAAAAACGCCGTTTTCTTACCCGCTCCGGCTGGCGGCCGAACATCCTCTCTGGGGCGCGGAATTAGCCCGCGAAGCCGGTTTGCCGGACGATTGCCGCCGACTCATCGCTGAACACCATCAGCCGACGACATACCTGGGACGCATTCTTCAGACAGAAGACGACAAGCATTAGGGACGGGCTTCAGCCCTCATGCCTTCAGGCTTTATTGTATTCTGTAACCTCCATGCATTCTGTGATCTCCATGTATTCTATGATCTCCATGCATTCTGTGCCCTCCATACATTTTATGAGTTCCTCTTTTCGCACTGCGCTTGCAATTCGACGATCTGACGGTTTTTACTGAGAATCCATTGCGCAAAACGGCGATTATCGCGTTGGAGTTTGCCGTTTTCCTTCTCCAACTGACTCATCAGCAACAGCTTTTCGCTTTCAGCTTTTTCCAATAAATTCATCAGCACTCTTCTGCTGACCCGTAAATGCTCCAGCCGTTGTTCCAGCTCCAACACCTTCGTCTTCACGGTCAGTAATTCTTTTTTGACCCCCGTTAATTCATCCGTCAAGCATGATCACGATCCTTCTGGCATTTTTATTTTTCACGCTACCCATATTTTATACCAGAAAAATCTATTCTAACCCTTTTTGCCAGCCAGCCCACGACCTAATCTAATCGTATTTATCTTGATCTTTATCTTTACCCAGTAATTTCTTATTTTGACGCGCCTGACGCTGAATCTCCAGAACGACGGCGTAACGCACGCCTTTGCCGCCCAAATCACCGCCGTGTTTTGTCTCCAGACCATGATAATCCGACCCCCCGGTTCCCAGCAAACGATACTGCCCGGAAAGCCTGCGCCAGCGCTTCTCGTCGCTTTTATCATGATCGGTATGAAATACCTCGATCCCCTGAAGACCCGCGCCGATCCAGTGCGGAAGCGCCTCTGCAAAAGGATTTTTCCCCGGATGCGCCAATACCGGAACCCCTCCCGCCGCCCGAATCAGCTGAATCCCTTCTTCGGGGGATACTTTACTGCTGGGAATATAGGCGGGCGCGTCTTTCCCTAAGTAGCGGCGGAAAGCCTCGCTTGGGTCTGACGCGTACCCGCATTGAACCAGGGTTTGCGCGATATGAGGCCGGCCGAGCGAGTCGCCCCGGACATTGGCCCATACCTGTTCGAGAGACAATGGAACGCCCAACTGATTCAACTTCGCTATGATCGCCGCCGCTCGTTTTTTGCGGTAGTCTCTCAGCGTTTGCAGCCGTTCCCGCAGCAACTCGGAAGCCGGGTCGATTTCATAGCCTAAAATATGGACTTCCGTGCCGCGCCATTCCGTGTTTAATTCAATACCGGGAATCACTTTCAGTCTGCCGTGATGGCTTTTTTCCCGCTCCGCAGCGGCGGCGATCCCGCCCAGCGTGTCGTGATCCGTGACCGCTATGGCCGCTAATCCCTTATGAACCGCCAATTCTACCAACTCTTCCGGGGTTCGTTTGCCGTCGGAAGCGGTGGTATGGCAGTGCAGATCGGCGTCAATATTGTCAGCGATACAAACGTTCATCATCTATTTCCTCAATCGTTACTATTTTCGTTCATCGTTATTATTTTAGAGCGTCTCCAGCAATACCCGCTGAAAATTTTCATGCGTGATCTGACTGATTTCCCGTGAAGCAAAACCGGCTTTGCTCAATGCTTCTATCAGTTGCGGATAACAGCCCGCGTGTTCTAAGCCCTCCGGGCCTTCCGGTATCCCGTCAAAATCGGATCCCAGGCCAATAACCTCCACCCCGGCAATGTCAGCCATGTGTTGAATATGCCGAATCACGTCGTGCAACCGCGCCGCTCCCTCGGCCACCAGAAAAGCGGGAGCAAAATTGACGCCCGCCACGCCCCGCTTTACCGCCAGCGCTCGCAGCTGATCGTCCGTCAGATTGCGCCGGTGCGGACAAAGCGCTTGCGCGCAGGAATGCGATGCGATCACCGGTCTGTCCGATATTTCCAATACCTGCCAAAAACCGGCCTGATTTAGGTGTGAGACGTCGATGAGCATCCCCAATGTATTCATGCGCCGGATCACTTGCCGCCCGAACCGCGTTAAACGTCCGCCGGTTTCTTCTTCATCCACGCCGTCCGCTAAGGCGTTTCTCTGATTCCAGGTCAATCCCAGGGCTCTAACTCCCAAGCGATAGATGATATCCAGCATAAAGAGCTGGCCGTCCAGAATCTCTCCCCCTTCTACCGAGAGAAGCAGTCCGAGCTTTTCCGGATGCGGCAGTTGCCTTACGTCCTCTTTCGTCAGCACGAGAAAGACGGCGTCGGTATTCTCCTGAGCAAAACGCCAGGAGGCGTCAAGGAGCTGCAAACCCCGCTCCATTGCCCGGTATGGCTTATAGTTGGCCTCAATATAGCTGGCCATAAACTGCAAGCGGATATTACCCGCTCCGGCGCGCTTTATATCCCACTGTCCTTTTTCTCCCTCTGCTCCCAGCAATACGCGCTCTCCGTTCGCGTATTCTCCTATGCTGTCACAATGCCCGTCAATGATCCAAGCCGCCATTCCTTCTCCTTCCTCCTGTAACAGAATCAGCGTCCATTTGTATTGTATTACAAACAGACGCTGATGCCAATCACTTTATCGGGGCTCGACGATCAGCTTGATCGCCGTTCGCTCTTCTCCTTCGATCTGTATGTCCGTAAAAGCCGGAATGCACACCAGATCAACGCCACTGGGGGCCACAAAGCCGCGCGCGATGGCGACCGCTTTGACGGCTTGATTTAACGCCCCCGCGCCAATCGCTTGCAGCTCGGCCCCTCCGTTCTCCCGCAAAACTCCCGCCAGCGCTCCCGCGACCGAATTTGGACTTGATTTTGCCGAAACCTTTAATACATCCACAAGATATCCCTCCTACTGAATTAATTACATCTCTTCCATTTACTGTAACCTTATAATTAATTCGGGGTAAACCAGAGAAATCCTTTTTTTATCAAATATTTAATATTTTAGCATATACCAGCTTGTCCGCCCTGCTTGCCGTATCGCCGCTGCTCTACGTTGTCGGCGCTGCCGCGACCCCTCTTTCTCGGCGCTGTATCCCCGCGATTTCAGCGGTATTTTTTAATAAACGATTTTTTTTAATAAAAACCCCCTGAAGTTCTTGCGCGCCTGAACTCCAGAGGGGTATTTTTCCATTTATACGTCGGCGTCCGTAAAAGTTTGAACCGCTTGCACCGATCTCGCTTTCCCGGTATCTTCATCGACGTCAATAACGACGCCATTGAGCTGAACCGCTCCCCCCGCGACCTCGAAGCGAACCGGCAGCTGGGTTACAAATTTCTTAATCGCCAGTTCTTTTTTCACCCCTAATACCGAGTCCCGCGGCCCCGTCATGCCGACGTCCGAGATATAAGCGGTTCCCTGATCTAAAATCCGGGCGTCCGCTGTTTGTACGTGGGTGTGCGTTCCGAGTACGGCGCTCACTTTGCCGTCAAGAAACCAGCCCAAGGCTACTTTTTCCGAGGTCGCCTCCGCATGAAAATCAACGATGATGATCTCCGTTTGCTTCTTCAATTCAGTAATCCAGCGAATCGCCGAAGGGAAGGGATCATCCAGCTCTTTCAAAAAAATCCGCCCGGATAAATTCAAAACGCCCACCTTCCTCCCTTGCGTCCGTATGACGGCGGCGCCCTTCCCAGGCGCTCCCAAGGGATAATTGGCCGGTCTGATCAGGCGTTCCTCCTCGTCCATATAGGTCATGATCGAGCGCTGGTCCCAGACGTGATTGCCCATGGTCAGAAAATCCACATTCAGCTGATAAATTTCCTGCGCGACCTCTTTCGTCAGACCGTTGCCGCCCGCGGCATTTTCCGCGTTCGCTATGGTGACGTCAATACCGTGTTCGGCTTGAATCGCCGGCAGCAGAAGCTTGATCGCTTTCCGCCCCGGTTTGCCCACAATATCGCCTATAAACAGGATCTTCATACTCTCTCCTTAAAAATAACGTTTTATTGACGATGATCATTTCCAGCCCCTGAACCGGTCAGACCATTAAGAAGAGCTTACACCTTAAAGAGAAGTACTTTTCCTTCTTCACGCAAGGCAATGACATTCTTATCAATCTCAACATTGCGCATGGTATCCAGCATATGGCCGATCATTTCCTCCTGATACACCATTTCCTCTTCCGGCAGCTCCATCTCATCGCACAGAATATTGGTTCCGAGTTCTCCTTTGACCATTTCTACGATGAGCCCTACCTCGCCCTGGGTAATGCTTTCAACATCTCTTGTAATAGAAAGTTTGCCAATCCCTTCTTCCCTCTGGATCTCCACTTGGCATAACCGCATTTTTCTTTCTTCCAATCGATGATATACATCCAGCGCCAAAGGAAGTTTTTCCAGGATACTTTCCTGTATATCTTCCTCATTTGTGAATAAAAAAATAAAATTTATCGCGTTGCTTTGCGGTACATAGCGGACAGAACCCGCCTCCGGATAACGCAATAATATCGATATGAGTAAACTCATATCTTCTGAAACTGTTTCTCCAGCTTTAAATTTCATGGTCATAATCCCCTTTTGTCTCTCTCACGCTCTCTGTATGTTATTCGGCGCGCTATACCAAAGTCCTTCCTTAGCGGTTAAAATAAAGCGCCTGGATTTTTCCGTGAACCTGCTCCCCTAAAAAAGACGCCGGATCACACAGAGTCGATCCGGCATTTTATACAGTATAGCCAAAGCTGTCTTAGCAAAGCCGGGGGCTTATTTCGCGTAATCGACGGCTCTCGTTTCGCGTATGACCACCACTTTGATTTGTCCGGGATATTCCAGTTCCGCTTCTATGCGTTTGCTGATATCATGGGCTACCCTGGGGGCTAAGACGTCGTCAATTTTGTCAGGCTTCACAATAATACGAATTTCCCGGCCTGCTTGAATGGCGTAAGATTTCTCTACCCCTTCAAAGGTGTCGGCAATTTCCTCTAATTTTTGCAAGCGTTTGATATAAGATTCCAGGGTCTCCCGTCTCGCGCCTGGCCGTGCGGCGGAAACCGCGTCGGCTGCGGCGACTAACACCGCCACGATCGTTTTAGGCTCGACGTCTCCGTGATGCGCTTCAATCGCGTGAATCACATCCTTGGATTCCTTGTACTTCTTGGCGAGTTCCACCCCGATTTGCACATGGGTTCCTTCCGCGTCGTGATCGACGGCTTTACCGATATCGTGCAATAAACCGGCTCTCTTCGCCAGCTGGACATCCGCGCCAAGCTCCGCCGCCATTAAGCCGGATAAATAGGCGACTTCCATAGAATGCTTTAAGACGTTTTGCCCGTAGCTGGTACGGAATTTTAAGCGTCCCAGGATACGAATAAGCTCCGGGTGTATCCCGTGGATGCCCGCCTCAAAGGTAGCCTGTTCGCCTTCTTCGCGAATTTTTTGTTCAACTTCCTTTTGCGCCTTCTCCACCATTTCTTCAATTCTTGCCGGATGGATTCTGCCGTCCAAAATCAATTTTTCCAAGGCGACGCGCGCGACCTCACGCCTTATAGGATCAAACCCTGACAAGATAACAGCTTCAGGCGTATCATCAATAATTAAATCAATCCCTGTGAGGGTTTCTAATGTACGGATATTTCGACCTTCACGACCAATAATCCGACCTTTCATTTCATCGCTGGGCAAGGCCACGACCGAAACGGTGGTTTCCGCGACGTGATCCGCCGCACAACGCTGAATGGCTAAGGAAATGATATTTTTTGCTCTCTTATCGGCTTCTTCTTTGGCTCTCGCTTCGAGTTCTTTAATCATGATCGCTGATTCATAACGAACTTCTTCTTCAATACTATGCAGCAGCAGCTGCTTAGCTTCCTCTGAGGTTAATCCGGAAAGACGCTCCAGTTCAGCCTTTTCTTTGGTTACTAATTGCGCCATTTCCTCTTTTTGATGATCCACCTCAGTCTCTTTTTTCTGAAGAGTCTCTTCTTTACGTTCAATCGTCTCTACCTTTTTGTCTAACGATTCTTCTTTTTGCAGCAAACGTCTTTCCATCCGCTGCAATTCACCGCGGCGTTCCCGCGTTTCCTTTTCGACCTCATTGCGGATCTGCATGACTTCTTCTTTAGCCGCAACGACTGCTTCCCGCTTCTTTGCCTCCGCCGAATCATTGGCCTGCTGAACCAATTTTTTGGCTTCTTCCTCAGCGGAGCCGATCTTCTTTTCTGATGTATTTTTACGGATGACCCATCCTGAAAAAACACCAATTCCCAGGGCTAAGACTATAAGAACTCCCACCAAAACTATGACGATTGGATCCAATGTTCTTTTCACCTCCTCATTTGTATTTTTCTACAAAAAAAAACTGGTTTTTTCTTTCCCAGTCTCCTTAAACCTTAAAAGTCCTCTAAATTTTCGACTCGCTAGTTACATTAGCTAAAATATAACAATTTAATCAAGACGACATCTATAAGAAAAACCTTTTAAAGGTTTAATATTCAGAGACTAAGTCCTCATAATTTTAATTCAATTTGGATATAATGTCAAATTAACCGTCTTGAAAATCATTCTTGCCGCGGAACTGCCGCATCACAGGCATGACGACGTTGGAATCGAAGCCTTTTTGGAGCAATTTTTTGTAAATTTTAGCCGAGGCCTTCGCTTCTCTATCCAGGTCCGCTCTCGTCTGCGTAAGGCTATGGGAGACCTGGGCCATATCATGGCGGCGCCATCTTGCCCTTTCGGCTTGCCAGAGCTTTTCCGCTTCGTTCCGGCAATTCCTTTGCTCTGTCTCTTCAGAATATATTTCCGCCAAACACTGCCGGACGTCCTGCTCACTGATTCCTCTATAGCGAAGTTTTTGCGTCAGGCGCAGGCGCGACCAGCGTTCTTGATAGGCTTGTATAAACTGACGGGTTAATTTCTGATCGTCCAGATAGCCATAATCCAACAAACGTTCTATCGCTGCGGCAATTTCTTCCTCTGAATAGTCTTTTTGCGCCAAACGTTCCGTGATTTCGCGGCAAGTTAGGCTCCGACGCGCCAACAGGCGGATCGCCGCATTCACGGCTGTACGCGTCTGTCCGGAATCATTCACCGCCGGAATCTTCACTCAGCGGCAGTTCCGATGCTGACGGCGCCGCCGACGGGGCGGGCACGCCGCTGATTTGTTTGCGGATTTCCCCCTCGATTTCCGCGGCTACGTCCGGATTTTGTTTCAGATAATCTCTGACCGTTTCTTTTCCCTGCCCTATTCGTTCTCCCTTGTAGGAATACCAGGAGCCGGATTTATTCAATATTTCCATATCCGCGCCGATATCAATGATACCGGCTTCACGGGAGATGCCCTCACCGTACATAATATCAAAATCCGCGTGCTTGAAGGGCGGGGCGATTTTATTTTTGACGACTTTTACTCGGGTTCTGCTGCCGATCATTTCCTCGCCCTTTTTCAAGGTTTCCTGGCGTCGAACATCCATTCGTACCGAAGCGTAAAATTTTAAGGCTCTCCCGCCCGTCGTTACCTCCGGATTGCCGAACATGATACCTACTTTTTCTCTGATTTGATTGATAAAGATCACGCAGGTGCGGCTTTTACTGATCGCTCCCGTTAATTTACGCAACGCCTGCGACATGAGACGCGCTTGCAAGCCGATATGCGAATCACCCATCTCGCCTTCGATTTCCGCGCGGGGAACCAGGGCCGCCACGGAGTCGATGACGATCACATCCAGCGCGCCGCTGCGAACCAAAGCCTCGCAAATCTCCAGGGCTTGTTCGCCGGTATCCGGCTGGGACACCAGCAAATCCGTGATGTTCACGCCCAAAGCCTGCGCGTATACCGGATCCAGGGCGTGTTCCGCGTCGATAAAAGCGGCGACGCCGCCTATCTTTTGCGCTTCCGCGATGATATGTAAGGCCACGGTGGTTTTTCCGGAGGATTCCGGTCCGTAGATTTCCACCACTCTGCCTCGCGGCACGCCGCCAACCCCCAGTGCGACGTCTAAAGCCAGGGAACCGGTCGGAATGACGTCTACCGCCATCACCGCGCTGACCTCTCCTAATTTCATGATCGACCCTTTGCCGAATTGCTTTTCAATTTGGCTTAACGCCATGTCTAAGGCGCGTAACTTATCCGCTCCGGCCATGATCTCTTCCTCCTCTTTTTTCATCCCCTATGGAAACGTTTGTTCGATATTATTATAATTTGCTTCCTTATCGCTTGTCAATCCAAGCCGCCCTTTTTAGACAAATCTTTTCCTATTCATCGCTATTATCCCCGCATATTCTATCTCGTTTTCTGGCAAGCAGGCAAACCGTAGCCCCATTGGCCGTACTGAATGGAATCTTATTCACTATGGGTTCGCTTATTTGGCGTCCCCTAAAAAATTCACTATTTTGATCCAGGCCAGCTTGGTATCCTGGAAATCCTTGTAATGCTCTTCCACGTGCGCGTCAAAAAAATCAAGCTCATCGAGTAGCTCTTTAAATTTAGCGTTTTCAAAAAAGTCGCAGATGCTGGGAAGCACTTGGGAGAGGCTGCTTTTAATGCTCTGTATTTCCGCGCCGTAATTTTCCCGGTTCGTTACATAGGTCAAAAGCGGTTTATAGCGAATCCAGCCCAAGGTGGCTTGTAAAAACCTTTTCCCGATGGCGCTGGAACCCTGCGCGTTCATTGTTTTCAAGCGGTTCGGCAGCACGCCGAGGAGCAGGTTTTGATAGGTGGAAAAACCGTCATGAAAGGTATAGCAAGGGATTTTCCTGATCGTGCATTCGTTGAGGCAGGTACTCAAAAAAGCGTCTTCGCCTCTGGCGCCGGGAGGGTTGTAAAAAGGAAACAGCTTATCCGTATCTTTCAGATTAAAGCCCAAGTTAGCGCCGGAAATGAACTTCATGCCGTTCAATTCCTTGACGACCTCGATTTTCTTGCTTTCAATGACGTCAAGATCGGCGTAAGTGACGCCGCCATTGAGCATTTTCGCTTTGATCGAATCCCAATTGATGATATCATTGCTGATCGCTTCTACGAAAATTTTGAATTCATCCTCCGACAGCTTTTCGTTAAATTCCAGATACGGAATCGGCGAGACATAGCCGCAATGATGCCCGTGCGTCATGTCGCAATGCCGGAGATTGGCGATGTGCGTGGATAAAACCTCCTGTCCCTTCCACACGATGCTGTCGCTGATTTTCAGGGTTGCGATCGGATATTCATCGTCGTCCAGAAAAATGAGGTAATCCATTTTATTTTTCAAAGCGAAATAGAGAACGGCGTTCCTTTTCATGGCATAACCTTCGCCGAAGATCAGCTTGGACTCTCTCAGGTCGATTACCTTATTTTTGACCAAATATTGCGCCTCGGTTGTGATGGAGAAATCGCCGATGTAATGCGCGGAATCCACGGTATCCAGGATTTCCTCGTCCGAGATTTTATAATCGCTTACCTTGGTGCTTTTATACGCCAAATCATAGGCCACAAAGAGGTGGAGCGCGTAGCCGCCGCTGTCTACCGCGCCGGATTCGTTCCAATTATTGACGTATGTTTTGGCGACATACTTGAAATTTTTGCGCCCGGTTACAAAGCCGACCCCGACATTTATTTTTTTCTTTTTACCCTTCACTGGACATCACCCGCTTCCCGGAACCTTAACGCTAAAAAAAATTTATTCATTTCGCGTATCCCTCTTCCGTGCCGCCCGGCAATTTGCTTAGCGGCGTCCTCCGCGATCTTTCCGATCGGATAGGGTTCCCGATAAACAAAGGACGATTGCCATCAAACAGTTTAAGTCCGTTGTGCAACCGCCCTCGTTTAAAATTTTGTGATCGTATTTTTATCTGGCTTTGGCCGGTTCCACACTGACCTTACGGCCTTTAATCATATTCTGGTGCATACAGTTCAATACCCGGCTGGCGTGTTCCTCCGGCACCTCGACAAAGGTAAAGCGGTCATAGATGTTGATCGTACCGATGATATTCCCCGGAATACCGCTTTCATCCGCAATCCAGCGAATAATATCCTGCGGCCGGATCTGCTGGAGCCGACCGATACTCATAAAGAGCCGGATCATCCCCGGCGTCGCTCCCGTATTGCCGAAGACCATATCCCCTTCACTGTGATCAACTTCATTGTCCCGGCCTTCCGTATTGGGGCCTTCGATGGCGAATTTAAGGGCCGCCGCCGCCACGTCGATGGAATCATAATCGTCTAACAGCCCATTGACGATTGAGCGGTAGGTACCCAGGCGATTGCTCTTCATGAGCTTGATCAGCTGGTTTCTCATATTCTCCGTCTGATGCTCGCTGATATCGCTCAGGGAAGGCAGCTCGCGCCGCCGGATCCGCGTTTGAATTAACTGCTCGATGAGCCGAAGCTGACGGTACTCTCTGGGCGTAATCAAGGTCATGGCCTGACCTTTTCTGCCGGCGCGTCCCGTCCGGCCAATCCGGTGCACATAGGATTCCGGGTCTTGCGGCACATCAAAATTGATCACGTGGGTTACTTTGTCGATGTCCAAGCCGCGGGCGGCGACGTCCGTTGCTACCAGCAATTCGGTCTTACCGTCCCGGAATTTTTTCATCACCCGGTCGCGCTGTTGCTGACTTAAATCACCGTGAAGCGCGCTCGCGTAGTACCCTCTCGCGTCCAGCGCCGCCACCAGCTCGTCCGCGCCGCGTTTGGTGCGGCAGAAGATGATCGCCTGGCCGATTTCCTCACTATCGATGATACGGCAAAGCGCGTCCACTTTCACCTTGTCTCTCGTCTCATAAAAAAATTGTTCAATCAGGGGTACCGTTAATTCATCGCGGCTCACGGTAATAATTTGCGGATTTTTCATGTAGGTATTGGCTAACTTTTTGATTTCCAGCGGCATCGTCGCCGAATACAGCGATATTTGCCGTTCCTCTACCGGAACCGCTTTCAAAATAGTTTCCACATCATCAATGAAGCCCATATCCAGCATTTCATCCGCTTCATCCAAGACGACGGTTTTAACATATTGCAGTTTCAACGTACCCCGGTTCAGATGGTCAATCACCCGGCCCGGCGTGCCGACGACCACTTGCGCCCCATAGCGCAGAGCGCGAATCTGCCGGTCGATGGATTGTCCTCCATAGATGGGTAACAATTTTATATGCCGATATTTCCCGATTTTAGCGATTTCCTCGGATACCTGAACGGCGAGTTCTCTGGTAGGGGTCACGACAATCGCCTGAACCGCCTGGAATTTGGGATTGACCTTTTCCACCATAGGAATGCCAAAGGCGGCGGTTTTCCCTGTGCCGGTCTGCGCCTGCCCGATGATATCCTGGCCTTCCAGGGCTAAAGGCAGCGCCTCTTTCTGAATCGGCGAGGGTTCTTCAAACCCCATCTCCGATAATGCCTGCAAAACTTGCTTGCTTAACACAATGTCACCAAATGCTTGTAATTTTTCTACCATACGTAATTAATGCTCTCCTTTCCGTTGTTCCAGATACAGCAGCACCCAGTGTAAGGCTGCCTGCACCGTCTGTTGTCGGATCGATTCCCGATCCCCGCAGAACTGAAATTTTCTCGTTTCCACGCCGTCCGGTCCAGCTAAACCGATATATACGAGTCCTACCGGTTTTTCCGCACTGCCGCCGTCCGGACCGGCGATCCCCGTCGTCGCCACGCCAAGCGCCGCTCTCAATTTTCGTTGGATTCCTACCGCCATTTTCCCGGCGACCGCTGCGCTTACCGCTCCTTCCAGCCGCAGGATTTCGCCTTCTACTCCCAGCAGGCGTTCCTTAGCGGCGTTAGCGTAGCTGATGACTCCGCCCAAATAATACTCTGAGCTTCCTCGCTCCTGGGTGAGCGCCGCCCCCAAGAGTCCTCCCGTGCATGATTCCGCCGTGGCAATGGTTATATGAGCCTGTCGCAGCGCGTTCGCTACCCGTTGAATCATCATTTCCTCATCCCGTCTTTCTCTGTCAGCGCCCCAGACGCCGTCCCCAAAGGATCAGGGAGGATGTTCGCGCCTTGCCTAGATCACGGCAGCGATCCGGGGCCTCCCGTCATGATGACGAATTCCGGACAGCGAAAACCTGGCGCAAAACTTGCTCCAGGCGTTTACGGTTATCTCCCACTGTCATACGTATGGTCATCCACTTCTATACCGAAAGCGGATATTTTTCCTGTCAAAATAATCAACGCCCGTATTCAGTGTGTTTCCCAGCAAGAGCTCGATCCCCTGTACATGCGACTTTAGCTTCTATAGTATTTTATCACCCTTCACAGATAATGTAAAATAAATTTCGTTATTTTTTGTATTTTTGTATGGGTGAAGCGGCTGCGCCGCCATCCTTCGCTTCACGCGCCAGGTGGAATGCATCATAAATTCCTCTCCGAGAGAATCACCCCCAACACTTTTTGCTCCAGCCGACTGAAAACAATGTGGGCAGAACAATGATCCGCAACCAACGTCATCGAATAATAGCTTCCCTCAACACCCGCAACATATTCTAAAATCGCGTAGTTAGCGGGAGGCTCGCCGTAGAGCGCTTGCTCCGCCCATTGTTTAAGCTCCCTGTCCCGGACAGGGAATTTATCAAACACGCTTTCCAGGGTGTCGCCGATACTGATATCCCGAAAAATCGGTGCGACCGTGTCTCCATACGCGGTCATGCCGTCATAGTCGCCGCCGTTTTGTATGCTCAAGCCCAAGAGATAAAACTCACTATCCTCCGCTTTTTGCTGAAATCCATACTGCACCCCGTCTTGACCAATGTTTACTCTCTCAGCCACGTCAAAGTTGAAATTGTTCGCTAAAAACACAACATCTTCACCGGTTGCCGCCAGCACCTCATCATACGTCATACCGAAACGAACGCCGTTATGGAGTACAAATTCATCCTCAGCGAGGGGCTTTGTTGGGTCATAGGCATTGGCTACGGGCAAAACCAGCGGCGGTAGCGTTTTTACAGGCGTGTTGCGGGGAATAGCCAACACCTCCAGCAAAACCGCAGATCGGGGATTATTTTCCTCTATATATTCCATCGTATTCCGTGCGCGCATACGCAGCACATGCACTTTAAAAACCTCATACCACCCCCGCCCATTGGCGGAAGAAGAAGTGCGTATATCCTCAGCCCCTAATAGCTCACGGCAAGCGCGGGCTATGACCACCGCTTTCTCCCCATCGACGCCGTTTTCCAACAGCGAGAAAAGATGCGGAAGAGCGGCGTCGCCCAAGGCCAAAATTTCATCGTATTCCGCTTTATGCGCGACGGTATACTCCACGAAACCGGAACCTTCCTGATGGGACATGATAACGGCTAAATTGTCGTCAATGGCCGCGGCAAGGTTTTCTTTCTCCTCCGTCTGCCGCACACCGCAGGCAGACAACAGCAAGATCAGGGTTAAGCTCATACAGAATATTCTCTTTGTCATAACGGCCTGCCTCCTATGAAACGTTTACAGGGGATAAGCAACCTAACCGTACAACAATACCGCTACCTTGTCAATGAGTTGTAAACTAACATGATTAGTTATAAACTAATGTGCTTAGTTATAAACTAATACAATTAGTTCCAGCCTCATCAGATCAGCAAACAACGAAACCCAACCTCAAACCCACAACGCCCGCCCCCAGTGTCGCACATGAACCGCGAAGCTGGAGGTGAGCGTCCTCTTCAAAAGCCTCCCAACCCAAGCGAAGGGCGGACGGTTCCGCGAAAAGCGAGGCATGGACGCCGAGCGCGTCCCTTTGCGCCAGGAAGGCGCAGCGGGACGAAAAGCGGAACCGTCCGCCCTTCGCGGTCTCCCAGCAACCGAAGGCAAACCCATCCGCCCTTCGCGACCTCCCAGCAAGAGCAGACTCACCCGCCCTACGCCAACCCCAAAACCAGCGCGACGGGAACATCCGCCATATCCTGCCCTCCCGCAAGCACGGCGACAGCGAACCGGATGGAGACATGGAATTTCAGGCCATATTCAAACGTAATTCTTCCCCGTTTAACACTTCCTCTTCAGGCGCCAGGTGGAATTCACCATCAATTGTTCCCATAGATCTCTACCCTCAGCACTTTTTGCTCCAGCCGACTGAAAGTAATGTGGGCCAAGCAATGATCCGCAACCAGCATCATATCGTAATAGCTTCCCGCAACATAGTACAACCGCGCGTAGTTAGCGGGAGGCTCGCCGTAGAGCGCTTGCTCCGCCCATTGTTTAAGCTCCCTGTCCCGGACAGGAAATTTATCAAACACGCTTTCCAGAGTGTCGCCGATACGTATATCCCGAAAAATCGGCGCGACCGCGTCGCCATAGTCTACGCTGTTTTGTATGCTCAAGCTGGCGAGATAAAACGCATGATCCTCCGCGTTTTGCTGAAATCCATAAAACACCCCGTCCTGAACAATGCTTACGCCCTCGGCCACGTCAAAGACGAAGTCGTTCGCTAAAAACACAACATCTTCACCGGTTGCCGCCAGCACCTCGTCATACGTCATGCCGAAACGAACGCCGTTATGGAGTACAAATTCCTCCTCAGAGAGGGGCTTTGTCGGGTCATAGGCATTGGCTACGGGCAGAACCAGCGGCGGCGGCGTTTTTACAGGCATATCGCGGGGAATGCCCAACACCTCCAGTAAAACCGCGGACCGGGGATACTGCCCCTCCATATCATCCATCGTATTCAGACCGCGCAAACGCAGCATATGCGCTTTAAAAACCTCATACCACACCTGCCCATTAATGTCAGAATGCCCATTGACGGAAGGAG
>JAITOS010000154.1 GCA_031289815.1 Peptococcaceae bacterium | reverse complement strand
GTTGACAAATACCTCTCCAAACCGCTCTTCCCCTCGGCCATCGCCGACCTCATCAACGAATGCCTGGGAGCGGAAACGCTCACCCAAAAAGAGCCGCCGCCGGAAGAAGCCGGAGTCTTTAAAGGCTACCGGGTCTTACTCGCCGAAGACGTAGAAATCAACCGCGAAATCGTCCTGGCGCTCCTGGAGCCTACCCTCTTAAACATCGACTGCGCCGCTAACGGAGCGGAAGCCATACAACTATTCGCCAAAAATCCGGAAAGCTACGACGTCATCTTCATGGACGTCCAGATGCCGGAAATGGACGGCTATGAAGCCACCCGCCGCATCCGGGCGCTGCCCGGAGACAAAGCCAAGCAGATCCCCATCATCGCCATGACCGCCAACGTCTTCCGGGAAGACATTGAAAAGTGCATCACCTCCGGCATGAACGACCATATCGGCAAGCCGTTGGACATCGACGAGGTCGTGCAAAAGCTGCACACCTATTTGCTGTCAACCCCTCATTCCCTCCCGAAACCAGAAGAAACGCTTCCGGAGAGCGATTCCCCCCCCGAATCTGACCATCCGGAAACAGATCAGACAAACCATTGGCAACATGGAATCGCCTGGAACGCGGAACTTGAGACCGGAAACGAAGAAATTGACACGCAGCACAAACAATTGTTCAAGCTGACGAGCAACCTGGTAGACGCCTGCGCCAAAAACCAAAGCCCCGCCGTACTCAGCCAAACACTGGACTTTTTGGCCACGTATACCGTAAGACACTTTGCGGACGAAGAAGCCTTACAGCGAAGATACCACTACCCCGGCTACCAAAAACACAAGCAGCTCCACGATAACTTCAAAGAAACCGTCGGCGACCTCATTGCGCAATACAACACGGAGGGTTCGTCCATTGATTTAAGCGACAAAGCCAATACGGTCATCGTCCGCTGGTTAATAAAGCACATCTCGCAGGAAGACTTCAAAATCGCCGCCTATATACGCCAGAGAACGATTTCCCCGGACTGACGCGACATTTTCTCCGCCGCTCCTGCTTCCCGCTTCGCTTTCCCGGTCTTCCTTTTACCCGCCTGTTTTACCATAACCTGTATCTCCGTCGGCTGTTGAATTCGACATTCTCCAGCCGGCGTTATCATGCCCGAACAAAAAAATATTTTCCTTTTTTTCTAAAAAGCCCTTGTATTTTTTCCCGTTATGAATTAGAATAATGAAAATGCCCTTTGTATACTTTCTCGGGGCCTTAGTGGCTGTCTTCTACAGTATATCGTAAATGATCGTATCGTTATTTTAGCAAAAGAGGGGGGGATGCTGATGACTATAACGGAAAAGACTATGATTGAAACCATCTTGGAATCTGTCGGTTTGGAATCTTTGACGACGACTGTACCGAAAAAATAAGATATAGATGGGAGGTAGCATTTTGTCCTACGATTTAGATGAACAGAGAAAGTATACGCCCTAAAGATCGGGTTCCGTCATGAAAGTGAGGAACTCGATCTTTTTTTGTTGACGTATTCAAAGGTTCGCAGAAAATACCAAACTTTGCCGGTAACACTCTCGCCGCAGTCTCAATAAGTTATTTTAACATCTTCATCCCTTCCATCGACTCCAAGTACTCTGAAGTTACTCTGAACGAAGCCACCAAAGGAGGAGACATCGCATGGCCACACTGTCTTCACTAAAGGCCGGTACGCAAGCTACCGTAGCCAGTCTAAGCATAGAAGGGTTACTGCGGCGGCGCATTCTGGACCTCGGAATCATCCCCGGCGCCAACATCCGCTGTATAGGCCCTGCACCCTCAGGCGATCCCATCGCCTACGAAATTCGGGGTTCCGTCATTGCCTTACGGCTGGAAGACGCCGGGAAAATCACCGTCCAACTCATCTAAAAACACATAAATGATAAAGTAGGGAAAATGTATGAACATAACCATCGGCAAACGCCGCCACTCTCCGTCCTTCAATGAGCATATCAGAAAACATTTCTTTCATCTGCCTCTGAAAAATGATCAAGCCGTCGTGGCGATCGCCGGCAATCCGAATGTCGGCAAAAGCACCTTATTCAACGCCTTAACCGGCCTGCGTCAACACACCGGGAATTGGCCCGGAAAAACCGTTGATCGCGCTCAAGGCGCTTTCCTGTTTCGCGAAAAATCCTTTTTACTGGTCGATCTGCCCGGAACCTATTCCCTTCTGGCCCACAGCGCCGAAGAAGAAATCGCCAGAGATTTCATCTGCTTTGGCCAGCCTGACGCCATGCTGGTGATCCTCGACGCCACCGCATTGGAACGCAGCCTCAATCTTGCCTTGCAAATCATGGAGATTACCTCCCGGATGGTCGTCTGTGTGAATTTGATGGATGAGGCGGGGAAGAAAGGAATCACGGTGAATATTCCGTTGCTGGAAAAGGATTTGGGCGTCCCGGTCATCCCCACCACGGCCCGCAATGGCAAAGGTCTCAAAGAAGTTCAAACCGCGCTCTACGAAATCGCGGTTCAACAGCGGCCGACCGCGCCCAAACAAGTCCGCTATTCCGCGGAGATCGAAGGCCTGATCCAAGAGCTCTTGCCGCGGCTGCAAACGCTGCCGGCCGCTTCATTTTTCAACTCCAAGTGGCTGGCGCTCCGCCTCTTGGACAGTCATCCCCCTTTTGTCGAGAATATCAGCCGCTTCGTCCGCTTGCAGAACGCGCCGACAGCAACGTACCAGGAGGTGGAAAAGCTCCATGCGTACCGCCTTGAATAAGCCTGCGGATCCCTTGTCCCAAATCTACGCTGATCTGGAACCGCTCCGCCATACTTCCGGCCATCAGCTCGCCGACCGGATGGTCGCGGACATCTTTGCCAACGCGCACCTGATTGCCAGCCAGGTGATTCAACAAGACCCTCTCCGAAATCCGCGCCGACGCAGCCGCCTCGATCAATTGACGGCCTCCCGCCTCTTTGGCTACCCGCTCATGCTCCTGCTGCTGGTCGGCATTTTCTGGCTGACCATCTCCGGCTCGAATCTCCCTTCGGAAATGCTCAGCCGCTTTTTCTTCCGCTTTCAGGATATCCTCAGTCAATGGTTCCAAGCGGGCGGCGCGCCTCTTTGGCTTCACGGGATACTCGTTTTGGGGATCTATCGCACCTCCGCCTGGGTGATTTCCGTGATGTTACCGCCTATGGCTATCTTCTTTCCCCTGTTTACCCTGCTGGAAGATCTGGGCTACCTGCCGCGGATCGCCTTTAATCTCGACAGCCTGTTTAAAAAGGCCAACGCTTGCGGCAAACAGTGTCTGACGATGTGCATGGGCTTTGGCTGCAATGCCGCCGGCGTCGTCTCCAGCCGCATCATCGACTCTCCCCGCGAACGCCTGATCGCTATCCTGACCAATAATTTCGTCCCCTGCAACGGCCGTTTTCCGACCCTCATCGCCATCACCGCTATTTTCACGGCTGGCAGCGCCGCCTTTGCCTGGCGACACCTCCTGACCGCCGCCGCGATCGCCCTCGTCATCTGCCTCGGTATCGCCTTTACCTTCGCGGTCTCCTGGGGCTTGTCGCGAACACTGCTCAAAGGCGAGCCTTCTTCCCTCGTTTTGGAATTGCCTCCTTACCGGCTGCCGAAATTCGGCGCGGTTCTCTACCGTTCTCTCATCGACCGCACTTTCTTTGTCCTGCGCCGGGCGGTCGTCGTCGCCGCTCCGGCTGGCGCCGTCATCTGGGCGCTGAGCAATATTTATCTTGGAGAATTAAACCTCATCGCCCACGGCGCCGCTTTCCTCGAACCGCTCGCCAGACTCATCGGCTTAGACGGCTTTATCCTGATGGCCTTCATTCTGGGCCTGCCGGCCAACGAAATCGTGATCCCGATCCTCCTGATGAGCTACCTGTCTACCGGCTCCATGCTGGAAATAGATAGTCTGGCCGAATTAGGGACGATCCTGTTCGCGCATGGCTGGACCTGGCTGACCGCCGTTAACGTCCTGCTGTTTTCCCTGCTCCATTGGCCGTGCAGCACCGCTCTCCTCAGCGCTTACAAGGAAACCGGCAGCAAAAAATGGACCCTGCTGGCCTTTGCGATTCCCACCTTCATCGCTTTCAGCGTCTGTTTTTTCGTGACGCAGGCCGCCCGTCTGTTGGGCTGGGCGTAGGGAAATAGAGTTGTAAGCTAATCTTCGTCTGGGATGTCTGGTTGGACAAGGAAATAACTGATGACTGGAATAAGTAGCATAACTATAAACCACCAACTAAATCTTCGTATATTTAAATATGACCATATTCCAATTGGATAACCAAAAGATGCTAACATAACGGCAAGTGTAATGCCGTACCGCCGCTTCATTCTTAATCCTGTAAAACATTTCAGCAGCCAATAGGTCACTATACTAATTATTCCCATTAATATGAAAGCCATTGCTACTAAAAAATTTGCATCACTCAGTAACCCTGAATCAAACAATCTTATTCCCTCCCTGCGTTCACCAGTTGTTGTGCTAAGTTGACTAGCCCCTCTACACTAAATTCTACAGCTTTCGCCGCTCTATATAAGTCGTTGGCTTTACCAATTTAAAAGAGATGCTTGTAACCTAATCATCGTTACGAACCGCCGGTTGAACGGTGAAGTATGCAACGAATGGAAGGAGAAATAACACTATAAATCCCAACAAACTAAATTTCCCAGTATCTAAATAGGCGAATATTCCCATTCCATAACATATGGGTATTCCAGCAATAGCAGTTGTTAAGCCGACTCGCCGCTTCCTACTCAATTTTGTAAAGCGCTTCAGCAGCCAATAGGTTGTTACCCCAGTGATTACCATTATGACAAACATCATTGCTGCAATAAATTTTGGATTGCTCAGACGCCAAACTTCCTGCATTCTCGTCCTGCTCACTCCTATCCATTGTGTTCAGCCTCAAATTGACCAAGTTTCAATTCTGCCGCTACAAGCCGCTTTAACAGGCGATGATCCAAATAGATACACCACACCAATTTATCTACTTCATCTATCATACCGCGTCTACAGGCAATTCATCAAGTCTTTTTTGCCGCAGGCGAATCCTCCCGACAATCCCCCACAGAATATTCATTCTTTCTCCTCCTTTTGCGCTGCTTTTTATGATATGATGATGCAGTAACCATTCGTACATAACCAACCGAAAGGAGTCATCATGGAACTCATCCTTAAAGCGATCATCCTTGGCGTCGTCGAAGGAGTCACGGAATTTTTGCCCATCTCCTCTACCGGCCATCTGATTTTATTCGGGCATTTTCTCCATTTCACCGGGCCTTTTGCCATCCTGTTTGAAATCGTCATCCAGCTTGGCGCGATCCTGGCGGTCGTCTATTACTACCGGCAAAAAATCCTGGACTCGCTGAAGCATCTGCGGCCAGGACAATGGGGCTTTACGCTGTGGTTTTGTATGCTGATCGCCTTTTTACCCGCCGCTGTCGTCGGCCTTATCCTAAAAGAGCCGATCGATACCTATCTGTTCTCCCCCTTTACCGTATCCATCGCCCTGATCGTCGGGGCGCTCCTGATGATCATCGTCGAAAATAATTTTTCCTCGCAAAAAAACAGCGATTTCGTCCATGTCGGCGTCAAAAAATCCCTGCTCATCGGCTTTGCCCAGTGCCTCTCTCTCTTCCCCGGTATGTCCCGCTCCGCTTCCACCATCATGGGCGGCATGATCGTCGGCTTATCGGTAAAAGCCGCCGCTGAATTTTCCTTTTTTCTGGCGATTCCGACGATGGTCGCCGCCACCGGCTATTCCCTGCTGAAAGGCTTTCAGGCCATGACCTCTCTGGAATGGGCCGCCCTGGCCGTCGGCTTCCTCGTTTCCTTCCTCGTCGCCCTGATCGTCATCGGCAAATTCCTGTCCTTCCTCGTCAGCCACTCTTTAAAGGGCTTCGCCTACTATCGGCTGCTCGTGGGGATCGGGATGCTGGCGCTGATTTGGGCCGGTATCGTCGTTTAACGGTTTCTCAGCGCCGCCAATTCCTCCGGCGCGCCGCTCACGCCGTCGGCCTTATACAGCGCGAATTCGCCGTGCCAAAGATAAAGAATCAGCCAATCGCCGGGATCATAGCCCTGGAGTTCGTATACTTTGGCGTACTTGTCGTCCTCGAAATAGCCGATTTGCTTGCCGCGTTTCAGGCCGCTCGCGTTCGCGAAATTCGCGAAACCGGAATACACCTTGCCGTCCCACTGTATTTGCAGGATACGGCTGTAATCGGTATCACTCATGGATATAAGCTCCATTTTCTCAAGGTCTTGCGGGGTGCAGGCGCTGAAAAGCGTCCCCAGGATCACCGTGATCACGACCAGCCGCAGCATAGACCAGCTCTTTTTCATGATAAAGACCATTCCTTTCTGGCAGCAATGAGTGGTAAAACAGCTTTGTTTTCAAACTGCCCTCCCTGCCGCCGCCCGCACGCGGCGCGTTTTCTATACCCCCAGCCGGTAGCCGAGATTGATCACAAAGTTTAGCGCGATATTCGTCCGCGACACCCGCATACGGCGCACAAAGGAGCCCAGCGAGTAGAACTGCCGCCGGAAGCGGACGTACCCCGCCAACAATTCAGCCGCGCTCATATGCTTCGGCTGGAAGGCGACAGCCGTCTTACTGTTATAGCGGCTCCAATCGCCGGTGAGTAGCCGCCCCTCGGCTTTTAATTGCTCGTATACCGGCGTTTTCGGGAAAGGCGTCAGCACGCTCACCGTCACTCCGTCTATGCCCAGCGCTTCACAAGCGGCCAGCGTGTTGTCAAACACGTCCTTCCTGTCGCCGTCGAAACCGAATACGATACCCGCCTGAATCATGATCCCGTGGCGGTGGATACCGTCAATGAGCGGCTTGTAATCAGCGACGCGGTTGATGGCTTTTCCCGCGCTCTCCAGGGACTGCTCGGAAAACGATTCCACCCCCACGAACAAGTACAGGCACCCCGCCGACCGGGCGGCGGCCAAAAGCTCCTCGTCCGCGCAATCGCGCAGCGTCACTTGCGCCGCCCATTTGAGCTTCAATGGTGCGATGGCGCGGAGCAACTCCTTGGCATACTCCTTATCGGCAAACAGATTATCGTCCCAAAAGACGAAAAATTTCGACTTCATCACGCGGATCTCCGCGGCTACCTCCGCCACCGGACGGGTCCTGAACACATTGTGGTAAATTTGTTTCAGGTTACAGTAACGGCAGTGATAGGGACAGCCGCGGGTGGCGAAGACCGCGCCTTTCATGACGCGATTCCGTTTGAGCAAATCCCAGCGCGGCAGGGGTAATGTTGCGAGGGTCGGCGGCTGATCGTCTGTGTACTCCGAGCGCGGCTTCCCAGCCGCATAGTCCTCCAGAAATTGCCGCCACGTTCTTTCGCTCTCGCCGATGAGGAGATAATCGCAATGCGCGCGCGCTTCCTCTGGCAAGAGCGTCACATGGGGACCGCCCATAACGACTTTCGCGCCCCGTTTGCGGAATTCCGCGCTCAGCTCGTAGCAATGCGGCGCGTTCGGCGTGTTGACAGTGATGGCTACCAAATCGAATTTTCTTTTGAAGGGAATCCGCTCCCCATACTCGTCCACAAGCCTGATTTCAAAATACCGTTCGTCCGCATAGGCGGCGAGATAGGGGATGGTGATCTGGGAAAAATTGTTGAACTGCCAACGGCGGAAGCGTTTGATCTCGCGGTTCTCAGGTTGTATCAGCAGCAGCTTAATCATCTTTGCGGTACTCCAAAATATCTCCCGGCTGGCAGTCTAAGGCTTCGCACAGCTTTTCCAGCGTGGCGAGCTTGATCGCTTTTACTTTGCCGTTCTTCAGCAACGACACGTTGGCCATCGTCAGACCGACGCGCCCGGTCAGTTCGGTGACGCTCATTTTGCGTTTGGCGAGCATGACGTCCACGTTGATGACAATCATATCGTCCCCTCGCTCTCTTCCTGCAAGACCGCCGCTTTGGTGATATAGCGAGACAGCACCGCCGCCAGAATCGCCAGCGCTACCCCGAGGATATCGCCAAACAGGGAAAGCAGCAAAATTCCCGGATGGCTCCTGCCCATCAGCACGAAGATCACATTGCCGGCAAAGAAAAAGCCAACGTCCGCGAACAAGCAGCCCGCGGCGCTTTTAATCCACCGCGCCGTCCGCAGCGTAAACACTGTCTCCCGCTGAATCGCTCCCGCCACTTTCCAGACGAGCCATAGTATCGCGAAACACGGCAAGGCGGCCGCCCACAGGAAAAGCAGCCACGGCAGATACCAGCTGGCGACTTCGGGGGTTCCCCTCACGATAGCCGCACCCCAGGACGGCAAAACATACCCGCACAAAATCAGTCCGCAAACAGCTACGGCCACGACGGCCAGGCGCACCCAGGCGCACAAGGTTTTTGACGACATCCCTAGCACTCTCCTCTGTTGTAATATTTCCGTTACTGAGAGTAT
>JAITOS010000087.1 GCA_031289815.1 Peptococcaceae bacterium | reverse complement strand
TCGTTTCTTGATCCGCGCTCAGCGCTTTGGCGCTGACCACTTTGGCCTCAATAATCTGACGGGCTTCATCCGCCAGCACGTGAAACGCTTTCAGCACGGAAGGCAAAAGCGTCTGCCGGCGACGGTCAATTAACAGATAGAGAAAATTTTTCGTGGTAATTCCGCATTGATCGCCAATAATCTTCTCCATTAACGCCTTTTTCTGCGATAAAGGAACGTGCGGATGATTCAGGACATTGGCGACCTCCGCATTTCCTTCCGCCAGCTGAACCACCTCGGTCAATTCCTGTTCCGCCAGATTCAGGTCTTTGTTGGCTACGATTTCAAATAACGCTTCCGCATATCTGCGCGCCAATGCTTCATTTAACATGGCAGTTCCCCTACCTCTTGGATAAATTGATCAATCAGCTGGGATTCCGCGTTTAGATCCAACTTCTGTTTAATAATTTTCTCCGCCACAGCGACAGACAAATCAGCGATCTGAATTCTGACTTCCGCCAGAGCTTTTTCCTTCTCGCGTTCGATATCGACGATCGCCGCTTTTTTGATCTTGTCCGCCTCTTCTTTTGCCGCTTCCATGATTTCCACGGCCCGCTCTTCGCTGACTTTCGTCGCTTTAGCGATGACTTCCTGAGCATCCTGACGAGCTTTCAACATTTCAGCCTGATATTCCCGCTTGATTTGTTCCGCCTGTTCACGTTCCGCCTGGGCCTGAGCCAAACTCTCTTCAATAAAACTACGTCTATTGTCCATCATTTTCAGCAACGGCTTCCAGGCGAATTTCGCAAGAATCCATACCAAAATCAAAAAAGAGATCATCTGCACCGGCAAAGTAAAATTGATGTCTATTGGATTCAAGGTCTATCCCCCCCTCGCGTGGTTCATCACGTGATCCATAAGCTTTAACATTTTTAAGGGGGAACAACTGCTCCCCCCGTGTTCCTGCGGGCATTTCTACCCAAGTTCAGCACAATTATTTAATTACGAACATGAGGAGAAGCGCCAGTACCCAAGTCAACAAAGGTAAAGCTTCGATCAGACCGACGCCGATGAACATCGTCGATTGAAGAACGCTTCTGGCCTCTGGCTGACGCGTAATCCCTTCAATCGTTTTGGAAACAACGTTTCCGTTGGCAAGTGAGGCTCCGAGCGCGGCGGCGCCGGCTGCGATTCCCGCACCTAAGACAGCAGCAGCTTGTGGTTCCATGTTTGTTATTCCTCCTTTTTTTATGAGCAAAAAAATTTATAATTCCTCAGCCTGCTTGAGCGGCTGAAAAACTGCGTTTGGAATAGGGATTCACCCTAAAAACTCCCTGACCGTTAATGCTCTTCGCTGACCACGGCCTGCGCGACATAAGCGGTGGTTAAGACCGTAAATACATAGGCCTGAATACAGCCGATGAAAATACTGAAAGCCAGCCAAATTGCGTCAAACGGCGCTCCCGCGAAAATCCATACGCCCGGAAGCATCAGGATAACGCCGATCAAGACCTCCCCGGCGTAAATATTCCCAAATAGACGGAAGGCCAGCGTCATCGGCTTCGATAACATGTCAATCACGTGAATGATAAAGAATACCGGATTCGGTTCAAAGAAATGACCAAAATAATGTCTTCCCTTGTATTTGACTCCCAAGGCAATGATCAATATGAAGGTTAAGAGCGCTAAAGCCAAGGTCGTATTGATATCCGCCGTCGGCGACATAAAACTCGATCCTTCAAATATCTTATCTAATTGCGCGAATTCAATATGCAGATGCTCAAACACTTTGAAGGTAAAGTTCGGCAGCAATCCCCACATATTAGAGAAGAAAACAAAGGTAATCAGAGAAAGCAGGTAGGGCATCATCACGCGGCCTTTTTCCGAGCCCAAGTTTCCGTGGGCAATCCCATTCACCAGATCGACGATCATTTCCAGAACATTCTGCATTTTCCCCGGGCTGCCGCTGGTGAGCTTGCGGACGCCGATTAAACAGAAAATGATAACCGCGACCATGACCATCCAGGTCATCACCAGCGTTTTGCCATGAAAGGCCATACTGCCCAGCTTCCAAATGATTGTTTCTTCACCCATCTTTTATCCCCCCTTTCTTTATCGTATTGCCTGTTGCGCTTTCATGAGCAGGAAAACCATCAAACTTATGATGAATACAACGATCAATCCTAAAAACATATCCGGCTGCCACTTGGCAATCATCACCGCAATCAAGGTAACTATTCCCAAGCGGATAAAGAACTTTCGCTGCATTTTTTTCAGCGCGGCTCTCAAATCCAGCCCGGAAATACTCCTGACCTCTTTATAGAGCCTTTCTATGTTCATATATCCTAACCAGAGTCCAGCCACCGCGCCTAATAAAGGCATACAATTGCTCACAGCGGTAACGATTAAAGCAACCGAGGTTCCTGTCCATAAAACAACTCTGCCGGTGATTTTCATTCGTCGCCCTCTTTATCTTTTATCAGCCCCATGAGGACACTGACCAAATATACACCTCCCAATACCAGTCCCGCCAGCATCAATATGATCTTCAGCCACGGGCTGGTTCCCCAGCGTGGATCCAGGTAGGCTCCCAGGAAATACCCCCCCGCGACTAAACCAGCAATCGAAGTGGCGATCGTCGAGCCAAAAGTCAGTGCCTTGATCCACGATTTTTGGGGTTGCTGCGTCTGCTTTTTCGGATCCATTCTCATTTCTTGTCCATACACATAAATTATACCTCATAAATCATGTTTTTTGTTTGTTAATTTCATTCAGATCATCTAATTGTATTATTTGAATTTTTTAGAATATTTTATTATCCCATTTTTTTCTTCTTGCACGATCCAGTCGCAGGCGCGACAACTCTGACGTCTTTATACTCCCTCGCCGAAAATGAGCTCGCGTTCATCCTCAGGGAGTACGGCCCGAGCCAAATCGCGCACCCCGTTCACTCCGATAAAGAACTGGCGCATGAGCGCCACTAAAAGATAGCGGCCCTTGGGCGTCAAGGTGATCGCATTTTCGTCGTCAGTCGCAAAGGCGCCGGCCGTTTTGAAGAACGCATATTCCGCAGGTACCCCCGCAAGCACCGTACAGCCGAAGTCGCGCCGCCATTGCCGCTTATCGAGCCGGAGTCCGAAAAGTTGCATCATGAAGCGATACCGCATACGATCGCGCTTGGAAAAGGTGGTTTTCCCCATCAGGCTCATCGTGCCGGCAGCGATCTTAGCCGCATACTCGCGCAGGGAGAAGGTGTTCACGTAGAGACTGCCTTCCAAGAATGAGAGTCCGCCTGAGCCGATGGCCGGATATTCCTCATAGTCTACAATGTATTCGTCAATCATGGCGTCGTCTGGCGGTGCAGCTGTGATGGAAGCCGTCTGCGGCGGCGTCTTCGCTATCCGCGCATTGAAGGTCCAGGCGCTGCCGAAGCTGAAGGCCGGATTTTCTCCGCCGGTCAAAACTTCACTGATGACGTCGTAATAACGAGCCTCGCGCCCATAGTCAACCTTGCCCACCGTCCGGGCCAGGGACTGCTCGACCGCGGGGGACGCCATCAGCGGATAGAAGGTGGTCTGACTGGCGCCGCTTTCGAGGATACGCGTAAGGTCACGGCTCAGCATGTCCTCGGTCTGACTCGGAAAGTTGAAGATCATATCGACGTTGAGACTCTTAAAACGCCCTTGGGCTGTCACAATACGCTCGAATATCTGCTTCGCCGAGCCGTATTTCTCATAGCGGTCCATTTGGCGGAGCAGACCGTCGTCGAAGCTCTGCACCCCGACGCTCAGGCGCTGTACGCGCCCTTCCAGCTTATCCAGATAGAGCGGAATAAGGTGGTTGGGGTTCGTCTCGCCCGACACCTCCTCAATGGAGAAGAGCGCACGGGCAAGATCGATGGTCGCGCACAGTTCGTCGATCATGACGGTGGGTGTGCCGCCGCCGATATACAGAGAGGCGAAGTCGTAGCCCAGATTCTTGAGCATACGCATTTCGGCGCGCAAATCCTCGAAATACGGTACCGCGCGCGCCTCACTGAAGGGGAAACGGTTAAAGGAGCAATACGGACACAAGCTCTCACAAAACGGTATGTGAAGGTAAAGCATATACCGCCGCCCTGTGTTTGGGGGCGGTAGCATCACCTGAGCTGTGGGCTTGAAGTTGAGATAACGTCCGGTAATACCGCGGACCACGGTTGACATGAGGCGCTCTGTTAGCATGGTGTGATTGCCTTTCTGATCGTCCAAGACGGCCCTATTATTATAGACAATACTCCTTTATAATATCAAGAATCCGGGCTGCCGCCAAGCCGTCTCCGTAGGGATTGACCGCATTGGCCATCCGGGCGTATTCCTTTTCATCCGCCAGCAGGCGGTAAACCGCCGCTTTCACATCCTCATACGCCGTTCCCACTAAGGCCGCCGTCCCAGCTGCGACCGCTTCCGGTCGTTCCGTCGTGTTACGCACCACCAGGACCGGTTTTCCCAGGGAGGGCGCTTCTTCCTGAATGCCGCCGGAATCGGTGATCACCATATAGGCCCGGTTCATGAGATTGGCAAAGGGTTCATAGGGCAACGGTTCGATCAGATGGACGCGGGGATTTTCCCCCAGCACTTCATCGACCACCGCTCTCACTTTTGGATTTTTATGCATCGGAAATAAGACATAGCTGTCCGGAAAGGCGGTTAGCGCCGCCGCCAAGGCTTGATAAATCTGCCGCATCGGCTCTCCCAAATTTTCCCGCCGATGGGTGGTCGCCAAAATCATCCGGCGGCCTTTTTCCGCTTCCAGGATATCGCGCAATTCCGGGTCAGAAAAAACGTACCCCGGCTTGACGGTGGAGAGTAAGGCGTCAATCACCGTGTTCCCTGTAACAAAAATACGCTTGGGATCGACCCCTTCGCGCTGTAAATGATGGCGGGCGCTCTCAGTCGGCGCAAAATGCCAGTCCGCGATGGCGCCGGTTAATCTGCGGTTCATTTCTTCTGGATAAGGCGAATATTTATTGCTGGTTCTCAAGCCCGCTTCCACGTGCCCCACCGGAATCTGATTGTAATAGGCCGCCAAAGCCGCCGCAAAGGTGGTCGCCGTGTCCCCGTGAACCAGTACCAAAGCGGGTCTTTCCTTCCGAAATATCCCTTCTAAGAGCGTCAGCGCCCGCGTCGTGATTTCCGCCAGCGATTGGCCGGAACGCATCAGATCCAGATCATGATCCGGCTGGATCGCAAAAAGCCCCAATACCTGATCCAGCATTTCCCGATGCTGCGCCGTGACCGTAACCTGACATTGAATGGAGACGCAGGATTGCAGCGCCTTCACGACGGGCGCCATTTTGATGGCCTCCGGGCGCGTCCCGAAGACAACCGCTACCTTGATCCGCTCGCCCACAATGATTCCTCCCTTAAAAACCAACCGGCCCGCTCCTGCTCACGCGGTCGTCCGCATTAATATTCGTCTAAATTCGTATACAGGGGAAAGGCGTCGCAAATTTCTTTTACCAAAGCGCGCGCTTCCTTCAGATTTTCTTCCGGCGGCGCAGCTTGCAGGCAAAGATCGATGACGGTCGCGATTTTTTCCATCGCCCGAGGCGTCATGCCCCTGGAGGTCGCCGCCGGCGTTCCCATCCGAATCCCGCTCGTGACAAACGGACTGGCCGGATCAAAGGGAATGGTATTCTTGTTCACTGTCACCCCGACGTCGTCCAGGATTTTTTCCGCTTCTTTGCCGGTCAGACCGCGCGTGCGCACGTCTACCAGCAGCAGATGGTTATCCGTCCCTCCGGAGACCAGGCGCAGCCCTCTTTTCCCTAACGCTCCGGCCAGGGTACGCGCGTTATCGACGGTTTTTTGCTGATACAGCTTAAATTCCGGCTGTAAGGCTTCACCGAAGGCTACCGCTTTCGCCGCGATCACGTGCATTAAAGGCCCTCCCTGAATCCCCGGAAAGATGGCCTTATCAATCGCCGGCGCGTATTCAGAACCGCAAAGAATCAAGCCGCCGCGTGGTCCCCGCAAGGTTTTATGCGTGGTCGAGGTGGTTATATGGGCATAAGAGATCGGACTTGGATGAAGCCCTACCGCCACTAAACCGGCAATATGGGCCATATCGACCATCAGCAGCGCGCCGACGGTATCGGCAATCTTTCTTAACCGCTCAAAATCAAGGATTCTGGGATAGGCGCTGGCGCCCGCTACGATCATCTTGGGGCGGTGCTCTTGGGCTAGTTTTTCCAGTTGTTCATAATCTAATCGTTCCGTCTCCGGATCCACGCCATAGGAAACAAAACGGTAATACTTCCCGGATAGATTCACCGGGCTGCCGTGGGTCAGATGGCCGCCGTGAGACAAATTCATTCCCAGTACCGTATCTCCCGGCTTCAGCAAAGCAAAGTACACCGCCGTATTCGCCTGAGCGCCGGAATGCGGCTGCACATTGGCGTGCTCCGCGCCAAATAATTCTTTCGCCCGCTCCCGCGCCAAATTTTCGATCTGATCCACATATTCACAGCCGCCATAATATCTCTTCCCCGGATAGCCTTCGGCGTATTTATTGGTTAAGACCGACCCTTGCGCCGCCATGACCGCCCTGCTGACAAAATTCTCCGAGGCAATGAGTTCAATTTTATCCCGCTGCCTGTCCTCTTCCGCTTCGATGATTTTTACAATTTGGGGATCCTGTTCCCCTACCCAGCGTTTGATATAGTCCATCGTTTCGGCCAACTCCTTCATCCTTTAGATTATATTTCTCCGCCTTCATTTTCAACTGCTAAAGCCCTGGGACAGATTCCATCCCACTCCTTCTCATTCCTCTCCTTCCTCCAGGGTCATCATCTGCCCGATCCGCCGTTGATGTCTTTCTTCGCCGCTGAATTCCGTGCGCAGAAAGACGTCTACAATCTCCAGGGCCAGACCGGCGCCCGTTACCCTGCCGCCTAAGGCTAACACGTTCGCGTTATTATGCTCTCGCGCCAAGCGCGCGGAATAGGGGTCTGTACACATAACGGCTCTGACCCCCCGCACTTTGTTGGCCGCCATCGAAATCCCCAAGCCGGTGCCGCAAATCACGATCCCCCGGTCGGCCTCTCCTTTTTGGATCATACGGCCAACCTGAAAGCCATAGAGGGGGTAATCTACCGGTTCTTCGGAATCCGTTCCCGCGTCGATGACCTCCATTTCCCGCGCCTGAAGATATTCCTTGATGGTTTCTTTCAGAGAAAATCCGCCATGATCCGCGCCTAACGCCACCCGCATATGCTTCACCTCAAAATAAATAATATCTTCTTCCTTTTAGCATACCATACATAGTCCTTGAGAAAAAGACAGGTTTTCGCTTACGGCTTGTCCTTCTCCGCTTCGCGAAGGCGCGTTTCTTTTAAGGCCAGCTGTAATTTTTGCAGCATTCCGGCAATTTTTTCCGCGCATTCCCGATAGGTTGTCGGCGAACTGCCGAAAGGATCCGCGATATCCTCGTCCGCTCCCGCCCAAACGCTCAAACGCTTCACTTTATGGCCCAGCGAAGGGTACTGTTTTTCTAACGCTTGTTCATGCGCTTGGGTCATGGGAATGATGTAATCCGCCGAATCAAGCAGTTCCAGGGAAACCGGTCTCGCTCTATGCCCCGTCAAATCCAACCCTTTTTCCTTCAAGGCCGCCGTCGCCTGAAGGCTGGCTTCTTGCCCTTCCCAGGCGTACAGGCCTGCGGAACCGACTTCAATCCATGATTCAAAAGTCTCGCGAGCCAGAATTTCCGCCATTGGGCTGCGGCAGGTATTTCCTGTACAGACAAAAAGCAGTTTTAAACGCATAAGACCCCTCCTGTGTCCGAAGTCGAGCCAGCCGCAATAAATGCCCGCAGGGAAGACGCCGCTGTTCAGACCTTCAAAATTTTATGGCCCGCCGCTTTCGTTAAACGATTCATGACCGCCAAACCAATCCCGCCTTCATCGACCCCTTCGGCCAAGATGACGTCGATCTGACGCTCATCACACAAGCGCAAGCCTTCAAAAACGTTGGCGGCGACTTCCGCCGGACGTTTTTCTGAACCCATCACATATAATAAATCCGGTAATTCATGATGCAGCTGGGAAACGCTCTCTAAGGTACAGAGAATGCCGATCTTTTTCATACGCCGCCGCGCCTTCCTGATCTCCTCCCGCATCCCTTTCAATATGTTGTCCCGAGAGCCAATCATCACGGTCATTTCGCCGCGCGGCGCGTAGTGGCGGTATTTCATGCCCGGCGCTTTGGGCGGCTGCCGGTGATTTGGCTGATCCAAGGCTACCGGACCCAACACGGCTTCCAATTGTTCCCTTGAAACCCCGCCCGGCCGTAAAATCGTCGGCTGCGCCGTACTCAGATCGAGTACCGTGGATTCCAGCCCCACCGCGCAAATTCCGGCGTCCAGAATCAATAAAATCTTGCCTCTCAGATCCCGCCACACATGATAGCCGCTGGTCGGACTGGGTTTTCCCGATAGGTTGGCGCTGGGGGCCGCAATCGGGAAACCGGCTTTAGCGATGAGCGCCTTGGCCACCGGATGGGAAGGAAGCCGAATGCCCACGGATGGCAGCCCTCCCGTTACTTCATCGGGAATTCCCGGTTTTTTAGCCACGACTAAGGTCAACGGACCCGGCCAGAATTTTTGAGCGCAGCGTTCCGCGGTTTCAGGCCAATCACGCGCCAGATCGCGCGCCATCTCTATGCTCGCTACATGCAAGATTAAAGGATTATCCTGGGGGCGGCCTTTTACCGCATAGATCTTGGCGCACGCCTGACGATCAAAGGCTTTGGCGCCTAAGCCATACACCGTCTCCGTCGGAAACGCCACGATCTCGCCCTGATTCAGCAAGCGGGCCGCCTCCTCCAGCAAGGCTTCGTCCGGATCCAGCGGATTCACATATACCCTTTTTGTTTCCAATTTGATCACCTCACCATGATTACCCGGTCCCGTCCGGCTAAGTCCTGAAAAATACTCGCCGTTTCGCTCTTGTCCGCCCAGAGACGCCGCACCGCCGCCGCTTGGTGGCAGCCGATCTCCAGCAGCAAGCCGCAGCCTTGTTCGCGCCAAGGCTTTGTTTCTTCCGCCAAGCGCCGGTAAAAATCCAGACCGTCTTCCCCGCCAAGAAACGCTTGCTCCGGCTCAAAAAATATTTCCGGCGCACAGGCCTGATATTCGCTGACGGTTACATACGGCGGATTACAAACGATCCAATCCCAATGCTCCTGACGCGCCGGCGCCAGAAGGTCTCCCTGACGCCACGCCACTTCTACCCCTAAAGCCTCGGCGTTGCGCGCCGCCACCGCCAGCGCCGCCGTCGAAATATCAGTACCCACGACTTCCGCTTCCGGCCAATAGTAGGCAATGGCAATCGCCAAGGCTCCGCTCCCGGTACCGACGTCCAATACGCGCCATTTCTTTTTCAGGGCCGTCCGGTGTCGTTCCTTGGGCGGCATTCGCCGCTGAATCTCCCCCAGGGACAAGCCTGCTCCAACTTCTAACAGCTTTTCCACCAAGCGTTCACTATCCGGCCTCGGTATGAGTACCCGGGGATCTACATAGAATTCCAATCCCATGAATTCCTGACGTTGTAAGATATATTGCAAGGGTTCTCTCCGGAGGCGGCGTTGCAGCAGAGCCAGCAATTCTTCTTCCTGTCCGGCGCTCAAGCCGCGATCCCGCGCGAGATACACTTGTTCTCGCGTCCCTCTCAATACCTGGGCTACGAGAAGATCCGCGTCAAGACGCGGATCCTCCAACCCTTCTAACTTCAGCCGCGCTTCCGCCCATTTGACCGCTTCGATCACACTCATGTTTTCCTTCATGTCATCCCGCTTCCGACTTCAATCTTTCCGCCTGGTCAGAATGGATCAAGGCTTCAATCAACTCGTCAATCTCTCCCATCAAGATGGTTTCCAGCCGATGTAACGTCAGTCCGATCCGATGATCGGTGACTCGGCCCTGCGGGAAATTATAGGTACGAATCCGTTCGCTCCGATCGCCGGTCCCTACCTGACTACGCCGTTCGGAGGCCATTTCCCCGTTTTTTTCTTCCTGAACTTTTTCCAACAAGCGGGCGCGCAGGACGCGTAACGCTTTGTCTTTATTTTTCAATTGCGACTTTTCATCCTGACAAGAGACCACCATTCCGGTCGGCAAATGCGTGATTCGCACCGCTGATTGGGTGGTATTCACGGATTGTCCGCCCGGACCGCTGGAGCAAAAAATATCGATGCGCAGATCATTCTGATTGATCTCGATCTCCACCTCTTCCGCTTCCGGCAAAACGGCGACCGTAGCCGTCGAAGTATGAATGCGTCCGGAGGATTCCGTCGCCGGCACCCGCTGCACCCGATGGACGCCGCTCTCAAACTTCAGTTTGCTATACACTCCCTTGCCTTCAATTAAGAATATAATTTCCTTAAACCCGCCGATATCCGTATAGCTCGCGCTCAACAGCTCCAGGCGCCAGCCTTGTTTTTCCGCGTAACGTCCATACATCCTGTATAAATCACCGGCAAAAAGCGCGGCTTCCTCACCGCCCGCCCCAGCCCGTATTTCCATGATCACATTCTTTTCATCATTGGGATCCTTGGGCAGCAGCAGTATTTTCATCCGCCCCTCCAGATCCTCGCGGCACTCCAGCAATTCCTGCCGCTCCAGCTCCGCCATTTCTTTCAATTCAGCTTCCAGCGGCTCGTTCAGCAATATCTCTGTATCCTCCAACTGCCGCGCCACCTTTTGGAATTCCCGAAAAACGCCGACGATTTCCGTCATCCCGGCCTGCGCTTTGGCGTACTTTTGCCAGACCAACTGATTCGCGATCACTTCAGGATCGCTCAGCAACTCCGTCAATTCATCGTATTTACGTTCGAGTTCATACATTTTTTCTATCAATTCCGTCCCCTGCCTTCCTCAAGCGCAAACGATTCAGGCCAATTCCTGACCGGACTCCAAGACTCCGTTTAAAGCGGCTAAAGCGACTTCCAGCTGTTCATCATCCGGTTCCCGGGTGGTAAACCGCTGCAACCACAAGCCTCCCGCCAGCAACCATTTTATCCCCGGCGACTCCATATATTGAGCGGACGCCTTCAACAATTCATACGCCACCCCCGCCACCAGGGGCATGAGCAAGACCCGCGATACGATACGCCACCACAGCGGATTCAGTTCTAAAAAAGCGAAAACAAAAATACTGACGACGACGACAATTAATAAAAAGCTGGTCCCGCAGCGCGGATGCAACGGTTTAAAGCTCCGCGCGTTTTCAACGCTTAAAGGGGTTCCCGCTTCGTGATTAAATATCGCCTTATGCTCCGCCCCATGATACTGAAACACTCTCTGGATATCCTTGAGCCTGGAAATCGCCATGATATACAAGAAAAATATCACCAGGCGAATCAAGCCCTCTAGGATATTCTGCCAAATAACGCTGGGAATCAAACCGCGCAACAGATGAGCGGAGGCCGTAGGAATCCCGACAAAGAGCACAAGACCCAGCCCCAAGGCTATGGCGATCGTTATCGCAATTTCAGCAAAACCCAATTCCTCCGCTTCTTCCTCTTCGTCTTCGCCCAGCGCCTTATTCGCGGAAAAAGTGAGCGCCTTCATCCCTAAAATCAGAGATTCCAGTAAGGCTACAAACCCCCGGATAATCGGCAGTTTCAGAACCGGCTTGGCGGCCCAGCTTTTAATTTCCTGTTTGGTAACGTCGATCTCCCCATTGGGCAGCCGGACAGCTATCGCTATCATGTGCGGACCCCGCATCATCACGCCTTCAATCACTGCCTGCCCGCCGTATTGCACCGGTTTAGCCATTTTACCCCCCGTATGTCCCACCTGCTTATTTTTTGCCAACCGGCAGCCTTGACGAAAAAAGCAGAGCTTGCGCTCTGCCAGATTTTCAGCAACGACCGCAGGCCGTTGTTACTGCATCCCGTATTTTCTCTTAAAGCGTTCAACGCGTCCGCCGGCATCCACAAAGCGCTGTACCCCCGTATAAAAAGGATGGCACTTTGAACAAATCTCAACTTTAATATCTTTTCTCGTACTGGCCGTCTGAATCACCTCGCCGCACGAGCAAGTAATCGTCGTCGGCTGGTAGTCCGGATGTATGTTTTCTTTCAAGGTTGTCACCTTCTTTCCGCGAGGATCCATTAACTTAGATATTTTAACACAAATATGCAGGGTCGGTCAATAGGCTCGCTCGGAAGAATCATGCCGCCGCATTGGCGCTGATCTGCTCTATCACACTGCGAATGCCCGTCCACACCGACAGATCCGCGAACACGTCCACCACGCTGCCCTGATCGGTAAAGGGCGGCTCTTGCAGAACGGACAGGTCCTTCATCAGCCCGTTGTGCACGATATACTCAACAATCTGGTTAACAAAATAAATTTGTCTGCTATCCAGGTTGGTCTCGTCCAAATAAGCGGCAAACGCGGTTTTTGCGGCATTCATATCCAAGCCTACGATCTCTCGGACCAATTCACCCAGCGGTTTTGCGCCGTATTCCGCTTCATAATCCTGCTTCGTACCGACCTCATCCCAGAGGATTGTTTCCAATGTTTTAACATCAAACGGCGTCAGCGGCACATTCGTCTTCAGCTTGGCTATGACGATATTGTCCTGATGCTGGCGGATATAAAATTCCGCTTTGGTCTTGTAGTTCTTTAAATCATCGTTTTCAAGCTCAGACTCTCTCCATACCAGCGAGAGAATATCATCCTCAAAATTAGTATCATAGCGTACTTTGGTATGCGGAATGTACTTCATCAGACCGCGTAAGCTTTCGCGGATACTTTCAAATTCGCTTATGCCCGCCTGCTCGAAGTAATCGGTGTGCAAAATTTTGTTGATCAGTTCCGACTGCGCCATAATCTCCGGAATATTAGCTACGCCGGCGATCGCCTGTACCCGTTTGAATAAATCGCTACGGGCGCGAGCATATTTCTTGTCGATTAAAAAAGCCAACTCTATGCCGTACATCAGGGCGTCAAAACGCACGGCGCTGGCCTCGTCTTCATCCGGCTGGATCAGCGGCGCAAGCTCGTTGCCGATGATCAAGGTATCTTCATAACTGAGCGCATCGTAATTTTTGACGTCGGCATACACGTCTACATATTTCAGATGCTGTTTCACCGCAAAACTCTCGCGGTTCAGCTCCTCGACTTTGCCCACCAGCTCTTTCACCAACTTGCTCCGGAAGGGAATCAGCTCTTTCGTCTGGTAAGCAATATCTTGCAGTTTAAATATCATCTGCGCCTTGAGATGGAAGATGGCCCCCTGCAACGCCAGCATATTGGCTGTGGACCGTCCTTTGTTTATACGAAAAAATTCAAAATTCCCACAGAAATCGAAAATATAGAATTTCTGTTTATCCTCACCATCCAGCAGTCCGGGGCAAAGACGGGTACCACGGCCTGTCATCTGCCAGAACTTCGCCTTGCTCAACACTTTTTTGAAAAAGACGAGATTCAACACCTCCGGCACGTCAATCCCGGTATCCAGCATATCAACAGAAATGGCGATCCGAGGCAGTTTATCCGGTTCAGAGAATTCGTCAATGGCGCTTTGCGCATAGGTCATATAGTTGTCAATGACCTTTGCATATCCCTGTAAATGCGGATATTCTTTGCCGAACACCTCAAAAATTTTTTCCGCATGGTCATGGTTCTTGGCAAAAATAATCGTTTTTCCTATCTTCTCACCGTAGCTGACTTTCAGCCCGTCGGTCATGAGAATGTGCAACACCTGACGGATGGTATCCTCGTTGAACACCCATTCGTTGAGCTTAGAAGGACTGATACTCTCCGGCAGCGCGCCGTTTTCATTCTCAAAAGTTTTTTCATAGGCTTCCTTATCCGCCTCCGAAAGCTCGTCATAAACAATCCCCTGCTCAATAAATTTTAACGTTGTTTCGACCGACAAAAAATCCACTAAATATCCGTCCTTGACCGCTTGCGCTAATTCATAGCCATAGGTAGGCACCCCATTTTCCAGTTCAAAGATTTCATAGGTGTTTTTATCGATTTCATCCTTGGGTGTGGCGGTAAGTCCGATCAGCGGCGCGTCGAAATAAGTGAATATATCTTTGTATTTGTTATAAATGGAGCGGTGCGCCTCATCGCAGATAACAAGGTCAAAATGGCCGCTGGTGAACAACTTTCCCTCCTCATCCTTCACCGAGTCGATATCGTTTATCATGGTCTGATAGGTGGAAAAGACACAGTGAGCGCTGTAATTGCCATCTCCGTCACCAAGGTTGGTGACGGACAGATCCGGCAACAGATTGACAAAATTGCGCTTTGCTTGTGTAACCAGCGCCTTGCGGTCGGCTAAGAACAGGATGTTTTTCAGCCAGCCGTGTTGCAGCAAAACGTCGCACAAAGCAATGACCGTCCTTGTCTTGCCGGAACCGGTGGCCATCACCAGCAAGGCTTTCCTGCGGTTCTTATGATCGAAGCTGTCGCACACCGCCTTGATGGCCGCTTCCTGATAATATCGTCCGGCAATGTGCCTGCTGACGCTTACATGGCCAAGGCTCGTCCTCAGCGTTTGCAGATTGAATAATTTTTCTAAATCCCGCTTGGAATAAATAGCCGCCACCTTGCGCTCCGGGTACCGGTTGTCGTCAATGCGCGTGTCAAAGCCGTTAGAGAGAAATACCACCGGTCGGCGTTTATGTTTCTTTTCCAGCAGGTCGGCATACAGCTTTGCCTGCTGGCGGCCTTTAGCCACATCCACACAGGTGCGTTTCGCTTCCACTACAGCCAGCGGTCTGCCGTCGTCCCCATAAAGCACATAGTCGGCATAGCCCACCTCCGCTTGATTCGGCATTCCAGGCAGCTCAACCTCGTTTAGCCAGTCACGGCCCTCTGTCCACCCGGCGTCCATAAGCATGGCGTCAATATAGATTTTGCGCGTCTTGTATTCCGAAAGCTCCAGGGGCTTGGGTACGTATGTCAACTGCTGTTCCGCACGCTTGGCCGTCAGTTCTGCTTTCAGCGCTTTGTTTTCCGCGAACAACGCTTTCCAGTCGCATTCGTTGCTAACCATATCGTGCATCGTAAGGTCAGGCGATGGTTCCGGCTGATCCATTTTTTCTATCAGCGACGGATCGAACGTACCCTCCGTGTAATCTTGGGCATAGCAGTATGCAACGAAGTCAAGAAAGACATACAGATTTTCCAGACACAGGGCTGCCTGCTCCGCGGTGATTTTTTTGTCGGAATGAGCCGCGCGATTGCCCATTTTGCGGATAAAATCCATACGCCGCCACGCGTCAGCGCCGATAATATCTCGAAATTCTTCGGTGTTCATCAAACTGACCAAGGTCTCCTGATAAGGCATGACGAGGGAAGCGTCCACAGAGTACATCCATTTGACGGCAAATTCCATAGCGCGGCGGCAGTTGAGAACGCTGGCCGCCACATCGATATGCAGGATTCTCTCGGCGGCGATGGCGATACCGGAGAAGCTATCAAACTGCGGTTCCGTTTTCAGAAAATCAAAGTTGGTCATCCGGGAATTCACCTCAATTATCAAAATGTCTTATCCATCTAATCACCGGGAAAATGCCCCAACTCTTCGCCAAAATCGACAGTTCACTTTCATCTCACCCGACAAATATGATGGAGCCCGGATATTGCCTAAGCGTTTCGTCCGCCGTGAGAAACGGCATCCCTTCCGCAACCGTCTGCGCCAGTAATATACGATCAAACGGGTCTTTATGTAACTGCGGCAGCGAGCCGACAAGCAAGGTATGCCGCGCGGTTATTGGCAACTCTTTGTATCCGTTTTCCAGTAAGCCGTTCAGCAGTATGGCGGGATCCACACAAAAATCATCGCGGCTCATGCCGCGCTTGATGACGACTTCCCAAATGCTTGCCGGACTGAAATACAACTCGTTTGCCGGGTCTGTGAAATACCGCTCCGCTGACGGTGGCAGCGAATCCGCCGCCGCCCACAGCAAAATATGCGTGTCGAGCAACAGTTTCATTCTGATCCTCCAAACAACCTTGTGATATCGTCAGCGCCCATTCTGTCAAAATCATCAGGAACACGGATGTGTCCGCGCATAAAACCGACGCGCGCGTAGGTGTTTACACGTTCGACCGCCTCCACCCTCGCAATCGGCTTCCCCGCTTTCGCAATGATAAAAGGCTCGCCCTTTGCGGCTCTGTCAAGCCAATACGATAATTGCGTTTTGGCTTCGTGGATATTGATTTGCTGCATCACGATCCCCCTTCACTAGACTTAGTTCACTCGACTTAGTCTATCACTCTTATCGCGAACCGTCAAGGGTGCGTTGTCGTTCAAAATTTTGATTTGTCGGTCTGGCGAACAAAGTCGGAGAAGCGGGTTTGGAGGTCAAGCGGGGGGATTGGTATGCACATATTTTTAATCACGCCAAACTCAATGTTATCTGCCGTGACCGCTCGCACGTTACTTAGTAGTTCAGCTTCTCGCACTACAAACGAGTACATCAGATATTCCGGCGTTATCTCGTTTCCAACTATAAATGCTTTCATATCTTGATTGATTGTGACAGGAACGGCGTTTATCGCAAGCGGTAAATCGTGCTTGAGAATGCCACTTCGTATAACCATCAGTATCGATTTTTGCGGAACCATCTTAACTGTGCTAACATTGACTGCTTCTTCGGTGATGTGGTCAATGCTGTCCGTAATTATGGCTGACTTCATATCCTTTGGCGTTACCCACGGTATTTCGCCTGTATAATATTCTGGCTTGCTTTTGGAAGGCGTACCACCACCTAAAATACTATCACATACTTCTTCCACCGTTTTCTCATCGTACTTCCCACCACCGAACATCTCGACAAATCGGGATTTGACGTCAGCCGATATACTTACGGTGCGACAGCTTCACGTTGTTCTGGTTTACCATCGCGTATTGCAGAGTGGTGTCGATTTTCTGGTGTCCCAGCAACCGCTGAACCTGCTCTATCGGCATTCCCTTGTCGATGGCTCGCGTGGCAAGCGT
>JAITOS010000011.1 GCA_031289815.1 Peptococcaceae bacterium | reverse complement strand
ATCGGTTTGGAGCCGACCTTGGCGGCTTTACAGGCTAAAAAGGACATTGCTCTGGCGAACAAGGAAACCCTGGTGGCCGCCGGGGAACTGGTTATGGAAAGGGCCAGAGAGAATGGCTGCGCTATTCTGCCGGTAGACAGCGAGCATTCCGCCGTTTTTCAGTGCTTGGAAGAGGAACGGGAGAGCGTGGCAAAAATCATCCTGACGGCTTCCGGCGGCCCGTTTTTACACCGGCCTCTGGAACAGATGCGGAGTATCACACCAGCGGAGGCGCTGGCTCATCCGAACTGGCGGATGGGCGCCAAGATCACGGTGGATTCGGCGACCATGATGAATAAAGGCTTAGAAGTGATTGAGGCGCATCATTTGTTTGCGCTGGGCTATGATCAGATTGAGGTGCTGATTCATCCGCAGAGCCTGATTCATTCTCTGGTTGAATATCGGGATACCTCGGTTTTGGCGCAGTTGGGAAGGCCGGATATGCGGATACCGATTCAGTACGCGCTGGATTATCCGCTGCGCCATGCGAGCGCTTGGGAACGGCTCGATTTGCGCGGTAAAACCCTGACTTTCTTGGAGCCGGAGCAGGAGCGTTTTCCCGCCTTGGCCGTCGCCTATGCGGCAGGCAGGCGGGGCGGCACGATGCCGGCGGTGATGAACGCGGCCAATGAGGTGGCGGTGGAGGCGTTTCTGAAAGGAGAGATTTCTTTTCCTGACATTCTTCGGCTGGTCATAGAGGTATGCGAGGCGCATACGGTACGGGATCATCCCGGTTTGGAGGAAATTCTGGCGGCGGACGATTGGGCGAGACGGCGCGTTTTAGAGTTCATGGAACCGAGAGGTAAATCAGGCGCAGGGGAGGGTGAAAGATGATCATTGCGGTAGTGTCCTGGATCTTTGTTTTCGGCTTGTTGATTATGATTCACGAATTCGGTCATTTTATCGTGGCCAGATGGGCTGGCGTGAAAGTGCTGGAATTCAGCTTTGGCTTTGGCCCCAAGCTGATCAGCCATCAGGGAAAGGAAACCCTGTACGCTCTTCGCCTCTTTCCGCTGGGCGGCTTTGTCAAGATGTTCGGCATGGACGCGGAAATGGATGAGCAGGGGAAGCCGGTGATTGCCGCTTCTGATCATCCGCGGAGCTTTATGAATAAAAGCATCGGTAAGCGGATTGCGATTATTGCCGCCGGGCCGGTGATGAATTTTGTTTTGGCGATCCTGTTGTTTATCCTGGTTTTTGCTTACATGGGTATACCGGAGCAAGCGGAAGGCAGCGCCATCGGTTCCCTGATCGACGGTAAACCCGCCATGCAGGCTGGATTTCGCGAGGGCGACCAAATCATCCGCGTCAATGGCGTGGATACGCCGGATTGGAATGCGCTGATCGAAGTCATTCACACCCAGCCGGAGCAACCGCTGGATGTGGTGATTGTACGCGACGGTCAGCAGCTGGCGTTGAATGTGGTGACGGAGAAAGACCCGCAGACCGGCTACGGGATGATTGGGATCGCGCCCGCTATCGTTTATAAGCAGGTATCGGTCTGGCAGTCCATAAAATACGGCTGTATCCAAACGGTTTCATTTACCAGAATGATCATCGTGACTCTGTTTCAGATGATCACCGGTCAAATTCCGGCGGACGTCGGCGGCCCGGTGATGATTGCCCAGGCGGTAGGGGAGGCGGCCAGAGAGGGATTTATGAATTTGCTGATCTTCACCAGCGCGATCAGCATACAGCTGGGCTTGCTGAATCTCTTTCCCATCCCCGCGCTGGACGGCTCGCGCATCATCTTTTTGCTCATTGAGGGCGTGCGGGGCAAACCGGTAAAGCCGGAAAGGGAAAATATGATTCATTTGCTGGGTTTCGCGTTATTACTGCTGTTTGCCGTCGTGGTGACGTATCATGATATTCTCCGTTTATTCGCTAAATCTTAAAACGCTATACAGGACCATAGGGGGCGCAAGAATATGGATCGTCGCAAATCGAAAACCATCCGGATTGGCAACGTCAGCGTGGGCGGAGAAGCGCCTGTCGCTGTGCAATCCATGACGAATACGGATACCCGGCAGGCGGAAGCTACCCTGGCTCAGATTCGGGAGTTAGCGCTGGCAGGATGTGACATTGTCCGCTTGGCGGTGCCGGACGAAGAGGCGGCGGCGGCTTTGGGGCAGATCGTGGCGGCTAGTCCGCTGCCGGTGATCGCCGATATTCATTTTGATTACCGGCTGGCGCTGAAAGCGGTGGCACAGGGAGTACACGGACTGCGGCTGAATCCGGGAAACATTGGTGAAAAATGGAAAATAAAAGAAATTGTTCAGGCGCTGAAAGAAAAACAAATCCCGATTCGGATCGGCGTGAATGCCGGTTCGCTGGAAAAAGATCTGCTGGAGCGCTATGGCAAGCCGACGGCTCAAGCCTTGGTTGAAAGCGCCTTGCGGCACGTCCGTTTATTGGAGGAGGAAGGCTATGACCAAATCAAGCTCTCCTTAAAATCTTCCCAGGTGCCTTTGCTGCTGGAGGCTTATCGCCGGATTGCCGCTCAAGTGGAGTATCCCTTGCATATAGGGGTGACGGAAGCCGGAACGGTTCGCTCCGGACTGGTCAAGTCGGCGGTGGGAATCGGAGCCTTGCTGGCGGAAGGGATTGGGGACACGCTGCGGGTATCGCTGACCGGCGATCCGGTGCAGGAAATCCCTGTCGCCTTGGAAATTTTGCGGGTGCTGGGCTTGCGTCGGCGAGGGGTGGAATTGATCAGCTGTCCGACGTGCGGGAGAACGCAGGTGGATCTCGCCGCGCTGGCGGAAAAAGTGGAAGAGAAATTACAGGCGCTGCCGCCCTTGACGATCCCTTTAAAGGTCGCCGTGATGGGTTGCGCGGTGAATGGGCCGGGAGAGGCGCGTGACGCTGACTTTGGCATTGCGGGAGGGAAAGGCGCGGGCTTGCTGTTTCGTCAGGGGGAAATCGTGGCCAAGCTTTCCGAAGAAGAGCTGCTCCCGGCCTTACTCCGGGAGATCGAGGCGCACGTAAGGACGCAAACCGAACCGATCCCGGCTGGCAACGAGACGTTGCGGAAAGGAATGAACTGAATCATGCGTGTAAGCCAACTACTCAATCCGACCTTGCGCGAGGTTCCGGCGGAAGCGGAAGTGATAAGTCATCAACTGATGGTCAAAGCCGGTCTGATCCGCAAGGCGGCCGCCGGGGTGTATACCTATCTCCCTCTGGGATGGCGAATCCTCAGAAAAATCGAGGAAATCGTCCGGGAAGAAATGGACGCGCAAGGCGGCCAGGAATTGCTGCTGCCGGTCATCCAGCCGGCGGAATTATGGAAAGAAACAGGACGCTGGCAAGTGTACGGGCCGGAAATGTTTCGCCTGCGCGACCGGCATGACCGTGAATTTTGTCTGGGGCCGACGCATGAAGAGATGATCACCGACTTGGTGCGCAATGAAGTGCGGTCGTATAAACAATTACCGCTGTTGCTCTACCAAATTCAAAATAAATACCGGGACGAACGCCGTCCCCGTTTTGGCTTGATGCGCGGGCGCGAATTCATCATGAAGGATTTATACTCCTTTGACCGCGATGAGGAAGGGCTTAATGTCAGCTACCGGAAGATGTATGATGCCTACCGCCGGATCTTCAGCCGCTGCGGCCTGACCTTTCGTGCGGTCGAAGCGGACGCCGGGGCGATCGGCGGCAGCGGCGGCACCCATGAGTTCATGGTGCTGGCGGAGTCAGGAGAAGCGGAAGTGGTATACTGTCAAGCCTGTGATTATGCCGCCAATGTGGAAAAGGCCGAATGTCAGCCGCAAGCGAGCCAGGATCAGCCGACGACTGCTGCGTTGGAGTTGATGGCAACGCCGCAACAGCGTTCCATTGAAGAAGTCGCGCGTTTTTTCCAAGCGCCGGAGAGCCGCCTGATCAAATCGTTACTCTATCAAGGGGATGATCAGGTCTTCCTGGTTTTAATCAGGGGGGATCGCGAAGTGAATGAATTGAAACTCAATCATGCCTTAGGCGGTTGTACTACCCTGCAATTGGCTTCGCCGGAGACGGTGGAACGGACGCTGGGCTGTGAAGCCGGATCGGTGGGGCCGATAGGAACGCCGTCCGGCTTAAAGATCCTTGCCGACCCGGAAATAGCCCTGATGCCGCAGGCGATTTGCGGGGCGAATCGAACCGGCTATCATTACCGGCACGTGGTTCCGGAGAGAGATCTTCCTATCGCTCAAACGGCGGATATCCGCCAGATAGAAGCAGGCGAGGCCTGCCCCGCGTGCGGAGCGCCGCTGCAAGCCGCCCGCGGTATTGAAGTGGGTCAGGTGTTCAATTTGGGAACCAAATACAGTCAGGCGTTACAAGCCACGTATCTCGATGAGAAGGGCGCGGAAAACCTGATTCATATGGGGTGTTATGGCATTGGGGTGAGCCGGACGATGGCGGCGGCCATTGAGCAGAACCACGACGCCGACGGGATTATCTGGCCGTTGCCGGTCGCGCCCTATCATTGCCTCATCGTGCCGGTCAACATGAAAGACAGTGAAGTCGCCGGGGTCGCCGAGAAGCTCTATCGCGAGCTGACCGCCTTGGGCGTAGAAACGGTGATCGACGACCGTGACGAACGTCCGGGAGTGAAATTCAAAGACGCTGATTTAGTCGGCTACCCTCTGAGAATTACGATAGGAACGAAAACCCTGGCTCAGGGGCAGGTGGAATTGAGAAACCGAAAAACAGGAGAGACGGATCTGACGCCGCTGGCAGAATTGCCGCAAAAGGTGCGGCGGCTCATTGACGAAGCGCTGGCGGCATTTAGAGAATAACCGGTTTTGCTGATTTCTTTTTAAAGGAGAAATGGAAATGGCCAAGCAGAGGCTTTTATCAGAAATGGAGTTACTGGCTCGACTTCCGGCGAATTTGAAGAAATCATGGCAAAGCTGTCTGAATGAAATCATGATCGAGAAGGTGGAAGTCCTCCCGAAAGAGGGAAGATGGGTGTTGCATTTATTTTATCTGACGCCCCAAGAACCCTTGGACCGGGATTTGTTTGAGCCGCTGCTGGCCTGGTTAAAAGAACAGGCGCCGGAGGTGGAAACGATAGAATTGCGCTGGCGTTATCCGGCGGAGCACGGGAGCCTGGAAGCCGTATGCCAGGCGGATTGGCCGGAGATCGTCCGGGAACTGATTGAAATTCTGCCCATCATGAAAGGCTGGCTGGAAAGCGAAACGCCTTTTCAGGTGTCGGACCATTGCCTGACGATTTATATTCCGAACGCTTTAAATATGGAATATATGAAAATCAAAAAAGCCATCATTGAACAATACTTTTGGCGTAAATATGGCATCCGGGCCGTCATCGACTGCGTCATTGACGAAAAACAGGAAATAGAAGATTACCTGACGGAAGCGGAAGCCGAGGAGATGGAATATATTCTGCAATTAAAGACGGCGGAGACGGAAAAAAAGAAAGACGGGCCGGAGATTCGTTGTCTGCTGGGCAAGGAATTTAAGGGGAAAGGCCTGTCGATTGCCGAAATTCAGGAAGAGGAACCCAAGGTGATCCTCCAGGGCCAATGCATGAAGCTCCAGCAGCGCAAGCTAAAAACGGGAAGACAACTGCTAACCTTTGATCTTTGTGATCTCACCGGCGCCATCGCCGCCAAGATTTTTCTGGAGGAAAACGCGCCCGTCCTGGAATTAGCGGAAGGCGAGTGGCTGAAAATCCGGGGTGCGGCGCAATTCGACCGCTATACCTCGGAGCTGACGCTCATGCCGAAGGACATCGTGCGGCACGAACAGCCGATTCGCAAGGATGAAGAAGAGGTCAAACGCGTGGAATTGCACCTGCATACGCGTATGTCCACGATGGACGGAACCGCTTCGGCGGCGGAATTGATCCAAAGGGCAAAATACTGGGGACATGAAGCCCTGGCCATTACCGATCACGGCGTGGTTCAGGCGTTCCCGGACGCAGTCGCCACCGGTCAAAAATGCGGGGTAAAGATCATTCTGGGCGTAGAGGGCTATCTGCTGGACGACGCCCCGGACGCAGACCCGAACAGCCGGAAAAAGATGATACATATCATCCTGCTGGTCAAGAACACGGAGGGCTTGAAAAATCTCTACCGCCTGATTACCCAGTCCCATTTAGAGCATTATCACCGGCGGCCGAGAATCCCGCGCAGCCTTTTGAGCAGCCATCGCGCCGGGTTAATCGTGGGATCGGCTTGTGAAGCCGGGGAATTATTTCAGGCGCTCATCGACCGGAAGCCTTGGGCGAAACTAGTGGAGATCGCCTCCTTTTACGACTATCTGGAAATCCAGCCCCTGGCCAATAACGCTTTCCTGGTCCGCCAGAACCGGGTCGCCGATGAAGAAGGCTTGCGCGAAATGAACCGCACCGTCTGCCGCTTGGGCAAAGAACTGGGCAAGCCGGTCGTGGCGACGGGGGATGTACATTTTCTCGATCCGGAGGATGAAGTATACCGGCGTATTCTGATGGCCGGTAAGGGCTTTGACGACGCGGATAACCAAGCGCCGCTGTATTACCGAACCACTGGGGAGATGCTGGCGGAGTTCGCTTATCTCGGAGAAGAGGAAGCTTATCAGGTGGTCGTGCAAGCGCCGCGGCAGATCGCGGCGCAGACGGAAAACCTCAAACCCTTTCCGGAGGATTTGCACGCGCCCAGCATTCCGGGAGCGGCGGAAAAGGTTCAGGAGGCGTCCTGGCGGAAAGCGCGTGAGCTTTATGGGGAACCGTTGCCGGAAATTGTGCGCGCGCGCTTGGAAAAAGAACTGCGTTCCATCGTCGGGCACGGCTTTGCCGTCCTGTATCTGATCGCGCATTTATTAGTGAAAAAATCCAACGAAGACGGCTATATCGTAGGTTCCAGAGGTTCGGTGGGCTCTTCTCTGGTGGCGACCCTGACCGGCATTACGGAAGTGAATCCGTTGCCGCCGCACTATCGCTGCCTGAATCCGCAATGCCTGCATTCGCTCTGGAAAGAAGACGGCAGCGTCGGTTCCGGGGCGGATCTGCCGGACCTCTCCTGTCCACGCTGCGGGGAAGCGCTGGCGAAGGACGGCTATGACATTCCCTTTGAAACCTTCCTGGGCTTTGAAGGGGATAAAGTGCCGGATATTGACTTAAATTTTTCCGGCGACTACCAGTCCCGAGCGCATAAATACACGGAAGAACTCTTCGGCAAGGAATACGTTTTCCGCGCGGGAACCATCGCCACGATTGCCAATAAAACGGCCTATGGCTTCGTCAAAAATTACCTGGAGGATCGCGGCCTGAAATCGCGTTCAGCGGAAATGGACCGGCTGGTGCGGGGTTGTTCCGGTGTAAAGCGAACCACCGGACAGCATCCCGGCGGCTTAATGGTGCTGCCCAAGGAATGCGACGTCTTTGATTTTACCCCCTTGCAAAGACCGGCGGACGACCCGAAATCGGACATCATCACGACCCACTTTGATTATCACTCCATTTCCGGCCGCTTGGTGAAGCTGGACATCCTGGGGCATGACGCGCCGACGATCATTAAGATGCTGGAGGATATGACCGGCGAAAGCGCGGAAAAGATCGCGCTGGACGACCCCTTGGTGACGTCCCTGTTTTCCAGCCCGGAGGCTTTGGGGGTTACGCCGAAAGATATTGATTCCAACACGGGAACCTTCGGCATTCCGGAATTCGGGACGAAATTCGTCCGGCAAATGCTCGAAGACGCCAGCCCCAAAGCGTTTTCTGATCTGGTACGCATTTCCGGTTTGTCGCATGGGACGGACGTTTGGCTGGGAAACGCGCAGGAGCTGCTGCGCAGCGGCAAAGCGGACATCTCTGAGATCATCGCCTGCCGCGACGACATCATGGTCTATCTGATCTACAAAGGGCTGGAAGCCTCTCAAGCCTTTAAGATCATGGAAAATGTGCGCAAGGGCAAAGGCTTGAAAACGGCGGAGATTGAGGAAATGCACCGCCACGACGTGCCGGATTGGTATATCGAATCCTGTCAGAAGATCAAATATATGTTCCCCAAGGCCCACGCGGCGGCGTATGTGATCATGTCCTTCCGCATCGCCTGGTTTAAAATCCATTATCCGGCGGCTTTTTACGCCGCCAGCTTTACGGTGCGGGCCGCTGACTTCGACGCCGATATGATCATTCAGGGGAGAGCGGCGTGCCAACAAAAGATCAAGGACATCGAAGGCAAAGGCAACGAGGCCAGCGCCAAGGAAAAGAGTTTAATCGCGCTGCTGGAATTGGCGGTGGAAATGGATTGCCGCGGCATTGCTCTCCACCGGGTCGATTTGTGGGAATCAGACGCCACAAAATTTCAGATCAGGGACAATGGGCTGCTACCACCGCTGATTTCCTTGCAGGGCTTAGGGGAAACCGCCGCCGCCAAGCTGGTGAACCTGCGAGAAAATCAAGGCATTCGCTCGGTGGAAGATATGAGTTCATTGGCGAAATTGTCGAAAACGGTCATTGAGATCATGGAAAAACATGGGTGTTTAAAAGAAATTCCGGATCAGAATCAGTTGAGCTTGTTTTGAGCGTCGTCGCGGTGGCAAAGACAGGCGCGTGATGAAATTATCACCAGGTGATAATTCCCCCGAGTCAAAACCAAGAACACGGACGCCGCCTTCGCCAAATGGCAGTTCAATGATTCAATGCGCTTTTAACAGCGAAATCTCTGACAGGCAAATCAATAGCCTGAAGCTCCCCGGCCCAGTCTCTCAGCTTACCCTAACGCACGCCCCTGGATCGTTGCAGAAATCATTTAGCATATTTGTTGAAAGATTATACGCCTTAAAGGAGGAAAAACTATCATATTTGTCGAAAAGATATTAGATTTTCATTAAAAAGTACGATGGTGAGGATGAGATTTATTTTACATAGCCGCCAAAATGGGTCGGGCATCCGGCACGACGCCGGTAAAAATAACAAAGCGTTAGCAAATAAGGATAGCTGAATGGAAATCTATTTAATCACGGTCATATTGTGCAGTTTGCTGTTTCTAAGCTATTTATGCTATAAAGGTCATCTCTTTGGGATTTCCGTCAAGGGTATGATTATTTTCGATGGATTGATCTGTCTGGCGATTGTGATCCTGCCGGTTTTTTTGACGAGAAATATCGTTTTTCTTTGGTTTCTGTTGATTGTCGTCTATTTGTTCATTGTGGGGACTATACTTTACCGGCAATATGCGCCGGAAAGCAGGCAAGATAGAAGAAGGAGAAGAAGAAAGAGAAAGCGGCTGAAGCGTGTAAGAGGAGAAGAAATTAGCGCGGCGGCGGAAGAGGAAGAGAAGCCGGAGGAACCCGTGGTGGCAGCTATAGAGGAAGAGAAGCCGGAAGAACCCGTAGCGGTAGCCGAAGTGGAAGAGCAGCCGGAGGAACCCGTGGTGGCAGCTATAGAGGAAGAGCAGCCCGAAGAACCTGTGGCGGAAGCCGAAGGGGAAGAGCAGCCCGAAGAAAGTCTCGATGAGCTTATAAACCGGGGCTTTGCGGCTAAATCAAGCGGGCGTCTGGAGGAAGCGGCGGCGCTATTCGCTGAGGCATTGGAGTTAAAACCAACGCCGGATATTGCTTACTACTTGATCATCGACGCCTATCAGATGGGGACGACCGGCCTTGAGAACGCTGACTTAGTGAGGCGTTTAAGTCGGCATTGTGCAGCCTATAAAGATATCCTGCCTCCGGATATGAAGGAGGGCTTTAGAGAGTGGATGCTCCAACAAAAGCTGTTTTCCAAATGAGCGCTGTGGGAAGAATGGCTAATGGCATAACCTTTGGCACACAAAGGGTCAAAGCTTAAAATAAAAAATGGGAGGTTTTTTCGTGAAATCAACAAAGGACATTCTGGGACTAAAACTTATTAGTATTGCCGACGGCTCTCAATTAAGCGCCGTCAAGGAATTAATCTTAAACCCGGCTGGTGGTTCGCTGGACTTTTTGGTGTTGGATAAACCATCGGATTATTATGGCGCTAAGATTGTTGCGTTTGACGACATTCAAGGCTTAGGAGAATTTGCGGTTACGATCGCTGACGCCAAGCTGATCCGGGATATCGCTGACAATGAGTCAGCCGCCAATTTGCTGGCTAAGGATGTGAAGGTGATCGGGTCGAAGGTTCTGACGGTAAAAGGAACGATTATCGGTGAAGTGACGGAAGTTTATTTTAATGACGAAACGGGAAAGATTAGTAAGTGCGACTATGAGACCGTGGCGAAGGAACAAAAAGAAATCGACGCCGCCTCTGTCGTTACCTATGGGAAAGAACTGTTGATTATAAAAGAGGGACAGGGAGCGCCGTCCGTTAAATCGGCGGCGGAACCGGCAAAGAATCCGCCGCCGGTTCCGGAGAAGGCAGCCTTGGCGACCCCGGAGCCAGCGCCAGCGCCGGTGGTTTCGGCCCCGGTGACGCCAGCCCCGGCAGCTTCGGCCCCGGCGACGCCAGCTCCAGCAGCTCCGGTAGCTCCGGCCCCGGCAGTACAAGCTCCGGCGGCTCCGACGCCAACGCCGTCTCCGGCGGTACAAGCTCCGGTGGCGCCCACTCCGACAGCGGCTTCAACCCCGGCGGCTCAAGCGCCGGAAACGGAAGATAAAACGAAAGACGGCTTTAATTTGTTTGAACAACGTCAATTGATGTTTTTCCTGGGAAAAAAGGTGACGAAGGACGTCAAACTGGATAATGGCGACGTGTTGCCCGCGGGGCAATTGATCACCAGCGATACGATCGGCAAAATAAAATCGCGGCCAACGTTGATGGAGATTACTTCCTATCTGGAAAAAGGATAATGTAAGCCATGCGGAAACGGTGTTTTTTCGTCTTGTTTTTAGTCGTACAATTATTATTTACGGTCGGCTTGGGCGTAGCCATGGCGTATTCCTTTGCGGCTGACGATCCTCCTTACAGACTGCGCGTGGGGAATCTGAATCTGGAGGGGTATAGTCAGGCCGCCGCTTGGGAAGAAATAAGAAAAAACATACCAACGGAAGTAGAGGTTCAAGGCCGGCTATATCCTTTATCGACGGCGGAATCAAGCGAAAGAGCCAGAGCGTGGCTCCGGAAGCAATACGTTTTGCCTGGAACCTCCCTGCCGGAAAAGCTCGGCGCCTTTATAGAAAAATTCAGGGGAGAAAAAGTCCTCGCGGATATATTGTTAAGAGAAGAAATCGTGCCGCAGCTGGAACAGATCAAGAAAGAAATTGATCGTCCGGTCTCCGCCGCTTCCTTCGTGGATCACGAAGGGCAAGCGCTCATCATCGCGGAAGAAGTGGGGTATGCGTTCGATGTGGAAGAAGCGTGGCAAAAAATAGCGCGGAGTTACAGCGACCAACCGGTTTCCCTGTCGGTGAATGTCATCGAGGTGAACCCGACCGAGGAACAATTGGCTTTGCTGAAGGATGTGCTGGGCGAATACGTCACCTTTTTCAACCCGAATGATGCGAATAGGACGAATAATCTGCGCGTGGCGGCGCAGGCGCTGAACAATACCCTGGTTGCGCCGGGTGAAGAATTTTCCTTTAATCGTACCGTGGGAGAACGCACGGCGGAAGCCGGTTATAAGGAGGCGGTTGTCTTCATCGATCAGAGTCTCTTGCTCTCTGACGGCGGCGGCATATGCCAGGATTCAAGCACCTTATACCAGGCGGTCCGGCAGGCCAATCTGCCAGTTGTAGAGAGAAATTCGCACACCTTGCCGGTGGATTATGTACCCAGAGGCCAGGACGCGACGGTCGCTTATGGATTGCTCGATTTTCGTTTCAGAAACGATATGGAGAAATATCTGCTGATCAGGGCGAAGGTCGAGAATAATTGGCTGAAAATTCAGATCGTTGGTTGCGCTGACGAAAATCATCCGCCCCGTGATTCGGTGGAAGGTTACTATGTGTCTTCAACGCAGAGAATGAAGTGAACGCATGGATGGGAGGATCAAGCGCAAGCAAGGGTGATAAATATTCTCAGGGAGGAAAAGGGATTGTACAAGATCATTAAAAAGAGACAACTGGCCGAAACCATCGCGCTTTTTGAGATTGAGGCGGCGGAAGTAGCAAAAAAAGTACAGCCGGGTCAATTTGTTATCATACGCTATGATGAACAAGGGGAACGGATCCCGCTGACGGTCATGGATTTTGACCGCGTCAGGGGGACGGTCACGATCGTCGTTCAGGGGGTGGGTTACTCCTCCACGATGATCAACCAATTGCGGGAGGGGGATGAAGTGTTAGACTTTGTCGGTCCCTTGGGAACGCCGACGGAAATTGAAAAATACGGAACGGTGGCCTGTGTCGGCGGCGGGTTGGGCATCGCGCCGATCTATCCGATCGCCAGGGCTTTGAAAGAGGCCGGAAATCATGTGATTTCCGTGCTGGGTTCGCGCAGCGCCGAACTCTTGATTTTGGAAGAAGAGATGAGAAGCGTGAGCAACGAACTCGTCATCGCGACCAATGACGGCAGCGCGGGCGTTCAGGGCCTGGTCACGGACGGTTTGGCCCATATCTTGAATCAGGGAAAAACGATCCAGGTCATTTGGGTGATCGGGCCGATGATCATGATGAAAGCGGTTGCCGAATACACCCGTTCGCTGGGGATCAAGACCATCGTCAGCATGAATCCGATTATGGTGGACGGTACCGGTATGTGCGGCGCTTGCCGGATCAGCGTGGGCGGTGAAACGAAATTTGCTTGTGTGGACGGGCCGGAATTTGACGGGCATTTGGTGGATTTTACCTTAGCGATGCAGCGATTAAGCTACTTTAAAGACGAAGAGAATCGGGCCAAGGCCCGTTTACAGTGCGATCAGCATGATAAAGGAGGGCGGCGCGCGTGAAAGAGCAAACGCCTCGGCAGGAGATGCCCTGTCAAAATCCGGCGGTCAGAGCGAAAAATTTTGCGGAAGTCGCTCTGGGCTATGATCAGGAAACGGCGGTAA
>JAITOS010000150.1 GCA_031289815.1 Peptococcaceae bacterium | reverse complement strand
GTTCACCCAGGGACTCCGGCAGAAAGTTCTCCGGCCCTGACATAAAAGATTGTTGTGCATTCGGGTAACAAATTCTATTTTTCAAAATGGTACCATTTTTGAGTACACAGGGCTTAAAGACATTGTTATACTTCGCCATATTTCTCTTCCTCCTAAAAAATCATTTATTACAGCAAGCAAGCCTTTCCGAAACCACGCCTGTTACCTTTTTTGAGCACGCAGGGTTTGAAAATATTTTTATACTCAACTGCCATTATTTCACCTCCTTCATGACCTGCGCCGCCCACGCATAAGCCTCAGGTATGTCGTAATCGCCGCTGTGGGGCTGGAGCCAGGCGATCTTAAAGTTCACGTCCTTGACGCCGGCGGCGTTTTTGACGGCGTAATACAGCTCGGTCTCAATGGCAAACGAAGTGTCGCGGTCAACAAGGCCGTACCGGATATACCAGTACGGGGCGCTGTCGCCTTCGGCCGCGCTGCGCAGATAGGGGATGGGGTTAGACATCTTGATCTGTTGGGCAAGCGCCTTGCCGTTTTCGGAGGCAAGGAAGTCGTTCCACGCGAGGCCGGTGTCGTCCTTGCCGATGCCGTCATTCGTCGCATTGTTGTTGTTCCAGCTCCAAAACTCGAAGTTAGCGTATTGCTGGTCTTTTGCGCCAAAGAGATTAGTCTCGTTCTGCGGGCCTTCAAGCGGGGTTGCCGCGTTGTCAAAAGCGGGGGCGATCTTGAGGGAGCGGTTCTGCGCTACAAACAAGCGGAAGGCATCGTAGTCAATATCCGCGGTACCGTTCTGGGGGTTTATGTTTTTGATCCACGTGTTATCCCGTTCCACAATCATAGTCCGGCTGGTTTGCAAATTGAAGACGGGGACGAAGATATTCGCCGTGCCGGAGGCGAACATCTTTTCCACACCAACGTTCTTGAGCGCGTACTCGACTTCTTGTTTGACAAGCGCGGCAACGGCGCCGTGCAGTCTGTCCGCCGTCAGCGCGGAACCGTCCTCAAGTTTGAGTCCGAGGCTGTTAAAATAAGATACGTAGTCCGCGGCAAGATCGGCAGAAGCGGCAAGCATGGCCGCGCCGGCGGTCCCGCCATCGCTGATTCCTTTAACATCAGTGGTAACGGCATAATCCTTGCGCAGATCACCGTACTGCCACTCATAGGCCTGATCAGCGTGATCCAGATCGGTGATAGGGCAGTAGGCGATGACGCCGAAAACGTTGTCCTTAATCGTGCTGGTATTGGCGCTGGTCATACCCGCCGCGCCTATTTCGTAGAGATAGGGATAGTAGTCAGGGCTGTTGCCGGACGCGCCCACCGCCGCGGAAAGCCCACCGCCGCCGCTGGTGCCGGTGATAAAAATGCGCTCAGCGGAACCGGGCAGGGCCTTGTCGTTATGGCGCAGGTAGCGGACGGCGGCCTTGGCGTCCGCCACGGCGGCAGGGGAGTGCCCCGCGTAATCACCATTCATATCCTGCATGGGGACGGCGCCCGCCGGGCCCAGAGCTTGACGACCGCGGCCGCCGGCGCTGACAAAGACATAGCCCGCTTTAAGCGCGGCGGCGGCGGCGTTGTTTTCGTCACTCCGCAGGTTATCGCCGTCCTTTACCCGCTCGGCGGCCTTCCAGCCCTGCCAGCCGCTGTTGTTGACATACAGTATGATGGCGGAATCTTGCGCGGCGTGTTCCGGCACATATATGTACATGCTTTGGAAGTCGTTCGCCTCCGCGCCGCCGTCCTTGACGGCGATGGGCTTGGAAACGTACACAGCCTTGTACCGGGTAACCCGCAGGGCGGCGTCGTCCACCGTAACGTTTAACGTAACGCCGGTGCTGAGATCAATGTCAAGGGGGCTGCCGCCGCCACCCGGCGTTGTGCCACAGGCGGCCAGCGCCAGCGCCGCCACCAGAACCGCGATACCCGTCCGTAATTTCTGTTTCTTCATGGTTGCTCCTTAAAACTTATTCCGCTGTACTTTAAAGTACTTTTGAAAGTTAAAGCCGATGTTGATGGGCGGGAAGATTTCGTCTATCGCCTTTAACACATCATCGGCCAGCTTGATTTCAAGCGCTTTGAGGTTATCCTCAATATGCTGAATGGTTTCCACGCCGATAAGCGGGCAGGTAACGTTGGGATTGCACATTATCCAAGCGAGCGTAACATGGGACACTTTATGGCCAATATCCGAGCAGAGCGCGTGGTATTTTTTGAGCCTGGCCTCCGTTTCCTCGTCAAGATTAATATTGGGCATTTCAAACACGCCGCTGCTTAACAAGCCGCCGTTTTGCGGGGACAGTATCGTTAATCCGATACCGAGCCTGCCTATGGCGTCAAGGAACCCCAGTTCAACCCCCCTGTTCAGCAGGCTGTACGCGTGCTGCTCGTAGGCTATTCCCAAAAAACCGCGTTTTTCGGCCTCGTTCTGCGCTAACGCGAGCTCGAATTCCGGCAGTCCGTTTGTCGCGAAATAATCAATTTTCCCGCCGTAAACCAGCGCCTGGGCGGCTTCCATTATTTCACGCCAGTTTGAGGGGCGTTGGCCGTGGGTCATATAAATTTCCACATGGTCGGTTTTCAGGCGCTTGAGAGACGCCTCCAAATGCCGCCGCATTTTGTACAGGGACACGCCGGGTTCCTCGTTGGGGTTTTTGCTCTCGCTGATTTTACCGCCGAATTTCGTCGTGATCACGGTATCTTCGCGGCGGCCGCCGCCTTTGGCAAACCAATTCCCAATCATCGTTTCGCAGGCGCCCCATCCGGATTTGCCGCCGTACATATTCGCGGTATCAAAAAAATTGATTCCCACCTCGCGGGCATAATCCATGACTTCATGGGCGGTTTTTTCATCAACCGTGTTGCCGAAGTTCATGGTCCCAAGGCACAGTTTGCTTACCCGAAGCCCGGTCCTGCCCAAATTCGTATATACCATCTTTATCTCCTTGTTATTCGATGCTCCCGCGGAACCGGGGTTCTGCGGGAGCGGCCTCCTAAAGAGCGGGTTCCCAAGCCTTCAGCCTGAGAACCTGCGGGGGCCCCGGCACAACCAGCCGGGCCCGGGAGGATCATTCCTCGTCCATTTTGATGACTACGCGGTAAGTACCGGGTACGATGGACTGGTCGAACGCTTCTTTGCATTTCGTAATTGGATATTCGCCGTGGATAACCTTTTCCATGTTCATTTTCCCAAAGGACATGAGTTCAACGGCGTTCACAAAATCCAGGTCCAGGGAACCGCTGGTGCCGATAATTTCGAATTCGGAGCGGTGGATCTGGCCGAGCCGCAGCCCGAAGGGATCATCAGGATGCTGGTTGCTGTACACCATGATACGGCCCGTTTCCGCGAGCATCGAATACGCCTGCTCAAACATAGAGCTGACCGCTATCGCGAAGAACACGACATCGGAGCCGCGGCCGCCGGTAAGGCTTTTAACGAATTCCCTGGGGTCCGTTTCTTTGGGGTTAACAACATAATCCGCGAATTCCGCGACGCGATCCCGGCGCGCAGCGTCAACCTCCGAAACGATGACGCGGGCGCCGATATTCCGGGCGACCTGCGCGTGCAGTATGCCCATTATCCCGGCGCCGATAATCACGCAGGTTTCGCCGAGCGCGAGGCGCGAGCGCCGGATACTGTGCACCACATCCGAAAGCGGCTCCGCCAGGGCGGCGTGCGAAAAATTCAAAGTTTCGGGAATATGAAAGAATTCGTTTTCGTTGCGCACGATGTACTGCGAAAAAGAACCAAAAAGATTCTGCGGCTTTTCAATGGACGGTTTTTCGCCGCCGGGGCCGCCAAAATCAGGCGCGTTCAGGCAGTGCCCGCGCCCTTTAATGCAGTTTTCGCAGACGCCGCAGTGAATACGCCCGACCGTGACATGGTCGCCAACCTTCGTGTTGACCACATTCTTGCCCGTGGCGATGACAACGCCAGCGCCCTCGTGCCCGCCGACACGAGGGAAAAAACCTTTGGTCACGCCGGCGTAAGGGCGCTGGTCGATAGTACAAATCGCCGCGCTCTTAATCTGGATGAGTACACCGTTTTCTGTCAGTTCCGGTACGGCGTATTCATGGAGCTCAACAGCCCTAGGACTTGTCATTACGACAGATTTCATTTTTTCCGGTATCATGTAAATTCTCCTTGCCTAGTATTATTTAGATTTTTTGAATCCAAAAAATCCCCGTTTTTCTTCTTGACCGCCCTGATCGACGACGGCGTCAAATTCTTTTTTGGCGTCCATGTCGCAGATATTCTGAAAATAAACCGCGACACCTTTCGCCCTGATAGCTTTCATGGTGCCAAGTTCTTCATCGGTGGCGTGAAAATATCCCACGCATTTCTTCCTGCCCGGCTTGGTGCCCATATTTCCGGCGTTGAGTTCCCCGAAAGCGACGCCGGCTTCCAGCATATCCAGAAACGGTTTCGGGGTTTTTGCCAGCACCATGATACGCACGGACGGATCCGTATATTCGGCGGTCAGCAGCCGGGCCGTCGCTTCGTTCACCGTAAGCACCTCGACTTTCGCGCCGTTCGGTGAAAATGACGAGAATAAATTTCTCATCATGGAATTGTTTGACGTCTCATCGTCAGCCACAACGATGCGGTTGGCTTTCACGTGTTCCGTCCATTTTACGGCTACCTGGCCGTGAACCAGCCGTTCATCAATTCTAGCTAAGGCAATCATGTCCAGCCTCCTTATTCATTCCCCGGTTACTGTAGGATACCAAGCGCGCCGAGAATAAATGTCCCAAAGAACACAATTGCCATCAGCGAAATCGCCCCGACCTTTTTGCTCTTGAGGAGTTTATAGCAGATAAACAGCAGCGCGATCGGCAAAATACCGGGCAGAATCGCGTCAAACAGCGTCGTTTGAAGCGCGACGCCGACGACCTCCAGCTTGCCCACGCCCAATCTGATGGTCGCGGCGCCCAGCGCCCCGAACGCCACGCAGCCAATGACCCCCGCCATTTCGGTGAAATACTTCGCCGCGCCGCCCGAATAGAATTTCTCGACGATGCTGCTGCCGTATTTAAAACCAAGGTAGCCGAGAACGATTGCCGCGGCTATTTTGAGCGCCATGAACCCAAAGAACGTAAAGTAGACGCCGCCGACGCTCCCGGCCACAACCATGCTCACGCCAATACTCTTGATGATGGTGTTTAATACGCCCTGGGCCAGCGGGTCTCCAATCGCGGCGATAGGACCCTGCAAACTGGCTTTAAAGGACGCGATTGTCTCGGGGGTAATGTCCGGGTTGCCCATGGCGCGTTCTTCTTCCATGGCTACAACCGGCGCCGCGAGCGCGCCCATGAACTGCATATTCGAGTTCAGAAACGCGTCGTGTTTTTCCAATTCCTCGCACTGTCTTTCCTCGTCATTGGGATACAGCTTTTTGATTGTGGGGGCAATACCAATCAGGAAACCCTCGCCCATTTTTTTCGCGGAATTGCTTACCCATTCCAGAATATTTTCTATCATGAAAGTCGCGAAAATGGCGTCTTTGGCCGATAAAATATGTTTTTTGGCCGACGCCGTGGTCATTTTGATGTCAATCTCGCCGTTCTCGATCTTCTTATAGGTGAGTATAACAATTACCGCCAGAGTAACCAGCACACAGACCAGCGTAGACAAACCCCTAAGCTGCGCCGCCAAAATGAACGTGAGCATACAAAAGTATATCCTGCCCTTGTCGGCGATGTATTTGAGCCCCAGCGCTATGCCCACGGCGGGAAGCGCGTTGCCGGCGACGTTAAGGCCCGCGTTGAACCATTTTGGAATATTGCCCAGCACCTGGGAAGCGGCGGTTATCCCGAATTGCAGAACAACAAACATTAAGACCGTATACAGGAGCACCTTATATAGCAGCCCCGCCCATGACCACGCCCACATCGCTCCCAGTTTGCGCTTATGAACGCTTCTCGAAACCCCCTGCGCGAAGAATACAGCGCCGGTATTCCCCCAGACGCGGAGCGAAGCGAACACAATGCCGATAGGTACCGCCAGGGCAAGCGCCGCCTCATAGGTCAAACCGTTCATCAAGGCGAATGTGGTTCCCAGGACAGTCCCTATCATCGGGTTGGCCGGCTGCGTGCCGCCCACCGAAATGGTGCCCATATACACCAGCGTAATGGACGCGCCGATAACCGCGCCCTGCATCGGCTGCCCCAGGATTAAGCCGATGAGATAGCCGAGAACGAGCGGCGGCGTAAGCGGGTAACATACCATGTACACCGGGACAAATCCCGTGGAAAATCCAAATAGGATAGAAATCAGCAAGAACTGAAATGACGAAACTTCCATAATCTCCCCCGTTTCCTCCCGAACGGCGCCGCTTATCAGCAGCGGTTCGCGGAACCGAACAATTCAATATGCCGTTTTACGGCATCCTTAAAACCCTCGAGGAACTGATCCTGCTTCATATCCCAGGGGCCAGCAGTAGTCTTCCTCTCCTCCATCATCTTTTTCATAAACGCCTCAAAGCGCTCGGTGGCGCTCCAGATGAGCGCATTGGCGATGTTGATTTTTACAACGCCGCTTCTGGCCAGGCGCGCGAGGTTTTCGTCGCCCGAACCGCTTCCGCCGTGGATAACAAGCGGGAAATCCGTCACCTTACGGATTTCTTCTAACCGGTCAAAGTCGATTTTCGGCTCCCCTTTATACGCCCCGTGGGCCGTGCCGACCGCGACCGCGAGCGCGTCCACGCCGGTCTTTTCCACGTAGTCCGCCGCTTCTTTGGGATCGGTCATAAGCGCCTGCCAGTCACTGGTTTTATCGTAGTCTTTCCCAAAGCCGACATGGCCCAGCTCGGCTTCCACGCTGATCCCCGCCGCATGGGCGATTTTCACCAGTTCCGCCACCTGTGCGACGTTATCATCAAAGGGAAGCTGGCTGCGATCTACCATGATAGACGTGAACCCAGCTGCAATGCAGGAAACAGCGGATTCATAACTCTTGCCGTGATCCTGCTGTATGACAACCGGGACCCTCGCCGCGTGCGCGTACGGTTCGATCGCACGCACCAGGTTGTACAAATGCCTTGTCTCGGCAAGGCTGCGGCCCGGCCCCCGATACCCGGCATCCAGAATAATAGGAGCCTTCAATTCCTCGGCGGCCTCAATACACTTTTGCGCGGTTTCAGCGTTCAGAATATTCGGCGCACAAACTGCGTAACCATGAGCTTTGGCATCCTGCCAAACCTCTTTCGCACTTACCAACATATAATAACCTCCGTTTTTTATATAGCAAAAACCGTGCCACTACGGGTAGTGTTTATCCAGCATAATGAGCGTCTTACCCGGGGGCCGCCGGACTGCGCCAATTTGGGGGAGGGGAGCCGCAATAAACCGCCCGATCGGCGCCGGCGACAAAACCAGCGGGCGACCGACAATATATTTATGAAGGGTATGTTATGTAAGACATATTCAATAGGATTATCTTATAATTCTAACGTAGAGGAACAAGTGCACAGAAAATCTGTTTTCACGCGGCTTTCAAACCCTATATGGGCCGCCGGCGCCGCAAGCCGGGGTGGTTAAAGGGCCGGCTCCAGTTACGGTAATGGGGCGGATAAAAATAATTCCTTTAACTGTCCGTAACATCCCAGCGCGTTATCATTGAGCAAGGGAATAGCCCGTGATAGCATATTCACTACTCGTAGTGGTACGATTATTGCTATAACAAAGAGGGAGATAACTATGGATACCACAAAAGAAACCGGCGCACTTCCGGGGATTCTCATTCTGTCCCATGGACCGCTCTGTACGTCCTTGATCGAGTCGGCAAAGATGATCGCGGGCGATATACAGAATGTCGCCGCGCTTCCCTTTGAGGAAGGCGCGGATATTGTGGCCTACGCGAAAGAAGCAAAAGCCGTTTACGACAAAATGCCGGAAGGCTCGGTTGTGCTGTTTGATCTTTTCGCTGGAACGCCATTCAACCAGTTTATCATTCAATGTGAAGGTAAAAAGATCGAGGGGCTGAGCGGTATTAACCTGCCGATTTTCCTAGATGTCCTGGCGCAGCGCGAATACAAGCGCGGCGCCGAACTCATCGCCGCGGTTGAGGATCTTGTCCGTGACGGCATCGTCAATGTGGGGAAATTTGCTTCGGCGCTTTGATGTGATATGAGAATAGATCGTATTCAAGAATACGTTAAAGTGAAAATCACCGAACAAATCGAGTCCGGGCAGCCGGTGGGCGTAATGGCGCATGACGTTTCGGAAGCGCTGGGCATCTGGCGCAATGATTGCGCGGTGGAGTTGAATAAACTGGTCGATCAGGGCAAGCTCCGCCGGGAAGGTAAGAAAGGGGTACTGTTTTTCCCCATGGACGCGGCCGTTGACGACGGAAATGAACCGATGGAAATCCGCCGTATTGAGCGGCCCAGGCCGGCCATAGGTACGGAGCGGGCAAAAGAATCATCCGTATTTGCCCGCCTTGTGGGATCAAACGGTAGCCTGAAACATCAGATACGCATCGCGAAAGCCGCCGTGTCGTACCCGCCTTTCGGTCTCAATATGCTCATTACCGGGCCGAGCGGTTCCGGGAAAACCATGTTCGCGTATTCGGTTTGGGAATACGCCGGTGAAATACGCGCTTTTGGCGCCACCAGCGACGCCATCCCGTTTGTCCATTTTAACTGCGCCGAATACGCGGACAACCCGCAGCTGCTGGTTGCCAATCTGCTGGGGTACAAAAGGGGCAGTTTCACCGGCGCCGTGGAGGATAAGCGCGGGCTGGTGGAAGAAGCCAACGGCGGAATACTTTTGCTGGACGAGATACACTGCCTTTCATCAACGGGGCAGGAGCTTTTTTTCACGCTGCTGGACACCGGATATTACCGGCGGCTCGGCGATGTCACAAAACGCCAGTCCCGGTTCATGCTGATTGGCGCCACCACAAAACCCGCGACCGACGCGCTGCTGGATACCTTTCTGCGGAGAATCCCCGTCTTAATCCAGGTGCCAAGCCTTGCCGAACGTTCTATAAACGAACGGAAAGAATTTATTGAATACTTTTACCGGCAGGAAACAGCCGCGATACAAAAGCTGATCGTCGTAAAAAAAGACGCACTTAATATACTGGCCGCGTATACTTCGGCCGTAAGTCTCGGAACGCTTAAAAATGTCATTCAAATTTCCTGCGCGAAAAGTTTGCATCGAAATATTTCAAAAAATATTGAACGCGATGAAATTACCATTACCTTTGGCGATATTCTGATACAAGTGGCGGAACATCATATTGATACGGACAAAACCGCTTGTCCATTTACGTCGGATTTACGAATATCGGCAAAGAATGATACGGGCAGAGAGTCGGCGTCGGCTTTAGCTGATATTTATGAGTACGTTGAGGAAAAAATTGATTCGAAAACCGACGAAGATCTGAAATCAGAATCATTTCAACAGATTCTCGCCATTTCCGTAAATGATTATTTTGAAGATTTAAAGAAGATGCTGGTAAATACCGGGATAGATTATAACCTGTTAGACAGCGTCATACTTCCCGAAATTATCCCCGTGGCCGCGAAGTTCCTTGAGATGGCGTCCAACGAGCTTGACTACGCGTTTTCCGAAACTGCCCCGCTGCTGCTGGCCATGCATATCAGCCAATACATTGACCGGATGCATTCACCCATGCCGCTGTTCCCCGGGGATTTCCGTTCACTCGCGCAATCCAATCCAAGGGATTTCCAGTTTGTTTCCAAATACGAAGAATGGCTTGCCTTGTCTCTGGGCACGGAAATAACCGGCGATGAATTAAATTTTCTTGCCATGTTTTTGTATCAAGGCAGGAAAAAGACAAAAAACCCCGGCGTTTGGATAACGCTGGTTTCACATAACAGCCAAGCGGCGGCGGCTCTTGGCAATTTTTTCAATACGGTATTGACGCCGGGCCTTATTCATTGGGTCGGCGGAAAATCCACGGACAGCATGTTTAACGTTTTTGAGATGATCTGCGACAGCGTTAAAATGTTTCACGGCGCCGAAGGCAACCTTATCCTCACGGATATTGACATGCTTACGGGATTGGAAAACGAAATTCGCAAGGCCAGCGGCGTAAAATGCCGCATTATTCCATCCCTCGATCATCATTTAATGATATGCGCGTGTAAAACGACGCTTACGTACGACCGCCCACTGGATGAAATATTTCAACAGGTCATCGAAAGCCACTGCGAATCCTTGCTGTACTTTTTTGATATCCAAAAGGTGAATTTACCGGCGCTGCTTGAAAAATCGCGTAAAACGTTTCTGACCAAGATTATTCTAACGGTCTGCGTAACCGGCATCGGCAGCGCGAAACGCATCAAGGAGATACTGGAGCAAAAACTGTCGTATGTTCCGCATCTTACGATTATCGCGATGAGCACCCTCGATGATGTTTTCGGCAAGGCGGCCGCCTACGGGGATTCGCTCAAGCTTATTGTGGGAACAATCAATCTGGGAATCCCCAATATACCATTCCTTCTGTCTGATAAAATTTTTACCGCCAACGGAATGTACTATATTTCGACAATTTTGAATGACTGGAATTACAGTTTTTACCAGGTGAACCCAGACAGCGCGGATTCCGCCGACATTCCCCAGGAAAGCGTCCTTAGAGACGCGTTCAGATATATCGCGCCTAACGTTGAGGCAAACGGCGGTGTGTCCGGAATATTCCACCTGATAAATATTTTGGAACAAAAAGTATATACGGAACCGCTGTCCGATGAGCTTAAAATGCTTATTTTCATGCACACGGCGAGCATGCTGGAACGGATCGTCAACGGCAACGCGCTGGAAATGGACGATGAGGCCGAAAACCTGATTAGCGGGAAGAAAAATTGGTTTTCGCTTCTGGAGAATATAATAGGCGCGGTTTTTAATCCTTACGGTTATGAAATTCCCCGTGAGGAAATTTATTATTTTATGCACTCGCTGCCTGAAACAAAAATGAGGGACAGGCTTAACGGGAAAACGCGGATTGGAGGTAATTGAATGGTAAGTGAAATTGTAACGGTGACAAACAAAACGGGTCTTCACGCGCGGCCCGCCAACGCTTTTATCAAGGTAGCGCTTGCCCAGCCCTGCGCCATTAAAATCAAAAAGAACGACAAGTTGTTCAATGGAAAATCCATTGTGAACGTGCTTGCCGCCAGCGTAAAATGCGGGGAGGAAATAGAGCTGATCGCCGAGGGGGAAAACGAACAGCGGGCCCTTGACGCTGTCGTCGCGGCGGTCAAGTCCGGCCTTGGCGAATCAGCGGGAGTTTAATATGCGGAAAGAACGAACCGTATTACGCGGCAGGCCGGTATCACCGGGCGCCGGTTTCGCGGAAATAATGCTTTTCAAAAAAGAAGCCGTCAAAATCCCCGAAGAACCGGCGGCTGATATAGAACAGGAAACCGGGCGCTTTTTGAGCGCGCTGCGGCGCGCTGTTGTTGAAGTTGAACAGTTTTATGCGGACGCGCTGGAACGGCTGGGGGAAACGGAAGCCGGCATTTTTGACGCTCATTTGTCAATTTTGAAAGACGAGTATTCCGTTGAACAGCCTATACTGGACATGATCCGCACCCGGTCCCTGAACGCCGCCCACGCCGCGGAAAAACAATTCAGCGAATTGGTTGAGCTTTTTACGGGAAGCGACGATCCCATATTTAAAGAACGCGCCGCGGATATGGCGGATATCAAAGATATTGTAGTCAGAAATATACTCGGCATCCCCAAACAATCCCTGTCCAAAATCAACAGGGATGTCATTATTCTGGCCGATGACCTGGCTCCTTCTGACATGGCGGGGATGGATACCGCCCGCGTCGCGGGAATCGCCGTCCGGCTGGGCGGCCCCACTTCGCACATGGCGATAATTTCCTCAACCCTAGGCATACCGGCGATGGTGCGGACGGAAAGCTGGGATGCCCTTGACGTGAACGGCGCGCCCGCGATTTTAGACGCGGTACACGGCGACCTGGTCCTTCATCCAACGGACAACGACATTAACGAATTCCGGCTGCTCAGCCAAAAACTTAAACACGAGGCTGTGGAAAATACCGCCTATCTCAACCGTGAAAGTGTAACCGCGGACGGCGAGCGCTTCCATATCTGCGCGAACATCGGAATCCCCTCCGATGTATCTGCCGCCCGCGATAACGGCGCGGAAGGCATCGGGCTTTTCCGCAGCGAATTTTTGTATATGAACCGCGGCGACATACCCACCGAAGATGAACAGTTTGAGGCGTACAAAACGGTGCTGCGGGCAATGGGCGGTAAATTTGTCATCATCCGCACCCTGGACGTGGGAGGAGACAAAGAACTTCCCGCGCTTCATTTGCCGCGCGAGGAGAATCCTTTCCTGGGGTGCCGCGCAATCCGTCTGTGCCTGTCAAGGGAAGATATTTTTATGCCGCAGCTGCGTGCGCTGCTCAGGGCGGGCGCTTTCGGGAATCTGGGTATCATGTTTCCGATGATTTCCTCGATGCGGGAACTTTTAGCCGCGAAGGATCTGCTCGCGCGGGCGGCGGACGAACTCCGCGGGGAAGGGACAGCCGTTGGTAAACCAAAAATCGGCATAATGATTGAAATTCCCTCCGCGGCGGTACTCGCGGAACATTTCGCGGAAGAGGTGGATTTTTTTTCAATCGGCACCAATGACCTTGCCCAATATACGCTCGCCGCGGAGCGCGGAAACCCCAATGTTGAACATCTTCTTTCGCCGTATCATCCGGCGGTGCTGCGTTTAATTTCCATGGCGGCCGGGGCCGCGTCTAAAGCGCGCATCATGTGCGGCATGTGCGGTGAAGCCGCGGGCGATCCTCTGCTGTTGCCGTTGTTTGTCGGAATGGATATCCGTGAACTTTCAATGAGCCCCTCGAAAATTCTTCCCGCGCGGAAACTGCTCTGTTCGCTCAGAAAGGACAAATGCGTAGAACTTGTTAAAAAAGTATTGACCCTTGCCGACGCAGATCAAGTTAAAGCGCTACTCCAATCGGGTTATGAATAATGAAGAACCCCGCCCTTCAGGGCGGGGACCCTCGCCTTCCAATCAACTGAACGGCGGGCGGCATCCCCGGCCAGCCAGTCGGGTAACCCGTTGACAGAAGCGGGCGGTGAAAGCCGCTGTTGGCCGCCCCGGATAGCCGCCGGGTACAGCAGGGCCCGGATTTTTTATTTAAGGTCGTCGATATTCCAGCGGAACAATTCGGCGGTTCTGGTAAAATACACGATAACAAGGCCGCCGCAGTAGCCTTTTTGGGCTATAATACCAGCCAGTTTACGGGAAACTTCGCGGCGGGATAAACCGGAGTCAATTTTAAGAAATACGCTGTCCGCTTTTTCATGGATTCCTTCCGCTGGTTTTTGCTTTTCGGCTCCCGGCCTTCGGCGATGAAGATCCGATCCCCGATTTTCCACCAGGTTTCCAGGGGGTAGAGGCCGAGGGCTTTCACCCGCGCCCTCCGGGCCTTGTTCGCCTGTCCTGTTGGTTCATCTGGGGATGGCTGCATAATGGGGATAAGATAGCATACCAAGGGGGCCGGTATAAAACCGCTGTTGGCGCCAGGCGCCTTTTAAAGCCGCCGTCCTTTAGGGCGGCGGCCATTTATCCCGGCCCGATACCCCCCGGCCAGCGATGAACACCGGGCGGTTTTTACGGAGTGGGAACCTTAGGGAACGGAGGATTTATGGCGCTAGTGAGACATACCCTTATGGCTGGGAGCGAGCTGACTGGTGAACAGCTCGCACGGATAAAAGCGGCGGCCCTACGCCCGATCCGGTATACCGAAGATTGCCCGGAGCTAACCGATGAACAGCTCGCCGAATTCCAGCCGGTCAACGG